>JANNQO010000062.1:0-10439 GCA_031400795.1 Rubrivivax sp. | reverse complement strand
GAACCCCGGCAAGTACAGCTACGGCAGCGCTGGAAATGGCAGCGTTGGCCACATGCTGGCCGAGCTGTACAAGAGCATGGCCAAGGTCTACGTCACCCACATTCCGTATCGCGGGTCCGGTCCTGCCCTGAATGACGTTGTTGCGGGGCAATTGCCCATCATTGTCGACAACCTGCCGTCGGCGCTGCCCTTCATCAAAGACAAGCGCTTGATTCCCATCGTCGTCGCGGCGCCGAAACGTCTGGCCAGCCTGCCAGACGTGCCGACGTTCGCCGAAGCAGGGCTGGCGTCTGTCAACCGCATGTCCTTCCTGGGTGTGTCTGCACCCAAAGGCACGCCCAAGGAAGTGGTCGACAAATTGAATGCAGCCGTGAAGGCGGCTTTGGCCGACGCCAGCGTGAAAGGGCGCATCGAAGCCACTGGCGCCATCGTGGTCGGCAACTCCGCCGAGGAGTATCAGAAGCAGGTGAGCGACGAGTTGTTCATCTACAAGCGCGTGGTCCTCGAGCAGAAGCTGAAGTCGGAGTGACTCGCCGCGGGTCTGCGAAGGGCGGTTGAGGCCCTACGGTTGCATGCGCTGCGCGCAGATCGGAGAGCGGCGCGCACAAGGCCGCGCGGCGGCAGCGCTGCTCGGGCCCGCGCCTGCTGCGCCGAGTCAGCTCCCGACCGGTCCCCCGTCATTGCGCCGCACCACCACGGTCGCCGCGCGCGGCCGCGCGCCTGCGGTCGGCCATTGCGAGAACGCCGTGGCGTTGCGCGCGACCAAGTTGTCGGTGAACACGGCACCGGCTGCGTCCCTGGGCGCACGCGGGTGGCTGCCGAGTTCGCCCGGGTGCTGGATGTTGACGAACATCGTCGTGCGGTCGGGCGTGAAGCTGATGCCGGTGACTTCGCAGCCCGACGGGCCGACGAGGAAACGGCGGATCTCTTTGGTCGTCGGGTCGGCCACCAGCATCTGGTTGTTGCCCATGTTGGCGAAGTCGCCGCTGTTGGCGTAGCTGCCGTCGGTCTGGATCCACAAGCGGCCGAAACTGTCGAAGGCCAGGCCGTCGGGGCTGTTGAAGAGGTTGTCGGCATTGACGTTGGACGATGGCGCCCGCGGTGCGGCCACCGAGGGCTGGCCGGCGAGCAGGAACAGATCCCACGTGAAAGTGAGCGCTGTGGCGTCGCCGCCGGCATCGTTGCAGCGCAGGATGTGGCCCCAGACATTGTTGGCGCGCGGGTTGGCTTCGTCCACCGGCGGGCGTGCCGAGCCGGCCGTGGTGGTACCGGCGGCCTCGTTGCTGGTGGTGCCGCCGCGGCGGTTGTTGTTGGTCAGCGTGACCAGCACCTCGCCGGCCTTCTTCGGATTGGCGGCCACCCACTCCGGGCGGTCCATCATCGTCGCACCGACCCGGTCGGCGGCCTGGCGCGAGCGGATCAGCACATCGGCCTGGCTCGTGAAGCCGTTGGCTTCGGTCAGGCCGTTCTGGCCGAAGGCAAGCGGGATCCAGGTGCCGTTGCCCATGCTGTCGCCGGCACTCGCACCCGCGTCGAGTCGGGCCACGTACAGCGTGCCCTCGGCGAGCAGGTTGCGGTGGGCAGCACTCGTCGGATTCGCGCGATCGAAAGTGCCGGACGAGACGAACTTGTACAGGTACTCGTTGCGCTCGTCGTCGCCCATGTAGACCACCACCTTGCCGTTCGACGCGACGACGAGTTCGGCGTTTTCGTGCTTGAAGCGGCCGAGCGCCGTGCGCTTCACCGGCTTGCTCGCCGGTGCGAACGGGTCGATCTCGACGATCCAGCCGAAGCGGTTCGGCTCGTTGGGCGTGGCGTTGATGTCGAAACGCGGGTCGGCCGTGTGCCACAGGTAGCCGAAGCCCGCGGCGGCCAGGCCGTAGCGGTTCTCCAGCGAATTCGGCGTGCGCGTGCCGTTCCAGCCGAAGTAGCCATTGAAGTTCTCTTCGCAGGTCAGGTAGGTGCCCCAGGGCGTGAAGCCGTTGCCGCAGTTGTTCAGCGTGCCCAGCGCTTCGATGCCGTCGGGGTCGGCGGCGGTGCGCAGCAGCATGTGGCCGGCCGCCGTGCCCTGCAGCTGCATCGGCGTGTTGCCGTGGATGCGGCGGTTGTAGGGGCTCGCCTTGACATGCGTCCACGCACCATCGTTGCCGCGGCGGATGTGCGAGACCGAGACGCCGTGTGCGGCCTGCCCTTTGCGGGCCTTCTCGAGCGTGAAGGGCAGCAGCCAGTTGGCGGCGTCGCTGCCCGGCGCGTAGAAGTACTCTGGGTTGATGTATTCGTGGTTCATCACGAGCAGGCCTTCGTCACTGCGATCGCCCGGCGCATTGCCGGCGGCGCTGAAGCCGAAGAAGTGCATGCCGTCGTGGTTGTCGCCGATCTGCTGTTCCTGATCGGCGGCGGTGTTGCTGGCGTCGGCCATCCAGGCCGGAGCGTTGGCGGTGAGTGGTTCGCCCCAGGGCAGGAACGCGGCGGCTGTGTAGCCGGCGGGCACCACCACTGTGTCGCCACCGGCGGTGGCCACGGCAGCGAAGCCGAGCATGCGCTCGGCCGGTGGCGTGGACGCTGCGGGTGTCGTGGCGACGCTGTTGTTGCCATCGGACCCGCCGCACGCGGCGAGTGCGCCGGCCAGGAAGGGAATGCTGGCTGCGCCGAAGCCGGCCTTCAGCAACGCGCGCCGGCTGGGCTGGCGGCGGATCGCTTGCTCGACCACCTGGTCCAGCGAGGGGTTCCGGCTGGGATTGGTGACGCCGTCGTCGTCACGGATGATTTGTGCCATGCGGCCTCCTTGGGGTTAATCCGCTGAGGATGGCGACGCTGTGCGACAAACGCGTTAAAGAACTGTGAAGCGGAGGTGGCAATCAGGCTTGGGTGAGATGCCAGAAAGCAGCCTGCATCGGCGGCGGGCTCAAATCATCGCGAAGCCGCCCGAAGCGCCGATGGTCTGCCCGGTGATGAACAGCGCCCGATCTTGGCCAGCAGTTCGTTGTTCTGCACCGACGCTCCAATGTGCAGCGGGCCGTCCTTGATGCTGACCGCCGAAGAGCGCGGCGCCGCCGGCATAGCGAACGGCTAACGCAGGGCCCATATCATCGAGCGTCCTGACTCGAAGGATCGAAGATGAAGCAGGGGTGCGCATGGATTCGGCGGGTCTTGGCCCCCATCACGCTGGTGGGCGCTTTGGTGGGTGCTTTGGTGGCCGCACAAGCGCAAGCCCAGGTTCCGCAAACCGGGCCGATCGACCCCGACTTTGCCGGCGTTGACCGCGCGGCGTTGAACTACCTGTCGACCTACGGCCAGCCCGGGGTGTCGGTGGTAGTGGCCTGGGGCGACCGCATCATCTACGCCCAGGGCTACGGCTGGGCCGACCGCGATCTGCGCATCCCCACCTCACCCTGGCTGGAGTACCGGCTTGGCAGCTCGTCCAAGACCTTCGCCGCCACCGCCGTCATGCGACTGGTGGAACAAGGCACGGTGCAGCTCGACGTGCCCGCCTGGAACTACGTGTCGGCCTTCATGGCGGCCGAGCCGGCCGACGCCCGCATCAAAAATGTGACGGTGCGACAACTGCTGACGCACACATGGGGGCTCGACCGTGCGGTGTCGCCCGACCCGATGGGCTCGTGGTATTTCGACGCCGGCAGGACGTTGACCGACTGCAAGGACGTGCTGCGCTATCGCCTGCTGCGCATGACGCTGGACTTCGCGCCCGGAGCGCGCTACGCCTACAACAACACCGGCTACTGCTGGTTGGGCTTTCTGGCTGAAACCGTGGATGGACGGCCGCTGGACGAGCAACTGAGCACGCTGATGGGGCGCGAAGCCTTGTCCACCGGGCGGGTGCGCATTGGCGAGGTTTGGCCGTCCAATATCACGCCGGCCGAGCCGCACCACTACGACCGCGCGGGCGCCCCGTTGGTAGCGCCGGTGCCCGGTGTGTACCCGGCGCCGGCGCCGGCTCAGGTGGCGCGACCCTATGGCTCGTACACGCTGCCAGGCTATGGCGGGTCGGGCGGGCTGGTGACGTCCCCATTGACGCTGACCCGCTTCATCCAGAGGCTGCAAGGCATTCGCCAGCCGGCTCTGCTGCGGCCCGACACCTGGCGCCAAATGCAAACCGAACAGGTTATCGCCGACGGCACACGCGACATCGGCCTGGGCGTGCAGACCGCACAGGCTTGGCCAGGGTCACCCGACCGCTGGTATTCGTTCAATGGGCTGATCGTCGGCACGCGCACGGCGTGGCTCAGCACCCCGCGTTCGGTGGGCGGGCCGATGCTGACCATCGTGGTCACAGCCAATGGCAACCGCACCTGGCCGCCGGACGGGCAGGTCAGCGACAACGTGTTCGACGACATCGCCTTCCCGGTGCTCAGCGCAGTGGATGCCATCGGAACCGACCGCTACGCCAACAAGCCCGAAATCAGCGGCGAGCGCTTGATAGCCTGGGGCAGCAGCACCGAGGCCTACCTGGCCGACCTGGCTTTCGACTGGGGCGCGCGCACCTACCCCGACTTGCTCAAGGGCACGCCGCAAAGCGGCACCTACGAGGGCTATCGCTACCGTTACTTTGCGGCCACCGGCCTGTATGTCGGGTCCAAGCAAGGGCAGCTGTTCCTGTACCAACCGGCGGTCAACCCGGCCATCCAGCCGCTGGGCGCGCTGGCCGACTTCCTGCCCGCGGTGATGAGCTCCTTGCCCTTGCGGCCGAGCAGGCCCGGCCCGGCGTTTCAGCTTGCCGGCGATCCGGAGTCGTCCTCGGGCGCGACGTGGACCTACAGGGCGACGACGGACGGAGTCGCGTATGACCTGCGGGGAATCTTGCTGAAGCCGCGCGGTCCGGGGCCGTTTGCGGCCGTCCTCTTGAGTCACGGTGGCGAGCAAAACGCGCTCGCCATGCTTCCCGCAGCGACGGAGATGGTGACCTGGGGGCTGGTCGGCATCGCGACCAACTATACGCACGCCACCGACACCGGCGCGCCGATCGGATCGCCGGGTGCGGCCGGCGAACGCGGCGCCACCCAGTCGAACATCCTGCGCGCACGCAAGGTGCTGGAGATTCTCTCAAGCCTGGGCTATGTCGACATGAACCGTGTGGCCGCGCACGGTTACAGCAATGGCGGGTTCGTCACAACAGCGACTGTGGCGACGTATCCGACCGCCTTTCGTGTCGCCTCCCACGCGGCTGCGGGAGTGCAGGATCCGGCCACCGGATCGCCCCCAAGTGCACCGTTGCCGAGCCTGGCTGCTGGAGTTCGGATTCCGTACAACATGCACCACGGCGACCCTGATACAACCAACCCCCTCAGCTCCGACCAGCGATTGGCATCGATCCTCAACGCCAACGGCGTTCCGAACGAGCTGTGGGTCTATCCGGGCGCAGGACACGTGGGCTTCGTCCAGAACCCGGCCTTCTACACACGCATTCGCGCCTGGTATGCGAGATTCGGCCTCTTCTAGAGAATTACCCAGTCATGCTCCGCGCGCCGGGCCGGCTGGTGCAGCCGGGTTGATGTCGTCAGGGGCACCGGGTGTGATGGGTGGGTGCTCGCGCAGTGACTGCTCGAAAGCCATCACCATTCGACGCATCGGGCCGCGCACCCAGCCGTCGTCCATCGCCGCGTCGGTCTCTTCCTTCGGGTCGCGTTTGAGGTTGAACAGCCAAGGCGTTTCCAGATGCCGCGTGCCCTGGTTGGGCTCGCTCTCGAAGACGAAGTGCAGTTTCCAGTGCCGCCACTTCGCGGCCCGCAGTTCGCTCTTGATGTAGAAGAGAAAGCCCTCACGGGCCGACCGCAGGGCGGCTCCCGTCCACCAACCCAACTGGTTGATGCCGTCGATGGGCCTGTCATCGGGCACCGTGCCGCCGCCGGCGGCAACCAGGGTCGAGTAGAGGTCGGTGACGTGAACGATGTCGTCACTGACCTGAGCGCTTGCCACCCGGCCCGGCCAGCGCACGATCAGCGGCACCCGCAGGCCGCCTTCCATCGCGGTGTGGTAGGTGCCCGTCCACGGCCCGGCCGTGCCGCGCCAGGGCCTGCGGAACTCGGGGCCGTTGTCGCTGGCGAAGATGAAAAGGGTGTCTTCCCGAATGCCGAGTTGATTCACGGCGTCGAGCAACTGGCCGACGCGGTGATCCATCTCCATCATGGAGTCAGCAAAATCGCCGACACCGCTGCGCCCGGCAAAGTCGGGATGCGGCAGCGTCGGGAAATGCAGGTGCGTGAGCGGCACATAGAGAAAGAAGGGCTGCTCATCAGCCGCGTGCTGGCGCATGAAGTGGATGGCGCGCTCGGTCAACTCGCTGTCGATCAGCCTGCGCTTCGTCAGGTCGTAGACCGTTACGTTGCGAGCAGGCTGGCCCGCCAACCCGTGCATGACCTGCGGCACGTCCACGACCGTGGGGTCGAAGCCCGGCGAGCTGGTGAACATGGTTTCGTTGCTCGTGCGCGGTATGCCGTACCACTCATCGAAACCGCGCTGATGCGGAAAGCGGCCGTCGCGGTCGCCCAGGTGCCACTTGCCGAACATACCCGTCGCATAGCCGGCTTCTTTCAAGACCTGCGGCAGCGTTCTTTCCCAGGGGTGTATGCCCTGTGGCAGCCCGGCCGGTACGGACTGCAGCGCACCGGTGCGTATCGGGTGCCGCCCCGTCATCAGGGCCGAACGCGTGGGTACGCAGTCGCTCTCGACGTTGAAGTTCAGGCACTTCAAGCCCTCTTCGGCCAGCGCGTCGATGCGCGGCGTGGGTGCGCCGCGCAACGCGCCGCCGCCGTAGCAGCCGAGTTCGCCCCAGCCCAGGTTGTCGGCCAGAACCAGAACGATGTGGGGACGGTTCAACTTGGCATGCATGCTCAGTCCAGAGAGATATTGCGTTCCTTGACGAGCTTGGCCCAGCGTTCCCGGTCGTGCACCATGCGTCGATGAAACGCCTCAGGCGTTGTCGCGACGAACTCCATCGCGAAGTTCAGGAATTGCTGCTTCACCCCAGGTTCGGCCAGGCTTTCTTCGACACTGCGCCGCAACTGCGCGACCACGGCAGCGGGGGTGCCCTCGACGGCGAACAGGGCAGACCATTGCGGCACATCGATGTCGCCGGCGCCGCTTTCTGCCAGCGTGGGCACCTCGGGCAACATGGGCGAGCGCTGGCGCGTGCTCACGGCCAGCGCGATCAGCTTGCCTGACTTGATGTGCGGCAGCACCGCAGCAGCGCCCAGCACCGCCACCGTGACTTGTCCGGCGATCACGTCCGTGACCGCCTGCCCGCCGCCCTTGTAGGGGATGTGCAGCAGATTGATACCCAGGTTCTGCGCAAACAGCTCGCCCACCAGGTGCTGGAGGGAGCCCTGCCCCGAGCTCGCATAGGGCACCTGATCGGGCTTGCTGCGCGCCCTGGCCTGCAGGTCCTTGATCGTCTTCAGGCCCGACGAAGCGCCTGTCACGACGACGATGGGTTGGTAAGACAACACGGCGATCGGCGTGAACGTCTTGGTCAGGTCCCACGGCGTGGTCCTGAACAGAGGCAGCAGCGACACCGAGTCGGACGCCACCAGAAAGGTGTGGTGGTCCTTCGGCGCGCGCAGCACCGCGTCAACGCCCAAGGCGCCGTTGGCCCCGGGCTTGTTGTCGACCACCACCGTCTGGCCGAGGCGTTTCCTGGCGCTTTCGGCCACCACGCGGGCAGCCACGTCGTTCGAGCCGCCGGGCGGAAACGGCACCACCAGAGTGACCGCTTTGCTCGGCCATTCCTGGGCCAGGCCAGCGACGGGCATCAGCGCCAGGCCCAGCAGAGTCAGCAGCCAGAGACGCCGAGACCGCCGCGCGCGAGGTGTGGACATGGGGTTTCCAGACTTTTGAGGGTGGGCGGACTGTAAAAGCCAGACGTCGGTTAGCCAATCAGGCGGTTCGCTTCAGGTGAGACCGATGCGCCGGATGTCGAGCGCGAAGGGTCCCGCTTGTCTGGCGGCGATCATCAGCCCGACCTGGCGAATGCGTGCGGGGTCGAGCGCCGGGGCGCCCGGCACGTCGCGTCCGCGGAAGCTGGCGCGGAATGCCGCGAGCGGCAGACGGATCGTCTGCCAGTCGTCACCTTCGGGCGCGAAGCTGGCTTGGTAGTTCAGGCTGTCGAAGCCGTCGTCGGTGAGGAGACTGAGCTTGAACTGCTTGTTGTCGCCGCACACTTCGATCACGCATGCTGTGGCGTGTGGCTTGCCTCGTGTGCTCGGGCTGGATCGCACGGAGGCGAAGCCACCGTTCCGATCCAGCGAGACCGTGCCATCGAAGACGGCGTGGCCCGCCGGGTCGTGTCGCATCCAACTGCGCGAGATGCCGCCCATCACCCGGTCGTCGATGGCGGCCCAGTCGTTCACGGTCGCCGGGTCGGTGAAGTCGAATAGCAGCAGGGTGTCGTCGGGCTGCATCACTAGGGCATTGTCGGGCGGCGCGTGCGTGCGGCGTTGGACGGTGCTGGCAAGATGGGTGGAGATCAAGACTGAGGGAGACCCCGGGATGAACCTCTCCGAGTTGCAGGCGGACCTGCGCCACTTTGCTGCTGAGCGCGACTGGCAGCCGTTCCACACCCCGAAGAACCTGTCCACCGCCCTGATGGTGGAGGCGGCCGAGTTGGCGGAGGTCTTCCAGTGGATGACGCCCGAGGAGTCGCAGCTTGCCCACCAGGACCCGGCGTCGAAGCAGCGAATCGGCGAGGAGGTCGCAGATGTGTTGCTCTACCTGCTGCAGGTGGCGGACCACAGCCAGATCGACATCGCGCGGGCGGTCAAGGACAAGCTGGCGCGCAACACGCTGAAGTACCCGGCGGCACGAGCGGTCGCGCGGGTTTCGCCGCTGCGCGCTACGGTGCCCGGCACGCACGTTCTGCTCGACTTCGAGAACGTCCAGCCGACCGAGGACGAGCTTCGGGCGCTGGTGCCGGACGCGAGCCAGGTGTGGGTGTTCCATGGGCCGCATCAGCGTCAGGTCGAAGAGCGGTTCGCCTCGTTCGGCGCCGACGTGACGGCGGTGCCGATCAGCAAGACGGGGAAGAACGCGCTGGACTTCCATCTGTCGTTCTACATGGGCTACATCGCTTCGCGCAACCAAGCCTCGGCGATGGTGGTGGTGGCGAACGACAAGGGCTACGAGCCGATGCTCGAGCACGCCAGGTCGATGGGATTCGTGGCGCGTCAGGTTGGGCATGGGTCGGCAAGGCCGGCACCGTCGGTGAAGGCAACGCCGGCGGCGAAGACGGGTGCCCCCGCGAAGCCTGCGGCCAAGAAGGTGGCTGCGAAGAAGGCGCCAGCCAAGAAGGCCGCGGTCACGGTGAAGCAGGCGCCAGCGAAGAAGGCCGTGGCCAAGAAGGCTGCCGTTGCCGCGCCGAGCGCCAAGAAGGTGCCGGCCAAGAAGGTGGCGTCGGCGAAGAAGGTGGTGGTGAAGCAGGTCAGCCCGCCGGCGGCCAAGAAGGCGGCTGTGCCTGCGCCATCGAGTGCAACCAAGGTACCTGCTGCGGTCGGTGGTGGTGCGAAGGCAGTGCCGTTGTTGCCGGACGCTGCGGCGACGATCAAGAAGCTGACCGACAGCCTTCGGAAGATGGGCGACAAGCGGCCGACCAAGCCCGCGTCGCTGTGGCGGTCTTTGAAGTCGTTCCTCGGGACCGGTGTCACGGAGGAATCGGTGGAGGTGGCGCTGGCTCGCCTGATCGCAGACGGTGTTGTGAAGGTGGACTCGGTGAAGGGCGCGTCGTATCCGAGGTTTAATGCGCAGAGTGGGCCCACTGTCACCCAGGTTTGAGTAGTTGGCGCCGGGGCGTCCGCTGCCGGTTGTGGCGGTGGGTAGAGTGGTGCTGCTGATGCCAGGTCTCTGTATGCGCGGTAGTGTCTGCGCATCTCTTGAATCGGAAGCGGTGGACAACGCAGCAGTACACGGCGAGCGATTGGCGGGACCGTCAGGCGAACTGGAGTTCGATCTTGCCGGCGCGGCGGCGGATGGGCCCGACGACGATCTTGACGTCGTGGCCCAGGCGGGTGACCAGTTCCAGGAGTTTGGCTTCGCTGACACCGCGGAACTGCCCGCGGGTGATGCGCGAGACCTTGGACTGGTCGATGCCCAGCAGTTCGGCCGCTTCCAGTTGGGTCAGGCGGCGGGCCTTGATGGCCCGGGCGATCTCGGCCGCGAGCTGGGATTTGCGCTGCATTTCGGCGGCCTCGGCGTAGCCCAGGTCGGCGTAGACGTTGGTGCTGCCTTCTTCGATCGTGATCTCGGTGTTGCGTGTCATCGACGTGTTCCTTGTTGGGCCCGCCAGGCCTCGAAGTCCTGATTCGCGGCCTTGAGTCTGGCGTGGATCAGATCCATGTCTTCCTTCGGCGTCTTGATGCCGCTCTTGGACTTCTTCTGGAAGCAATGCAGGACATACACCCAGCCTGCGAACTTGACGGTGTAGACGGCGCGGT
>JANNQO010000061.1:0-4793 GCA_031400795.1 Rubrivivax sp. | reverse complement strand
CCGGCACGCGGCAAGGGGCGCGCCGCCGCGCCGGTGGCGGCCCTCACGCGGCACGCGCCGGCCTGGCCGCAAGATTGAGAAGCTGAGCGCCACACCACGCGCACCAGCACGTGGACAATCGCGCCCTCCCTTCGCGACCTTCTTCTCCATGATCGAACCCTCACCCGCAGGCGCGGAGCCCGCCCCGACTCCGGCGCCCGCCGCCGCGGCGACGCCAGATGCCAAGCCCGCCAAGCCCGCCGAGCCGACACCGGCCGAGACGGCGGCCAAGCTCGCCGAGCTGTTTCCGGCGCTGTTCGCGAGCCCGCCCAAGCCGCTCAAGTTGCGCATTCAGGCTGACATCCAGGTCCGCGCGCCGGGCCTGTTCACGAAGCGTGCGCTGTCGGTCTTCCTGCACCGCCACACCACCAGCACGGCTTACCTGAAAGCGCTGGTGGCCGCGCCGCAGCGGCTCGACCTGGACGGTGCGCCGGCCGGTGAACCCGCTGCGGAGCACCTGGAGGCAGCGACTGCCGAACTCGAACGCCGGCGCGGCATCGTCAAGGCGCGGCGCGACGCCGAAGTGCAGGCCCGCCGCGACGCGGAGCGGGCAGCCGTCAAGGCGCAGCGCCAGGAGCAGCGCCGAAGCGAGCCGGCCGCGCCACCCGAGCCGACGGCGCCACCCGAAGCGGCGCCGGTTCGTCAAGCTCATCGAGACCAACCGGCGCAGCAAGCACGCTGGGCCGACGACAACGCCCGGCGCGAACGTGCCCAGCTGCTGCACACCTTCGAGAGCAGCCCGCTGAACAAGGCCAACTTCTGCGTCTTGAAGCGCATCGGCGAAGCCGAGCTCGATGCCCAGCTCGAGCAGGCACGCGCCGAGCGCGCGGCCTGGCAGCAGCGGCCCGCAGCAGCGCGCCAGGCCCCGGGCGGCACGCGCTAGAGCCGCGCGGCGTCAAGCCGCGGCGGCAAACTGCTGCTGTACGGCGGCCAGCGCCTCGTGCACCTGCTGCACCACCGGCGATTCGCCATGCGCTGACAGCACCAGCTCGTGCGTGGCGCGTGTCATCGCCACGTAGAGCAGGCGCAGCGCCTCGGCCAGCGGCTCGCCGCGCATCGGCAGGCAATGCAGCGCGACGACGAAGACGAGCCGGAACTCGAGCCCCTTGGCGCTGTGCAATGTGAGCAGCTTCAAGCTGTCGGCGCGCCAATCGAAGTGCCGGTGCTGCGGCGCCGCCATCGACTGCGTGTTGATGCCATGTTCGCGCAGCGCGGCGTCGAAAGGCCGCAACAGCGCCTTGCTGCGCGCCAGCACGGCGATCTCACCGGCAGCGCGGCCGGCCGCCAGATGTGCCGCCACCCGCTCGGCCACCCAGGCCGCCTCTTCGCCGGCGTGGCGCGCGATCAACAGCACCGGCAGCGGCCCGCGCCGGCCGGCCGAGGCCGGCGGCACGAGCGGCAGCGCGTCGTCGTCGTGCATGTCGTCGTTGTCGGCATCGCGGGCTTGCAGCAGGCCGGCCGCACAGCGCACGGCTAGCGCCAGCACCTCGGCGGTGTTGCGGTAGTTGAGTTTCAGCACCTGCGTGCGGCCGCGCGCGTCGATCCCCACGCCGGCAAAGCTGAAGCGGCGCCGGCGCGTCTGGTAGATCGACTGCGCATCGTCGTAGAGCACGAGCAGACTGTTCGTCTCGGGTGCCACCATGCGCGCGGCGATCTTCAGCCAGGCTTCCTCGAAGTCGTGTGCCTCGTCGATCAGCACCGCCAGGTACTGGCCCGCCGGCACGCGCCCGCCGCCCACGGCACGCTCGACGGTGGTCGCCAGCGCATTGAAGTGCTCGTCGCCATGCAGCCCGGCGGGCAGCTCGAGCTGGTAGCTGCGCACCAGGTCCTGGCACCAGCCGTGGAAGGTGCGCACCTGCACACGCTCGTCGACACCACGCGAGCGCAGCATCGCCGCGATGCGGTCGGCCAGTGTGCGGTTGAAGCACAGCACCAGCACGGGCCGAGCCGGCGTGGCCGCTGCCGCCAGCTGCTGGGCGCGGTAGACCAGGATCATCGTCTTGCCCGACCCCGCCGCACCGTGGATGACGCGGTGGCCAACGCCCAGCGTACGCGCCAGTTGTTCCTGCTGCAAGTCCATCACCTGCATCAGGTCGGGCAGCGCGGCGCGCGGTTCGAGGTCCAGCGTGGCTTGCGCGGGCAGCCGGATCTCGGGGAACAGGTGCCAGCGCAGGCGGTCGCGCTGCGGCAGCGTCAGCAGGTGCGGGTAGCTGACCGTGAACATGCCCCACAGCCGGTGCTGCAAGGCCATCGGCTCGACCGTCTCGGCCAGGTCGTCGCGCAGCAGCGTGCGCGCGGCCGGAAAGACCTCGTCGAAATCGCTGCCCTGCAGGTCGCGCCGCTCCAGGCGGCTCATCACCACGCCCCAGCCGTAGGGGAACAGCAAGCGGCCCTGGAAGAGCCCGCTCGGATGTACCAGCGAAGCGTCGCGCTTCATCAGATCGACCAGCTCCATTACCATCTCGCGCGCCTGGCGCAGCGGGTGCGGCACCGCGACCACGCCGCGCTCGGTGTGCAATTCGACCCGGTCACGCGTCGCCGCGCCCAACGTGGCGCACCGCCAGTCCTTCACCTCCAGCAGCAACAAGCCCCAGCGCGGGCTGAGCACCACCACATCGGGCTGGCGCGCCTGCGGGCCGATCGGCACGTCGTGCCAGACCAGGTAGTCGTCCTCCAGGCAACGTTTGAGTTGACGCAGCAGCCGGCGCTCGCCCGGTGTGCAGCGCGCGTCGATCTGGCCGTAGCCTTGCGGAAAGATGGCCATACGCGGCGATCGTAGATCGGACACACTGCCTGCCGGCATGGACACGCGCGAGGCGGACGAGAACGAACTGCTGCACCGCGGCGGCCCGGCCTCGGGCTGGCGCAACCTGGGCTGCTGGAGCGCGGGCGACGAACCGGCACTGGCCTACGCGCAAGCCGGCGCGGCACTCGCCGACCGCATCGCACAGGCGGCCACACTCGGCCCCGAGGACCATGTGCTGAGCCTCGGATGTGGCGCCGGCGAGGAGCTGCTGCGCTGGGTGCAGCAGCATGGCGTGGCGGCGGTGGTCGGCATCGAGCAAGACCCGCGGTTGGCGCACGCAGCGCACCGGCGTGCCGCGGCGGCGGCGCTGGCGCCGCAGCGCATTACGGTGCTGGCGCAGTCGGGCCTGCCGCGGCACAGCAGCTTCGCGCCCGAGCGCTTCGACGCCGTGGTCTGCGTCGACGCGGCCTACCACTTCAGCCCGCGTGCGGATTGGCTGCTCGCGGCGCATGCCTCGCTGCGCCCCGGCGGGCGGCTGGCCTACACCGACCTGACGATCACGGCGGGCTCGGCGCGCGGCTGGCTGCTGCGCCGTGCGGCACGGATGTGCGGACTGGACGGCAGCGACCTGGCCACGCACGAGGCGCAGTCGCAGCGCTTGCTCGACCTCGGCTTCGACGCGGTGCGCGCCGAACGACTCGACGACGAGGTGCTCGGCGGCTTTGCCCGCTTCGTTGCGCGGCAGCGTCGGCTGCTCGGTACCGACGCACGGTTGCGTGGCTGGCAACAGGTGGCGCGCACTGCGGCGCTGATCGGCCCGGCGCGCGCGCTGGGGCTGGGCTACGCGCTGTTCGTGGCTCGCAAGCCGCTTGCCGGCCCGGCCTGATCGTGTTCGGCGATCCGCTGCACCACCTCAAGGGCCGAGCGCACGGCGCTTTCGAGCAAAGGGACGCCGCCGGCAGCATATGAGCCGCAGAACCAGACCTGCCGGCCCGGCTGCGCGTGCAGGCGGCGCAAGCCGGCCCACGCCGCCGCGCTTCCGCCGTCGACCAATGGGCGCTCGAATCGGGCGACGCCGATGACGGTCTCGGCACGCGGCGCGCGCTGCGGCTGCACCGTCTGGAAAACATCCGGCGCGTCGCGCAGTGCCGGCTGCACCGCGTTGACCCAGATCGTCGACTCGGGCCCGGCGGCATCCGCAAGCACGCGCAACACCACCGGCGACCAGTCGCTGCGCCGCTTGGGCATCAGCGCCGCGTCGCGGTGCGTGATCACGTCCACCGGCGTGTAGCGAAAGGCCCCGAGCACCGCAGCTTCGTCGGGCCGTGCATCGGCCAGCAGGCGCAGCGCCTGGTTCGCCTGCGCCGCGATCAGCACCTGATCGAAGCGCTCGCGCCGGCCGTCTTCATGTTCGAGCCAAACCCCGGCCGTCCCACGCCGCACGGCCACGATGCGCGCCGCACAACTCACATCCGGGATACCGGCGAGCAAGCGGCGCTGCACATCGTCGGCGCCGTCGCGGGCGCGGCGAACCGACTGGCTGGCCAGACCACGCGCCATGTAGTCGACGATCACCGAGGCCGGGAAATCGCGCGCCTGCGCCGTGCTGCAGGTGCAGATGGTGCAGATCGCGGGCAGCAGGAAGCCGTCCACCAGGTCCCGCGGCAAAGCCTCACGGCGTACGAACTGCTCGATCGTCTGGCCTTCCAGCCGCCCCGCGGCCCGTGCCTGGCGCCGCCAGCGCAGCAACGCCACACCGATGCGCCAGGCGCGCCGGCCGAGCCACGCATCGGCCGGCGCCCAGGCGCCGATCGAGCGATCGCCCCAGCGCAGGTTGCGGTAGCGGAAGTAGGGGCGCTCGCCGGCGTCCATGAACGAGGTGGCATAGCTCACCGGCTCGCTGACCACGCCGAGCTGGTCGTAGAGCTTCACGAGCGTCGGGTAGTAGCCGGGGTAGAAGACACGCAGCGGCATGTCGATACGCACCGGCTCGCCGCCGGCGAGCGAC
>JANNQO010000060.1:0-23471 GCA_031400795.1 Rubrivivax sp. | reverse complement strand
GGCTGGCAACGCGGCGTGCTGACCTACTGCACGCCGCGCTCGGCGTGGTCCGAAGGCTCGCGTAACCAGGCCTACCAAGGCGCCTGCCGGCATCTGGACGAGACCGGCTTCCTGCGTTGGCATCAGGCTGGCATCGACCTGTACAAGGCGCGCCAGCAGCGCGATGGCGTGAAGCGCGACATCGACAAGGCCGAGGCGCAGCTGAAGAAGGCCGAGAAGGACGACGAGCGCAAGACGCTGCGCGAGCGCATCCGCGCGCTCGACCAGGACCATGCCCGGCTGCGCCGGCTGGTGGAGACGCTGGAGCTGGCCGGGCGGGCGGTGGATCGGCTGTAGCGTTCGTTACGGGTGGCCAGCCCCGCGCGCACCTTGACCAGATGGCGCGCGGCGTCGGCTCCGTGCCCGGCGTCGAGATCGTGGCTTCTTCGACCGCCCCATTGCGTCAACGCGCTGGCCGGCGTGTCGCCAGCCACTGCGTGACGTCACCCATGCTTACTGTCGCCGCTCAGCCGCGAGCGCTTGATCCGCACCATCGGCCGCACGCAGCGGCCAGGCCTCTTCGAGTTCGTACGCAATCGAACGTGCCAGGCCCTCGAGGTCGGGGAACAGCGTCGCCTGGGTGATGTTCATTCGGTACAGGGCGTGCATGCCGTGCGCGCGCAGTTCGCGGCCGAGGACGATTTTTTCGATCAACGGCTCGTCGCTGTCATAGCCGTCGAGCAGCGAATCGAGTGGCATCTCCAGGATTCCCGGCATCACCAGCAGGCCCGATTGGGCCACCAGCCGCCGGTCCATCTCCAGCGGCTCGCCGAACCACATCAGCTGGTGCCGGCTGGCCGCGAAATAACGCTCGAAGTTGCCGGCAATGCGCGGGTCCACCTCGTCTTGCGTCAGGCTCTTGTCGAAGCGCGGCGCGCTGGCCCAGAGTCGTGGAGTGTTCAGCGCGTACACAGCGGCGTCGCCGGCTGCGCGTTCCAGCGCGAAGAACGCCGCCACGTAGGGCGACTTGGTGAAATCCAGGAGCCGCGTCGGCGCACCATGGTGCTGCATCATCGCCAGGCAGCGCAGGTCGTCCTGCAGCACGCTGCGGTCGGGCAGGTAGACATGCGCCTTGCGGCGGAAGACGCGAATCGCCCGCGCCTCGCGTTCGCGCCAGGCCTGGCGCGGCACGCCCACCTGCAGCAAGCGTCGCGACAACGACCCCAGCAGCGGCCACGACGCATCGAGCTGCCCGCGGAACGCCCAGCCATCGCGGGCGGCACTGTAGGCGTTGAATTCGTCCCACGACGTGACGCGGTGTTCGGGCATCGTCGCGTTGGTCGCAATCGGGGGTGAGGCGGCTTTCATCACCCGTGATTGTCAGTCCGCCTTGATCCCTGCTTCCTTGATCACGCCTGCCCAGACAGCGGTTTCGCGCTTGATCTGCGCCGCGAACGCATCGGGCTTGCTCGCCACCGGGGTCAGCCCCTGCGCCAGCAGCTTGTCGCGAAGCGCCGGCTGCGCCACGGCTGCGGCCAGGGCCGCTTGGACATTGGCAAGCACGGGCAATGGCGTGCTCGCCGGCATCATCACGCCGTACCACGACGGCACGTCGATGTCTTTCACGCCTGCTTCGGCCAGGGTCGGCAGGTCCGGCAGTGCCTCGGCTCGTCGTGCGGTGGTCACGGCCAGCGCGCGCACCTGGCCTGCCTTGATGGCCGGCAAGAGCGTGGGCACGGCACCGAACATCACCTGCACCTGTCCGCCGACAAGATCCTGCAAAGCCTGCGTGGTGCCTTTGTAGGGCACATGCAGCATGTCGATCTTCGCTTCGCGCTTCAGCAGTTCGCCGATCAGGTGCAAGCTCGAACCATTGCCGGGTGATGCATAAGCGAGCTTGCCCGGTTGTGCTTTGGCCAATCCGATCAGCTGCGCCACCGTCCTGGCGTTGACCGACGGGTGCACCACCAGCACGTTGGACGCGTAGGCGAGCAGCGTCACGGGTTTGAAGTCACGGTCCCAGTTGAAAGGCGCGTTGGGCAACAGGGTCGCGTTGATCGTGATGTTGCCTTGCGGGACGAAGAGCACGGTGGCGCCGTCGCCCGCGGCACGCGCCACCTGCTGGATGCCGATGTTGCCCGCGGCGCCGGGCAGGTTCTCAACCACCACGGTCTTGCCGCTGGCGGCCTGCAAAGGCTCGGCCACGCTGCGGGCCAGCACGTCGAGCACGCCGCCGGCCGGAAAGGGAACGATGAACCTGGTCGGCTTGTCGGGCCAGCTTTGCGCCCAGGCGCCGGAACACAGCAGCGCACTGAAGCCGAGGGTAACGAGCCGGTTCATGGTTTCGCTCCTGATTGCAGATACTCGCGCAGCCATGCAGCACATTGGTTCGCGCTCTCGGCCGGCCACAACACCGTGACAGTCGAATCGCCACGGCGAAGCTCGATGAAGATGTCGTTCGCAAGCCGCTGCGGAATCGGCGAAGCCGTTGCCGCCGGCGCCGGTCTTGCCCCGAACAATCGTGCCCACCAGCCTGGCTGGGTTGGCGCTGCGGGCCGCGCCGGCATCGGCCGAGGCATGGCCGGCGCCGTTGCGCTGGCCGGCTGCGCGGCAACACCAGCCGCCAGTGCGCCGGGCTCCGCAACCACCGCTCCCGGCACGAGCCGGGCGGCCAGGTTGATGCCGAACTCGTCCCACATCCGGTCGGCCTTGGTCTTCATGATGTTGAGGCCGAAGGTGCCGAGGCGGCCGAGCACATCGACCTTGATGAGCATGCGCACCGCGGTGCGGCCATCGGGCTGCTCGTCGAGGAACATTTCGCTGCCCTGGCGGAACGAGCTCGCAGCCGATGCGTCTTCGCCCACGCCTTCGGTGCGCAGGTAGTGCGGGGCGCGCTGCTCGACGATGGTGGTGCGGATCTTGAAGCGCGCCGAGACGAAAGCGATCTTGACCGCGATCACCGACAGGTACTCGACCGGACTGATGACTTCGATCGACTCCATGCCGGGCACGCAGCCACCCATCACCTGCGGGTCGAGCAGCAGCTCCCAGACGCGTGCCGGCGGTGCATCGAGCAGCAGGTTCTTCTCGAGTTGCATCAAGTTTTCTCCAGCGCAGCGGCGATCGCTTCAACGATGCCGTCGTAGCCGGTGCAGCGACACAGGTTGCCCGAGAGTCCGGCGCGGATCTGCTCGAGTGTCGGCCGCGGGTTGTCGGCCAGCAGCGCGCACGCGGCCATCAGGAAGCCGGGCGTGCAATAGCCGCATTGCAGAGCGCCATGCTCGATGAAAGCGCGCTGCAGCAGGTGCAGTTCGCCTTCTTTGGCCAGGCCTTCGACGGTGCTCACCGCGCAGCCGTTGGCATGCACGGCCAGCATCAGGCATGACTTGATCACGCGGCCGTCCACCAGCACCGAGCAGGCCCCACAGACGCCTGTTTCACAGCCGCGTTTGGTGCCCTTCAAGTGCAAGTCGTCGCGCAGCAAGTCCGACAGCAGGCGCCGCGCGGGCGCCTCGACGATCTGCGCCTCGCCATTGACGGTGAGCTGGATGAGGTGATGACTCATTGTTAGTGTCGTGAGTTGGAAGTACGTGGCATTGACACCAGTCCCTCTCGCGGGCCGAGCCCGAACAAGTCTTCGATCGTTCGGCGAACGATCACTCGCACCATGTCGCGCCGGTGCTCGGCAGTGCCACGGGCGTCGGACATCGGCTCGATCTCGGCAGCGGCAGCAGCAGCGACCTCGGCCGCCAACTCGGCAGTGACGGCGCGACCGCCGAGCAGCGCCTCGGCACGCCGCGCGCGTGCGGGTTTCGGCGTCGACGCGCCGATCACGATTCGCGCCTCGTGGCAGGTGACGCCGCTGCGCCGCACGGCGAGCGAGACGTTGAGCAGCGGCCGATGTTCGGCCGCGGTGCGCAGGAAGCGCCGGTAGCGCCCGTCGTGGTCGGCCGGCGGAGTCGGCACCCGGATCTCGGTGACGATCTCGCCGGGCAGCAGCGCAGTGCTGAAGAAGTCGACGAACTGCTCGATCGGCAGCACGCGTTCGCCGGCGTGGCTGGCAAGGACCACCGACGCGCCCAGTGCAAGCAGACAACCCGGCGGGTCGGTGGTCGGGTCGGCATAACAGAGGTTGCCGCCGATCGTTCCTTGATTGCGGATCTGCGGATTCGCGAGTCGCGAGGCCATGTCGGCGAGCATCGGGTATCGAGCGCGCAGCACCGGCTCGCGCGCGAGCTCGGCGTGCCGCGTCAGCGCGCCGATGCGCAGGCCTTTATGTTCGTCGAAAGCGATGCCACGCAGCGCGCCGATGCCGTTCAGCGAGACCAGGAGCGTTGGTGTCAACATGCGTTGGCGCATCCCCAGCAGCAGCGCCGTGCCGCCGGCGATCAGCCGGCAGTCGTCGCCGCGGTCGGCCATCATGCGGCTCGCTTCGCGCACCGACTCGGGTTCGAGCAGGTCGAAGTCACGCACGGTCGGCTCCGGTTGCCATGGCGCTTGCTCGTTGTTCACGCAGCGCCGCGAGCACTCTCTCGGGCGTGATCGGCAATTGGGTGAAGCGCACGCCGATCGCGTCGAACACCGCGTTGGCGATCGCGCCGGCGCCCGGCACGATCGCCGTTTCGCTCGCACCCTTGGCGCCGAGCGGGCCGTTGGGGTCGTTCGATTCGACCAGCCCTTTGCGAATGGTCGGAACCGCATCGGCGGTGGGCATGGTGTAGTCGGCAAAGTTGCCGTTCATCAGGGCGCCGTCCTGATACAGCAGCTGCTCGTACAGCGCCCAGCCGATTGCCTGCACCGCGGCGCCGCTGGTCTGGCCGTGGATCGCGAGCGGGTTCAGCGCTTTGCCGCAATCGTCGCTGATGAAGGTGTCGACCACTTCGACCTGCCCGGTCTCGGTGTCGACTTCGACCTCGACCGCCTGCGCCGCGAACGAATAGGCCGGCGCGATGTTGCCGTAGTAGCGCTCGTCGGCCATCACCGTCGGCGCGTCCCAGCTGGCGCGCGCCTCGAGCATCTCGCCGCCATGGCGGAAGATGTGCAGGCGCGCCAGCTCGGCATAGGTCAGCTTCATGTCGGGAACGCCGCGCACGCGGATCGTGCCGTCCGCCGCTTCCAGGTCGTCGATCGATGCCTCGAGCTTTTCGCCGGCAAGCTTCATCAGCCGGGACTTGACCTCGCCGGCGGCGCGCAACATCGCGTTGCCCGCGACGACGGTCACCCGCGAGGCCAGCGAGCCGATGGCGTAAGGTGCGGCATCGGTGTCGGGCGGTGCCACCGTCACATGCGACAGCGGTATGCCGAGCTCATGCGCGCACAGTTGCGCCAGCACCGTGTAGGCGCCTTGCCCCATGTCGCATTCGGCCGTGAGCACCGTGGCGCGGCCGTCTTCGCTGAGTTTCACGACCACGGTCGAGCCGTCCCAGTTGCCGATGGTGCGGTTGCCGCTGACATGCATCGCCGCGGCAACGCCGATGCCGCGGCGCTTGATGGCGCTGCCGTTCGTGTCTTTGGGTCGCGAACGCTTGGCGTCCCAGTCGATCGCCTCACGCACCTGTTGCAGGCATTCCGCGAGGCCACTGCTGCCCACCTTCCAGCCATGCACCGTGGTGTCGCCGCTGCGCACGCCATTGCGCAGATGGAGCTCGATCGGATCGATGCCGAGCTTGTCGGCCAGCACGCTCAGGTGGCTGTTCAGCGCGAACGCCATCTGCTGGCCGCCGAAGCCGCGGAAGGCACCGCGCGGCGGGTTGTGGGTGTAGGCCAGCACGGCATGCGAGCGCACATTCGTCAGGCGCTGCATGTTGTCGCTGCGCATCGCCGAGACATGCATCACGTCGGCGGCCAGCCCCTGGTAGGCGCCGCACTCGGCGACGATCTTCACGTCCTTGGCGACGATCAGGCCGTTGCTGTCGGCGCCCATCTTCAGCCAGATGCGTTCGGGCACGCTGGCACGCGCGCCCTGGAAATCTTCGAGCCGGTTGTTCACCAGCCGCACCGGCCACTGGCAGCGCGAGGCCAGGAACGATGCGATCAGGCTGTTGCACTCCTCGACGATCTTGCCGCCGAAGCCGCCTCCGGTGGTGGCCTGGATGACGCGCAGGGCCGACACCGGCATGTCCAGCGCGTCAGCCAGCCGCATGCGTGCCATGAACACCGATTGCGTGGAAAGCCACACCGTCAGCCGTCCGTTGCCGCCCAGCCAGGCCACGCTGGCCATCGGCTCCAGATAGCCGGGGTACTGCGAATGGACTTCGTAGGTGGCCTCGTGCACCACCGCGGCAGCGGCGAAACCGGCATCGACATCGCCGCGAACGATATTCATCTCATGGGCAATGTTGCGCGTACCCGCATGGACTTCGATCGCGCCCGAGGCGAGCGCGGCGTCGGGGCTGAAGACCGCCGGCAGTGGCTCGTATTCAACGCGGATCAGATCGAGCGCATCGCGGGCAATGTTCTCGTCGGTGGCAGCCACTGCGGCCACTTCTTCGCCGACATGGCGCACCTCGCCCACGGCAAGGATGCGGTGCTCCTTGCGGTGGATGCCCGACAGCCGCGCCGGCGTGTCGGCGCCGCTCAGCACCAGCCGCACGCCGGCAAGCTTGCGTGCCGCCGAGGTGTCGATGTGCACGATGCGGGCATGCGGGTGCGGGCTGCGCAGCACCTTGGCGTGCAGCATGCCGGGCAGTTCGATGTCGCCGGCGTAGACCGCCCGGCCGAGCACCTTCTCGCGCGCGCTCACCTGCGGCGTGTCGACGCCGATGGTCGAATGATTCATCAAGCGCTCCTCGACAACACGGTGTGCGCTTTGGATCAGAACGTGTGGCGCAAGCCGGCGTTGAAGCCGCTTTGCCCAACCCCCGCGGCGGGGTTGCTGCCTGGCGCGCCACCGCTGACCGATACCGCGGCCAGCGAGTCATTGCCGATGCGGGCGAGCTGGGCATAGATCGCGGTGCGCTTGGAAAGGTTGTAGCTCGCCCGCGCGCCGAAGAGCTTCGAGTCGCGGTTGGCGACGTTGCGGTACCTGAGCGTCAGGAACTGGGCGTCGAAGGTCCAGAGCTTGACCGGGATCGAGACGCCGACATGCCACAGGTCGCTCTTGGGCTTGACCGCGTCGCCATCGTTGTCGCGGCGGATCACGCCGCCGGCGATCTTCGTGCCGGCCACCCTGACATAGCCGTTCAGGATCAGCCGGTTGTCGGCCTTGCCGCTGCTGTTGAGCCCGCCGAACACCGCGTCGGGCGCAGCGCCGACCGTGCGGCCGTATTGCCGGTCATTGGCCAGCGCCACGCCCCAGGCTGGGGTGTCGTACTTGGCCATGAGCGACCATTCGCGGCAGGCGCGGGTGTCGGTGGCGCTTTCGCCGGGGCAGTTGGTGCCCGCCGGACTCGGGCCCGCGTTGACCGCATCGCGGCCGAAGCTGTAGGTAGTGCCGAGCGTGAGCCCACTGAACGTGCCACGCCAAGCCAGCGAGTTGTCCGCGCGGGCGTTGGGCAAGTAGGCGTCGAGTGAGCCCGTGCCGAAGACGTTGCCGCCGAGGATGTCGGCGTCGGTGCCCGACCAGAAGGTCATCGTGTACTGGCGGCCGATCGAGAACGTGCCGTAGGGCGTGCTAATGCCCACGAGAGCCTGGCGGCCGAAGCCGCGCCCGCCCTGGCCGAGCGTGCCTTGGTCGGGTGCGAATCCCATCTCGAGCGTGAACACCGCGCGCAAGCCGCCGCCCATGTCTTCGCTGCCGCGAAAGCCCAGCCGCGAAGGCGTGGTGCCGGTGTTGGAGGGCATGCGCCACAGGTTCGCGTTGCCGGTGCCCACGTTGCGGATGTATTCCACACCGGCGTCGAAGGCGCCATACAGGGTGACGCTGCTTTGCGCCTGGGCGGCGCCGGCCGAGACCAGCGCGAGCAGCGCTGCTGAGCGGGAAAGATTCATAGGGTTCTCCTGGCTGTCGAGTGAACACGACCATCGACCCGGCTCGGGTCATGGATGAAAGGATCGATGGGCCTGACCGCCGGCCGCCGGTTCAGCGACGGCCGGCCCTGGCCTCTCACACTCTCAGGCCGCCGGCAGCGCCGCCCGCGCCTGCGCCTGTTCGGTGGCGCGCTTCTCGAGCAAACGCCGTACCCGCGCCAGACCCACGTCGTGCTCGTAGAGGTACTCGCGGCCGCGCGCATCGTCGGGCAGCGATTCGAGAACGAACTGGTCCTGCTCGAGCACCTCCCAATGCAGCGCTTCGAGCCGGTTGCGGTACATGAAGCGCCAGACGTTGCGCTGCCAGCCCTGCACCTTGCGCGTGCGCCAGAAGTAGACCTGGCAATGGGTCTCGTCCACCGGGGTGGCGAAGCCGACGATGCCGAAGTTGCCGCCCGGGCCATAGCGCTTCTTGTACGGAATTGCCAGCCGCAACCACATGCAGCCGGTGTCACCGAGTTCGACCCAGTCGAAATTGACGTCGCGCTGGCCGACCTTTTCGAACATCAATCCGGTGGGCGTCTTGCGCACCCGCATCTCGGCTTGTTTGTCGCCTTCGGCCATCGAATGCGAGGTGGCATGCAGGTACGAGCCATGCATCGGGTCCATCACGTTGTCGATCGCGTAGCGGTAGTTGGTCTTCCAGTTCGACAGGCAAAGGAAGTGCGAGTAGTCGGGTTGTGTCAACTCCTCGGGCAGCTGCAGCGGCGCGGCTTCGGCTTTCGGATCGATGCCGAACCAGAGGAAGATCGCGCCCGCGGCTTCGCGAACCGGGTAGCTCTTGACGCACTGCTTGCCCTCCATCGCGCAATGCGACGACGCCGGCACCTTGCGCACCGTGCCGCTGCCTTCGATCTCGATGCCGTGGTACCAGCAGGCCACCCGGTCGCCGAGATTCCAGCCCAGTGAAAGACGCGCGCCGCGGTGCGGGCAGCGGTCTTCGAGTGCGTGGACCTGGCCCTCGCCGTCGCGCCACAGCACGATGCGGTCACCCAGGCGCGTGATGCCGATCGGTGCGTTTTGCACCTGCCAGCTCGGCGCCACCGGGTACCACAGGTTGCGCACGCCGGTGTTGAGAAGGCGATCGGCGTCTTGCTTGATCAGCAGGTCTTGATCGGAATGTCCCATGTTCTCTCCTAGGCGCCGAGGCGCGCCATTTCTGACTCGAAGCGCGCTTCGCTCCAGGCCTGGCCATCCGGGGTGCGGAAGCCGATCTGATTGAGGCCCGCAACCACCTCTGCAGCGGTGGTCGCGCCGCGTTCGAAAACCGCTTCGAAAGCGTCGCCGAGCGCGTTTTCGTAGTCGGTGGGCGGTGCGCTGCGGTTCTGCCAGACGATGTTGCGCGCCGCGCCCGGCACCTCGATCTTGCCTTTGCCGGCCACGTTGTTCGGTGCCGGCGCCCGCCAGGGCGTGAGGGCGGGGTTGTGGTCGAGGTTGAGTGCGTTGTCGCTGGTGCTGATGAAGTGCACCTTGGCGAGCAGGTAGGGGTTGTGGTCCATCAGGGGCTCCTTGCAGTGGCGGTGGGGTTCAGGTGTCGAGCTCGATGCGCCCGTCGACCACGCGAACCGGAAAAGTCTTCACGTCGCGACAGGGTTCGCCGCGCAGATGCTTGCCGCTCGTCACGTCGAACACCGCGTTGTGCAGCGGGCATTCGATTGCGCAGCCGTCGACAAAGCCTTCGCTCAGATGCGCGTTGGCGTGGGGGCAAACGTCTTCGATGGCGTGCAGCGCGCCGTCGACTTCGTAGATGCCGATCGCGAGTTCGCCGACCTTCACCCCGAGGGGCGTGTCGGGCTCGACTTCATCGCGGCCGGCCACGTCGCTCCAGTTGTCCATGCCTCGGTTCTCCTTGTTCATTACGCTGCCAGCAGCGGCAGCTTGTTCAGATCGATGCCGGCGTCGGCCAGCGTCTCGATCGCCGGGTAGCGGCCTTGCAACATCCACTTGCGAACGATCTTGATCTCGCGGCCGGCGTTGACAGCGGCCACCGCGCGCACCTTGGCAGCGTCGCAAAAGAAGAACAGGCGCTGGCGTTTGGCCGCAACGTTGCGCTCGATGATCGTCAGGCGCTCGTCGGGGATGCCCAGGATCTGCAGGTTGTCGTCGTACTGGTCCGACCAGAACCAGGGCGGTCCTTCGGCGTCGGGGTCGTGCGCGATACCGAGCGCGGCTTTGGCGGCTGCCTGCGCCTGGCGTTGTGCGTTCTCCCACGACTCGATTCGCATGCGCTGGCCGCCGGCCCGCAGCGCGTTGGCGACATCGCCCACCGCGAACACTGCCGGGTCAGTGGTGCGGCCCGACGCATCGGTCAACACGCCATTGCCGGTGGCGAGGCCCGCGGCGGCAGCAATCTGGTCATTGGCGATCAGCCCGATGCCGATCACCAGATAGTCACCGCTGACCCGTTCGCCGCTGGCAAGAACGACTGTGACACCACGCTCACCGGCATCGACCGCCTGCACGCCGTCGCCGATTCGAAGCGCGACACCTTGCGCCGTGTGCAGTGCATGCAGGTGCTCCGACACGCAAGGCGGCACGGTGCGGATGCACAGCCGCG
This sequence comes from Rubrivivax sp., assembly GCA_031400795.1. GTDB lineage: Bacteria > Pseudomonadota > Gammaproteobacteria > Burkholderiales > Burkholderiaceae_C > Rubrivivax. Next base: position 12,967 of record JANNQO010000060.1, on the reverse strand, counting down.
GCGCGGCCTCGAGCACCGTGACGGCTTTGCCCAGCTTGCGCGACGAAGCAGCGATCTCCAGGCCGATCCAGCCTCCGCCGATCACGATCACATGCTTGGCATCGGCCAGCGCAGCCTTGATCGCGAGCGCGTCTTCCCAGGTGCGCAAGGTTGCTATTCGCGGATGCGGTGCCAGTCCCGGCAGGCTGCGGGCCCGGCCGCCATGGGCAAGGAAGAGGGTGTCGTAGCGGACCTCGCTGGCGCCGGCCGTGCGCACGGTCTTGCGCTCGCGGTCGATCGCCACGACCGATTCGTCAGGATGGAACTCGGTGTTCAGCTCGTCGAACTTCGCCGGCTGCACAAGCATGAGCTGCTCCATCGGCACCTCGCCCTGGATCACCGCTTTGGACAGCGGCGGCCGGTCGTAAGGCTTGTGCGCTTCGTCGCCGAACCAGACGATGCGGCCGCTGTAGCCGTCGGCGCGCAGGGTGAGTGCGAGCCAGCGGCCCGCTTGGCCGGCGCCGACGATGACGAAAGTGCGGGGGTCGTTCATCACGGTCTCAACGGTGGGGTTTCGGTCAGGAACTTGCCCGAAGCCTCACGGCCCTTCTGGCGCCGCGTGCGGCCATCGATGCCGCCGTCGATCGCCCATTCGGCAAACACCGTCGGCCCGGGTTCGAAGTCGCGCGCGGTCCAGGCTTCAGTGAGCTGGTCCTCATCTGCGTAGTACTCGATCAAGCCACCGGCAGGGTTGCGGAAGTACCAGAAATAAGCCGACGAAATCGGGTGTCTGCCCGGGCCCAGCTGGGTCTCCCAGCCGCGCGCGCTGAAGGCCAGCCCGCCGCCGAAAACTTCGTGGATGTCGCGCACCGTGAAGGCCACATGGTTGAGGCCGCGCTTGCGGTCGGGAGTACCGAGCAGGAACAGGTCGTGATGGCCGCCGCGTGCGTCGCAGCGCATGAAGGCGCCACGACCGGGGTAACGGTCGGAGGTCACGAAACCCAGCGTGGCGTAGAAAGCTTCGGTGGCCGGCACGTCGGCGGCGAAGAAAACCACATGGCCGACTTCGATCGGCTCGGCATGGTCATACACGGTCGCGGCCTGGTCGATGCGTTCCTTGCGGTCCCAGGTGTTGGCGCGCACGCCGAGCACCTGCACCTCGCGCTTCACGCTCACCTGGAAGCGGATCGCCACGCCGTTCGGATCGATGCAGCCGATGCGAGCATTCTGTTCGACGAAGCCCGGCTGGCCGGCGACGCGGCCACGCAGGTCGGCCAGGCTCGCCGCATCGCGCACGCCCCACACCACTTCGCGCAGGCTCGGGCCTTCTTCGATGGCAGCTGGCAACTCCACCTGGGCCGCATCGGCAACGATCACGCGGCAGCCGTTGAGCGTTTCGAAGACCAGCCTCGCAGCGTCGCGCTGCACCAGCTTCAATCCCCAGTCGGAGAAAAAGCGCTGGCAGGTATCGAGGTCGCTTGCGCCGTAGGTAATCTCGTCGATGCCCAGGATCATGATCAGTCCGCCGTGATGCCGCTGCGCGACTTATTCAGCCGTGATGCCGAACTCTTTGACCAGCTTGCCGAAGCGGCTGTTGTCGCCTGCGATCTGCCTGGCCAGTACCGAAGGCTCACCGCCGATCGGCTCGATTCCCAGCGCTGCCATTCGCGCTTGCACATCGGGCATCTTCAGGATTTCGTTGAAGTGCCCGTTCAGCATGCGAACGATGTCGGCGCTCAGACCCTTGGGTCCGAGCAATCCCATCCAGGCGCTGACATCGAGCTCGCCGTAGCCGAGTTCGATCAGCGTCGGCACGGTCGGCATCAGCTTGGTGCGCTGCGTTTCGGCCACCGCGAGTGCGACCATCCTGCCCGTCTGCAGATGCTGTCCGACCGCGCCCGGGGTGATCCAGCCGATCGACACATGGCCGCCGAGCGTGTCGGTGACCACCGGTGCGACGCCGCGGTACGGCACATGCGCCATCTTGACTCCGGCGGCCCGGTTCAACATCTCCGCGGCGATGTGCATCGGCGAGCCGGCACCGGGTGAGCCATAGGTCAGCGCCTTGCCGCCTTTGGCCTCGGTGATGGCCTGCTTCATGTCTTTGAGTCCGGTCGACGAAGCCGTCACCAGCAGCAGCGGGATGTTGCCGGTCTTGATGATCGGCGTGTAGTCGGCGACCACGTCGTGGGCGATGTTGGCGCCGACCTTGAGCACATGCTGGGCGATCGGGAAGGTGCTGGGCGTGAAGAGCAGCGTGTAGCCATCGGCAGCGGCCTTGGCGACCGAGGAATTGCCGATCATTCCGCTGGCGCCGGGCCGGTTGTCCACCAGCACCTGCTGGCCCACGCGCGCGCCGAGCTTTTCAGCGTAGACGCGGGCGATCGCATCGGTGTCGCCCCCTGCCGGGTAGCCAACGACGAGCGTGATCGGCTTGTTCGGATAGGCCTGCGCCAGCGCGGCGCCGGTTGCAACGGCGAGGCTGGCGGCGAGGACGGCGGCGATTGCGGTGCGGTGGCTTGTCTGCATGAGGTGTCTCCTTGTTGCGTGTATTGCGTGAGTGGCGTGAATGGCGTGAATGGCGAGTCAATCGGCCCAAGGCAAAGGCTTGTCGTTCAGACCCCAGTACAGGCTCTTTTGCTGCATGTACTCGAGGATTCCCAGACGCCCTTTTTCGCGGCCGATGCCTGAATCGCGCCAGCCGCCGAAGGGCGTCGAGATCGAAAACTGCTTGTAGGTGTTGATCCAGACGGTGCCGGCTTGCACGGCGCGGCCGATGCGAAGCGCGCGCTTGTAGTCGCGGCTCCAGATGCCGGCGGCGAGCGCGTAGACGCTGTGATTGGCCTGCGCCAGCAAATCGTCTTCGTCGTCGAAAGGCAGCGCCACCAGCACCGGGCCGAAGATCTCTTCCTGGCAGATCGACTGATCGTTGCGCAGACCCTCGATGATGGTGGGCATGTAGTAGCAACCCTGCTCGCGGCCGTCGCCCGTGGGCCGTTCGCCGCCGGCTAGCAGCCGGCCACCGTCGGCAAGACCTTTCGCCACATAGCGTTCGACGCTGTCGCGGTGGGCGCTAGATACCAAGGGGCCCATCTGGGTGCGTTCGTCGAGCGGGTTGCCCACCCGCAAGCGTTGGGCGCCGGTCACCAATCGCGCCATGAACTCGTCATAGAGCTTGCGTTGAACGAACAGGCGCGAACCCGCTATGCACGACTCGCCCGACGAACTGAAGATGCCGTAGAGGACACCGTTGACCGCGTGGTCGAGGTCGGCATCGTCGAAGACCATCGTCGGCGACTTGCCGCCGAGTTCGAGTGACACCGGCATCATCTTGTCGGCCGCTTGATGGGCAATGGCGCGGCCGGTGTTGGTGCCGCCGGTGAACGACACGCGCTTGACGAGTGGGTGCTTGACCAACACGTCACCGACCACCGAGCCTTTGCCTGGCACCACGCTGACGATGCCGCGTGGCACGCCGGCTGCTTCGCAAATGCGTGCGAGTTCGAGCGCTGCCAGCGGCGTGATCTCTGCCGGCTTCACCACCACGGCATTGCCCGCAGCCAGCGCCGGCGCCATCTTCTGCGCTTCGCTGGCGATCGGCGAGTTCCATGGCGTGATCGCGGCGATGACTCCCATCGGCTCGTGAAGGCTCATCGTCAGATGCGATCCACGCTGCGGCGTGATCTGGTCTTCGAGCGTTTCGCAGGCAGCGGCCATGAACTGAAAGGTGGCCGCAGCACTGTCGACCAGTGCGCGCGTTTCGCCGATCGGCTTGCCGTTGTCGCGGCGTTGCAGGTGGGCGAGTTCTTCGCGGCGCGCGCGGATGCCTTCGGCGACACGGTAGAGGACGAGCGCGCGCTCATGCGGCTTGCGCGTTGCCCAGTCGCTCTTGACAAAGGCTTCATGGGCGCGCTCGACCGCCTCGGTGGCGTCTTCGGCGCTCGCCGCATGCAGCTCCGCGCTGACGCTGAGGTCAGCCGGGTACAGGCTCTGGTAGGCATGGCCACGGCCGCGGCGCCACTCGCCGCCCACATTGATCGCCAGGTCCTTCAGCGGCAGCAAGGACTGGAGCGGCTCGATCAATGTGCTCATAGTGATACGGCATGCGAAGCGTTGTGGATCGCCCGCACCACGCTGTAGACGGTGAGGGCCGAGGTCTTGGGGTTCGCGGGCAGCGGCTCGCCTTCGAGCGTGAGGTCCATCTTGCCGAAAGTGCCCTCGGCGATCACGCGGTGCACGTTGCGCTGCACGCCGGGATCGGCGATCAGCGTCGCCCGCGTTCGATCGAAGCCCAGCCCGGCGAGCGAGACGGTGGCAGCGACGTTGGCGTTCTTCGGATACAGCCGCGCCGCGTCGCGGGCGCTGCCTTCGAATATCACTGTCGCCACGGCAAGCGTTTCGAGATCGCAAAGCTGTTCGGCAGGCGTTCCCTTCCAACCCATGGGCGGCTTGCGGCCGATATAGATCACGCTGTCGAGGCCACCGATTCGCGCCGCGGCCAGGGCGTCAATGCCGCCGATCGCGCCCGAGACCAGCGAGACATGGGTGTTCCCCCTGGCGGCGGCCGTTTCCAGGCGCAGCCAGCCGTCAGCGTCGTGCAAGGCGCCGATCGACGCGACGACGGCCGGAATGCCGACTGCAAGCGCCGGCATGACATGGTCGCCCACCGCGGCATGACCGGCACACTCCACCAGCAAGTCGGGCCGCTGGCCGTCGGCATGGTCCAGCGCAGCCAGCACCCTTGCATGGGGTGCGATGCGCTCGCACAGCGCGCGTGCCTCGTCGAGGTTGGCGATCGGAACGATCACCTGCGTGACCCGCACCTCGGGGTCTTCGCGCAGCAGCGCGATCACGGCGCTGCCGATGGCGCCACAGCCGACGATGGCGAGCTTGCGCATTGCCGCTGTCTCAATTCGCCGCGGTCTTCACCGGCGGGCCGGCGAAAGCGGTCTTGAACGTGCCGATGGCCAGCATGTCGATCTCGAGCATCGCCGGGCCGGCATGGCCGGTCAGTTCGGTGAGTTGTCCGCGCGCCTGCTCGAGCTTGCTGACGCGGCGGTGCGCGAACTGCAAAGCCTCGGCCAACTTGGCGTAGTCGGCGGTGTGGAGTTCGGCGTAGACCTGGCGGCCGCCGTATTGCGCGTCCTGGATGTTCTTGATCACGCCGTAACTCTTGTCGTTCATCAATACGATCTTGAAGGCCGCTTTCTCCTGCACCGCGCAAGCGAGTTCGCCCAGATTCAGCACGAAGCCGCCGTCTCCGGCCAGCAGGTAGGTCTTGCGGCCGGTGTTGTAGGCGGCAGCGCCGACCGCCGCGCCGATCGCCATCGCCAGGCCCAGGCCGATGCCGCCGCCCAGCGCATGAACACCGGCGCGCGGATCGAAGATTCGAAGTTCGCGGTTGCCCCAGGTGCTGTTGGAGACCGTCACGTCGCGGACCCAATTGAACTGTTTGCCGGCTTCTGCCTGAATCGCGTCAACCAGATCGGCGTAAGACCCGAGGCCGTCGCGCAACGCGGCCACGGCCTCTCCATGGACGCGCCGCAGGTCGCCGGCGAATGCCGGGTCGATCTTCATCCGGCCTTCCAGCCGATCAGCCAAGGCATCGAGCGTCAGCGCCGCATCGCCGCAGACGAAATGGCGGCTGGTGTAGCAGCGGCCGTTGGCGGTGGGATCGGCATCAATGCGGTCCAGCGCCTTGGGCAGCTCGAGCTGGTACTTCAACGTCTCGTTGCTGCGCAGCCGCGAACCGACGACCAGCATCGCATCGCAGCTGCCGTAGAACGCTTCCACCGGCGGCTGAAGGTTGTACGCGCCGAGCGACAGCGGGTGGTCTTCGGCCAGCACACCGCGGCCTTGCACCGTGGTGACGACACCGAAGCCCATCGCGACCAGCCGCGCGACGGCTCCCGCCGCGCCGCGTGCACCACCGCCCAACCACAGCAGCGGGCGGCGCGCTGCGGCCAACCCATCGGCAAGTTTGGCCAGCGCAGCGGGGTCGGGCACCACCGGCATCACCCGCAGCGGCTCCAGGTCTTCGGGCATTTCGATCAGCTCGGCCTGGATGTCGATCGGCACCTCCACGCTGACCGGGCCGGTGGGCGCCGAGAACGCGCGATGAACTGCCTGCTTGAAGGTGGCCAGCGCCGTGTCGGCGCTGCGAACTCGCCAGGCGTCTTTGGACACCGCCTTCAGCATCGTCAATTGATCCGGCGCTTCGTGGATGTAGGCCAGGTCGCGGTCGAGGTAGGGGGTTTCGATCTGGCCGGTGATGTGCAAGAGCGGCGTTCCCGCAGTCAGCGCTTCGACCATGCCACCGGCCGCATTGCCCGCGGCGGTACCGGTGCTGGTGATGCACACCCCCAGCGTCGCCGTGCTGCGTGCACAGGCGTCGGCCATGCTGGTGGCACCGGCCTCGCCGCGCGCCGAAACGAAGCGAATCGCACCGCGCTGCGCGATCGCATCGAGGATCGGCATGTTGTGGATCGAGATCACGCCGAATGCCGCACGGACGCCGCAGCGCTCGAGGAAGGCGGCGATCACATGTCCGACAGTGACTTTCATGGCCTGTGTCTCTTTCAGTTCAGATGTGGCGGGCATGCCCGCCGGAGACGTCGATGTGGCTGCCGGTGGTGTACGACGACAGCGGCGTGGCCAGATAGAAGATCGCGCGCGCCGCTTCGTCGGGCTTGCCCAGGCGGCCGAGCTCGATGCCTTTGCGCTGCGCAAGGGCTGCAGTCCACGACTCCCAGCTCACCGACTTGTCTTCGCGGGTATCGAAGCGGCGCCGCCATTGGCCTGATTCGACCAGGCCGATCAGGATTGCGTTGACGCGGATGCGCTTCGGCGCGAACTCGGTGGCCAAAGACCTGATCAGGTTCTGCGCGCCCGCCCGTGCAGCCGAAGTAGCCACCATGTGCGGCTCGGGCTGCAAAGCGAGCAGCGAGTTGACGCAGACGACCGCCGCCTGATGGCTCTTCTCGAGCAGCGGCAGAAAAGCCCTGGTCGGCCGCAGCAGCGAAAAGAACTTGAGCTGCAGCTCTTCTTGCCAGGCCTCGTCGCTGGTGTCGGCGAAGGTCGAGACGCGGCCCTGGCCGGCGTTGTTGACCAGCGCATCAGCACCGCCGAAGCGTTCGCCGGTGGCAGCCGCGAAGTGCTGCATATGCGCAGCATCGAGCACGTCGGCGCGGTGCGCGAGCAAGCGGCCTTGCGGAGCCTGTTGGCGCAACATGCGCTCGGCCTCGCGCAGGCGCGACTCCTCGCGGCCGCAGATCGCCACCGCTGCACCGGCGCCGAGAAAGAGTTGCGCCGTGGCAAGGCCGATGCCCGAGCTGCCGCCGGTGATGGCAACCGTGAGGCCGGAGACGTCGAGCGTGAACATGCTTATCCGCTTCGCGAGGATTTGCGCAGCGGCACCGCAGCGCTGTCTGCCGCGCCGGCGTGGTCGTCGCTGTAGTTGAGCAGCGTCGAGAGTTCGGTGGCCGCACCGCGCACCTGCGCCACCAAAGCGGGGCGCTGATCGTCGGCGATGCGCCCACCGGGAATCGTCAGGCCGATGGCGGCCACCACATGGCCGTTGTCGCCGAACACCGGCGCGGCCACGGTGGAGATATGGGCTTCGAAGTAAGCCTCGGCCAGCACATGGCCACGCGCCTTGGTTTGCTGTGCCAGGTCGAACAGCGCGTCGACATTGGCCGGCGTGTTGGCGTTCGTACCTTCGAGCCGCGACTCGGGAAAGAGCGCACGCAGTTGCGACAACGACAGGTCGGCCAGCAGCACATGACCCAGGACGGTGGCATGCGCCGGCAGCCGGGTGCCCACGCTCACCGAGCTGGCGAAAGGCGAACGCGAGGCGGCGCGCAGGATGTAGACGATGTCGCGGCCGTCGCGCACCACCAGGCTCGCGCCGAAACCGGTGGCGTCGCGCATGCGCTCCAGGATCGGGCGGCCGAGTTCGGTGATGCCCAGCGATGCCAGGTACTCGAATCCCAGGCGCAGGATCGCCAGCCCCAGGCGGTAAGCGCGGCCGTCGTCGGTGCGCTGCACGAAGCCCATGTTCTCCAGCGTGACCAGCAGGCGAAAGACGGTTGAGCGTGGCACACCCAGGCGGCGTGCGAGTTCGGGTGCAGTCAGTACCGGCTCGCGGCGGCTGAACTCGGCCAGGATGCGCAAGCCGCGCTCGAGGCCGGGCACTGTGTAGCGGTCGGCGTCGCCTTCAGACATGGTGGGCCTTGGGTTGGGCCGTCAGGCACGAGAGCAGCGCGCGGTTGAACTGCGCCGGGTCTTCGACATAACAGGCATGCGCCACGCCGTGCAGCGACACGAAAGGCGCGCCGACACTGTGCGCGATCTCCTGGCACGCGGCCGGTGGTGTCACCCGATCGAGCTCGCCGCAAAGCACGCTGACCGGCGCCGTGACGCTTCGCAGATGGTGGGACAAGTCATCGTAGGCGAGCATGTGGGCCGCTTGCGCATAGCCGCCGGCCGTGATCCGAGCCATGTTCGATCGCACCTGTTCGATCACTTCGGCGCTGGCGGCGGGCGCGCACAGATGGGCCGATCGTTGCGCGGCCATGCCCTCGACGCCGAGGCGTTCGATGAGTTCGATCCGTTCGCGGTACTTGGTTTCACGAACCGCAAGCGCTGCGCTGCTGTAGCCCCGCGCCGGGCTGGCGAGCACCAGCGCGCGCAAGCCGCGCCGCGACTGCGCCGCCCAGGCCGAGGCGACGATCGCGCCCAGCGAATGGCCGACGAGCACCAGCTCTTCGATCTGCAAGCGATCGAGCCACTCGTCGAGCACCATCGCATAGTCCCGCGCCAGCGGCTTGGTTTGCGGCAGCGGCGCCGAGGTGCCGTAGCCCGGCGCGTCCCAGGCGATCACGCGATGCTGGTCGGCCAGTGCATCGAGTTGCCCCGCCCATGAAGCCGATCCCGAGCCGATGCCGTGCAGCAGCACGATGGCGCTGCCGGCGCCGGCTTCACGCCATGCGAGCTCGCCTTGCGCACAGGCCATGCTGCGCAGCGCGAATCGGTCGGCCGAAGCAGCGAGAGCAGTGGACATGGGCGGGGCTCTTCGCGAGTCAGAGTTCGGCCGGCGCATTGACGCCGGGCCGCTTTACCTTGGTCAATGGGTGATCGGGCGGATAGGTCGGCGTGATCGGCGTATGCGCGCCGAGCATCACGCACATCAGCACGTCTTCTTCGCCGACGTTGATCTCGCCGCGGTAGACACCCGGCGGGATGGAGATCAGGTCACGCTCGCCGAGCAGGGCTTCCCAGTATTGGCCGTCCTTCTCGCACATCACCTTGACCCGGCCACGGAGTACGAAGAAGACTTCTTCGACGTCGGTGTGCAGGTGCATCGGCCCTTCATGCCCGGCCGGGATGATCATGGTCGAAAACGTGAAGTGTTCCGCCGGCACGCTGTTGCCGTCGGCCGCAATGCCGGTGCCGCCAGTGCCCAGATAGCGCATCTGCGCGCGCCGGTACTTGGGGTCGAAATCGGCCTGGAACTTGAGCGCGTTCCAGTCGTAGCGGCGCGTGCCGTGCAGCGCGCAGCGCGAATCCATCCATTGCTGGAACGACTTGGCCGGGGGCGGGGAGAGCGTGCTGCGTCGATCGGCGGTAGACATATTGGTTCACTAATAAAGTGACGATTTCCAGGCGAGACTGAAGTGTAGAGTGCGCTTCGATCGCATGTCAATCCTGTTTCTCATCCATATATCTGAATCGCACTCAGTGATTACCCTTAGTTCTGAGTTGATATGGAAAGCGTATCGTTCGCCGAGACGCTTTGTTAGTAAGACATTGTCCTACATATGGGACACAAACCTCGCCGCATCAATCCACAAGGAATTCAGTGAACGCCGCCAACAACACCCGCTTGCTCCAAGGCCACCGCGTGCTCGTGACCGGTGGCGCGCGTGGACTCGGCCTTGATTTCGCGCGGGCCATCGCGCAGCAAGGCGGCCGGGTCGTGATCGCCGACATCCTGGCCGAACGCGCCGAGCAATCGGCATTCGAACTCCGGGCGGCGGGCCATGACGTTCATGCGCTGGCGCTCGACCTGGCCGACCCGGCTTCGGTCAGCGCCTGCGCCGACAGCGCCGCCAAGCGGCTCGGCGGTCTTGACGGGCTGGTCAACAACGGTGCCATCACCAACTCGGGCGGCCGCTCGCTGAACGAAATCGAGGTCGATGTCTGGGACCGCGTGATGCAGGTCAACGTGCGCGGCACCTGGCTGATGACGCGCGCCTGCGCTGCGGCGCTCGGATCCTCACAGCGCGGCAGCGTGGTCAACCTGGCGTCGGACACGCCACTGTGGGGCGCGCCCAACCTGCTCGCTTATGTGGCGAGCAAAGGCGCCGTGATCGCGATGACCAAGTCGCTGGCGCGCGAACTCGGCGCCTCGGGCATCACAGTCAACGCCATCGCCCCGGGGCTCACCTTGGTGGAGGCGACGCAGTATGTTCCCGAGCACCGGCACCGCCTTTACCTCGAACAGCGCGCGCTGCAGCGAGATCAGGTTCCAGAAGACGTGAGTGGCGCAGTCGTGTTCGCGTTGTCGGCGCTGTCGCGCTTCGTCACGGGGCAACTACTGGCGGTCAATGGCGGGTTCGTGATGCACTGATCGTGTCGGCATCGATCATCGAGACGCGCTTTCGGCGAACACGGCGATCTCAGCGGCCGTGCGCTCGATCAACCCGGGCTGGCCGCTCAAGTAGTGGTTGCCGCCGGGCAGATCCACGTTGCGGATGCGCGCTCCGCCCGCCGCAAGCCAGGCGTCGCGCGTGCTCGGGAACGTGCTCTGGTCAGCGCTGTGCGTGAGCAGCAAGACGGGATGCCCGCAAGCAGCGAGATTGGTCGGCCCGTCGGCGGCCGAGCGTGACGACCATTGCGACATGAAGCCGGTGAGCGAGGTGATGCGGCCCATCGCGTTGGCACTGCGGTTCACTTCGGCAGGCTCGCCCCACAAGCTGCCCGGGGCGCGGTCGTTGGCGTCCAGCGACACATCCACCAGTCGCGGATCCGCATGCGTGCGGTGCATCAGGAAGACCAGGTCGCGGGCGCCGCCGGCTCGGCCGCGCAGCGTTTGCAGCCGTGCGATCACCCAGGCCTCGATGCGGTCGCGTCGCGCCAACTGCGCGGATCTGAAGCGCGCCAGGAACTCGGGCGAGAACGGCGGGCCGTTGTCGGCCAAATAACAATCGAGCGACGCCTCGTGCGACAGCGCATCGCTCTCGTCGACGAGCGACGGGTCCAGCCACTCGGCGATCAGCCGCGAACGGCCGAGGTGTGCGGCGCTCAGCACCAGGCCGTCGATTCGCGGCAGGTCGCCAGGCGAAAGGCCGCTCGGCTCACCATCGGGCAATGCCTGCGCAGTGAGGTGCTGCGACTGCGCCGCGTAGAAGCAGGCCAGCGCCGCGCCGCCCGAGTTGCCGATCAGCAGCACCTGCCGGCAGCCCAGTTCACGCAACCGTGCAACGCCCGCGCCCAGGTCTTGCAGCACACGCTCCATGAGCAGCATGGTGTCGTTGCCGGCGTAGCGGCTGTTCAGCCCGAGTGCGTGCAAACCGCGCGCCGCCAGCGGCGCGAGAAGGTAGTGGCCCATGAAGTTGCTGGTCGGGTGCATCAAGATCGCGCCGATGCCGCGCGCCGCGCCTCTGGGCGCGTGCAACGCACCCCAGATGCGCGGGCGCAGCATCTGCAAGCCCGACTGCGTGTCGCTGCGCGCGCCCAGGCGCACGTCGATGGCGACGAGTTGCGCCTCGGTCATGCGCGCGCCGCGCGTCGCGACGCTTTCTCGGCCGTCCACTCGGCCAGTTCGGCATGCGCCATGCCCGCCAGTCGCTGCATTTCCGCGGCGGGCACGCTGGGCGTGGTCAGCTCGAGGCGGATGCCGTTCGGGTCGAAGAAGTAGATCGAATGGATGATGTGGTGGTCGGTGACGCCCAGCACCTCGACGCCGGCCGCCTCGAGCCGCGCCTTGGCGGCGAGCAGCGCCGCGTCGGACTCGACACGCAGCGCGAGGTGATTGACCCAGGCCGGCGTGTTCGGCGAGGGTTCGCACGCCAGATCGTCGCCGAGGTCGAAGAATGCGATGTACGAGCCATCGCCGAGGCGGAAGAAGATGTGCACGTAGGGGCAAAACTCACCCGTGCTGGGCACGATGTCGCTCTTGATCAGGTGCACCAGGGGCAGCCCGAGCAGGTCTTCGTAGAAGTGGCGCGTTTCTTCGGCGTCGCGGCAGCGCCAGGCGAAGTGGTGCAGGCCCTGTACGGTGGGAAAGGCGTTCATCGGTGGCATCGGCGTTTGCGACATTTGGGTCGCGGTGTCAAAGCTCGGTGCGCAGCCGCCAGATCTCGGGGAACAGCACCACGTCGAGCATCTTGCGCAGGTAGCTCACGCCGCTGGTGCCGCCGGTGCCGCGCTTGAAGCCGATGACCCGTTCGACCGTCGTGACATGGCGAAAGCGCCACAGGCGGAACGCGTCTTCGAGGTCGGTGAGTTCTTCGCCGAGCTGGTACAGGTCCCAGTGCGATTCCGGGTTGCGATAGACGACGAGCCAGGCTTGCTCGACCTCGTGGCTCGCCGCGTAGGGCATCGTCCAGTCACGCTCCACGTGGCTCGCCGGCACCGGCAGGCCGCGCCGCGCGAGCAGGCGCAGCGCCTCGTCGTACAGCGACGGCGCCTGCTGCGCCGCCTGCACCAGCGCAAGCAGATCGGCGCGGTGCTCGTGCGGCTTCAGCATCGCGGCGTTCTTGTTGCCGAGGCTGAACTCGATGCAGCGGTACTGCCAGCTCTGGAAGCCGCTGCTGTTCGACAGGTAGGGGCGGATGGCCGAGTACTCGGGCGGTGTCATCGTCGCGAGCACACCGGCCCGAAATTCTCGCGCGCGTCGAGGCGGCGTGGCGCGCACCGTCGCTGTACGACGAATCACTGCGCCTGCTCGCGCGCCGCGGCCTGGCGGTGCCGGCCTCGGCGCTGG
>JANNQO010000059.1:0-8055 GCA_031400795.1 Rubrivivax sp. | reverse complement strand
CGGCCATGCGGGCCACCTCATCCCGCCCCTGCACCGGAATGCGGTGCTCGTACTCACCTGCCGCCAGCCGGTGTGCCACCACCTCGGCCCGGCGCAGCGGTGCCACGATGCTGCGCGACACCCCCAGCGCCAGCCCGGCTCACAGCAGCAGCGCGCCGCCACACAGCGCCCACAAAGTCTGCCGGTCCTGGCGAATCTGTGCGGTGATCGCCGCCGACTCCTGCACCGTGGCGCCGTGATGGCGGCGTACCAGCGTGTCCAGCGCCTCGGTCAGGCCGTTCAAGGCGACCTCGGTGCGCGAGCCCAGCACTTCTCGCGCCGCGGCAATGTCATCGGCTTCGATCAGGTCGGCGGTGTCGATATAGGCCTGGCGGTAGACCTCCAGTTGTTGCTGGATCGCGCGCACGGTGGCGCCGCCGTCGCCGCCGACTTCGCGGCCTTTCAGACCGTCCAGCGTGCTGTCGAGCCGCCCGTTGGCGGCGTCAATCTCGGCGTAGGCCTGCACACGCGCGTCGCGTTTCAGGCCAATCAGCACCAGCAACTTACGCACCGCCAGGTCGGCGTTGCGGCGGGCTTTGTCCACACTCTCCGAAATCTGTAGCTGCTCGCCGGCCAGGCGTTCATGACTCGCGGCGAGCTGGCCCAGGCGCATGGCCGAGAGGGCCGCCAGCACCAGCATCAGCGACAGCAGCGCGGCAAAGGCCAAGCCCAGCCGCGTGCCAATGCGAAGGCTGAGGAAGCGGAACAGGGTGGCGTGCATCGGGACTGGAGTACTCCCGGACCAGGATATCGGCCCGGACGCGCCCATCTACAGGCGTGCCAGCGTGGCGCAGTACGACGCCGTGAACAGGTGCACTGAAGCCGAACCTTTGCGTCGCGGGCTTTGCGACGCTCGAGTCGACGGGTTGGCGCGTTCCGCTCAAGCCGCCTGCGGCAGCAAGAACTCGAAGCGGGTGCCGCGTTTGAACTCCGAGTGCACGCGCACCACGCTGCCGTGCAGATCGAGGATGCGCTTGACGATCGCCAGGCCGAGGCCCGAGCTGGCGCTCGAGCCGGCGTCCTCGGCGTCGGTGACGCGCCAGTAGCGCTCGAAGATGTGCGGCAGGTGCTCGTGGGCGATGCCGCGGCCGGTGTCGGCCACGCTGATCTGCATGAACGCGCCCTGCGATTCGATAGCCAGCGTGACGTCCCCGCCTGCAACGGTGTAGCGCAGCGCGTTGTCGATCAGGTTTTGCAGCACCCGCTCGATCAGTGCGATGTCGGCGCGCACCCGCGCCTGGGTGTGGCTGCCCGCGGCCAGGTTCAGGCGCACACCGCGCTGCTGCGCCGTGAGCTGGTAGTTCTGCACCACGTCTTGCAGCAGCTCGGCAAGACAGAAGGCTTCGTGTTTGGGCTCGACGCGGCCGGCGTCGAGCTTGGACAGCTCGAACAGATCGGCGATGCGCTTGCCGAGCAGATCGACATGGCGCAGCGCCGTGCGCAGGTGCGCGGCGCGCGCTGCGCCATCGAGTTGCTCGCCGCGCAGCAAGACGGTTTCGACATAGCCCTGGATGTTCGACAGCGGCGTGCGCAAGTCGTGCGAGATGTTGCTGACGAGTTCGCGGCGTTGGCGATCACCGGCTTCGAGACGCTCGAACTGCTGCGCGATGCGCTGTTGCATCGCCTGTACCGCCTTGCGCAGCACCGCGATCTCATCGCCCGCGCCGCCCGCCACATCGGCCTCGGTCTCGCCGCGAAAGGCCTGCAGCTCCTGCGTCAGGTGGCGCAGCGGCCGCGTGAGTTTCTGCCAGGCGATCAGCAAGACGGCCGCGGCCAGCGCGGTGGCCAGGGCCACACTCACCGCCAACGCGCGCAAGGCATCGGAATTGGCCAGGCTGGCTGAGACGATCTGCGCCGCATTGCCGTTCAAGACCACGTACAGATAGCCCATGCCCGAGGGCGCCGAGGGTGCCGCCACGGGTGCGACGGAGAAGGTATTCAAGCGCCCCGCGTTGCGCGGGTCGCTGCCGACGATCGGCAGGCGCAACTCGCCACTGCGGCGTCCGTCGAGCAGGCGGCGCACCGGCGCCATATCGACGCTGCGGCCGACCGGGTCGGGCCCCTGCAGTCCCTCCAGCGCATGGGCGATCACGCGGCCCTGGGCATCGAGCAGATAGACCTCGACGGCGGGGTTGATCATCATCACGTTGAGCGCCAGCTCTCTCATGCGCGCCGCTTCGGCCAGACCGTTGGCGCCGATCAGGCCGGGCGGCTGGTGCTCGACGATGTAGTCGGCCAGGCCCAGGTTCATGCGCTGCGAGGCTTCCAGCGCGGTTTGCTCGCTGTAGTGCTTGAGCAGCAGGACCATGCCGGCGCCCAGCAGCGCGAGCAGCGGGATCGCCACCAGCGCGGCGCGCACATGCAGTTGTTGCAACAGGCGCCACATCGAACGGCGGCCGCTCGGCGCCGCAGCCTTCATGGCGTGACCTCGAATCGGTAGCCCACGCCCCACACGGTGTGGATGAAACCCGAGTCCGAGCGGTCTTCGCCGAGCTTGCTGCGCAGGCGATTGATGTGGCTGTTGACGGTGTGGTCGTAGCCGTCGTGGCCATAGCCCCACACATCGGCCAGCAATTCGCTGCGCGTGAAGACGCGGCCGGGGTGCTGCACGAAGTGCCAGAGCAGATCGAACTCGCGCGGCGTCAGGACGATCTCCGCCGCGGCCAGCCAGACGCGGCGCTGTTCACGGTCGATGCGCAGCGCGCCGGCTTCGACCAGCGAGGCCTTGTGCGCGCTGGCCTCGGCCTGGCGCGAAGCTGTGACCGCCGAACGGCGCAGGAGCGCCTTCACGCGCGCCTGCAATTCGAGCACGCTGAAGGGCTTGGTCAGGTAGTCGTCGGCCCCGAGTTCGAGGCCGAGCACGCGGTCGAGTTCGCCGCCGCGCGCGGTCAGCATCAGGATCGGCACCGGCGAGAGCTGCATGCGCAATTCGCGGCACAGGTCCAGGCCGTTCAGGCCGGGCAGGCGGATGTCGAGCACGATCGCGTCCCACTCGCGGCCGAGCGCCAATTGCAGGCCGCTGGGACCATCGTGCGCCAGCGTCACGGCGGCCGGCAGATCGGCCAGGTGCAACGCGATCAGCTCGGCGATATCGCGCTCGTCTTCGACAACCAGGATGTGTTGCTCGGCGCGCTGCGGCCTCGGACTCGCGCTCAAGTTGGATCCTTCATGGCTTCGAGCCAACATCATGCACCTTCGTCCGGCAACGGGTCGTGGATGCCGCGATGCTGCCTCGGCCGTGCCCGCAAGTCCTCACCAAATGATCACCGTTGCCGGCGCCCGCGTTGTTGAAATCGATGACTTCCCGGTGAGGACTCGATCGCCGTGACGCACCAACACTGCGCCCCGGTGCCGCGAGCCTTGCGTGCGCCAACCACCGATTCACCACAGGAGTTTTCGATGCAAAGCAACCGCCGCACCACCTTCAAGCTTCTCGGCCTGGCGCTCGCGCTCGGCAGCCTGGGCCTGCCGGCTCAAGCCTCCTACGATGGCGACGACGACGACGACGAGGGTTTTCGCTCCGGCAAAGTCTTCACCAGCAGCAACGCCGTCGCCGGCAACGAATTGCTGGTCTATGACACCGGCCACAGCGGCGCGCTGACGCTGCAAACGCGCCTGGCCACGCACGGCCAGGGCACGGGCGGCGGCCTGGGCAACCAGGGTGCCGTGACGCTCAGCGGCAGCGGCCGCTTCGTCTTCGTCGTCAATGCGCTGAGCAACACCGTCTCCACGTTTCGCATCCGCCGCAACGGCTTGACCTGGGTATCGACGGTCGACTCGGGCGGCTTGCGCCCGATCAGCGTGGCCGAACACGAAGGCCTGGTCTATGTGCTCAACGCCAACGGCGCCGGCAACGTGGCCGGGTTCCGCAACCGTGGCGGCATGCTCGAAGCCGTGGCCGGCAGCGTGCGCGGCTTGTCGGCAACCACCGGCACCGGCTCGGCCCAGGTCGGTTTCGGCGCCGATGGCGAGAGCCTGATCGTTACCGAAAAGGGCACCAACAAATTGACCAGCTACCGCGTGCGCCACGACGGCTCGATCGGCGAGCCCATCGTCACCGCGTCGGCCGGCCTGACGCCCTTCGGCTTTGCGGTCGATCGGCGCGGCAACCTGCTGGTGTCGGAAGCCTTCGGCGGCGCGGCCGGCGCCAGTGCCATGTCGTCCTACCGCTTCACCGAGGCCGCTCCGGCACAGCCGATCCTGGTCAGCGCATCGGTCGGCACCACGCAAGCGGCCGCCTGCTGGGTGGTCATCACGCCCAACGGCCGCTACGCCTACACCACCAACACGGCCAGCAACACGATCAGCCTGTACGGCGTGCAGCGCGGCGGCCAGTTGTCGTTGCTGCAAGGCATTGCGGCGACCTCTGGCGCAGGGCCGATCGATGCCGCGATCTCGCCCGACGGCCGCCGCCTCTTCGTGCTCAACGCCGGCAACGACACCATCTCGTCGTTCAGCGTCGCCCGCGACGGCACGCTCGGCAGCCTGAGCAGTGTGGGCGGCGTGCCCGACGGCTCCAACGGCCTGGCAGCCAACTGACCTGCGTGACGCCCTGGGCCCTACGCACCGCGTCGGGCCCAGGCACGAGGTCTTTGGCGATCGACGCCGAGCGTGGCAGAATACACTCTGTATACATTCAAGCCGCTCGATCCGATCCATGGCCACCTTCCCGCTCAACGCCTGGTACGCCGCTGCGTATGACGTCGAGGTCCGGCACGAGCTGCTGGCGCGCACCGTCTGCAGCCAGGCGATCGTTCTGTACCGACGCGCTGACGGCCAGGTCGCGGCGCTGGAAGATGCCTGCTGGCATCGCCTGATGCCGCTGTCGATGGGTCGCCTGGAAGGCGACGAGCTGGTCTGCGGCTACCACGGCATTGTGTACAACTCCGAGGGCCTGTGCACCCACATGCCGTCGCAGGAGACGATCAACCCCTCGGCCTGCGTGCGCGCCTACCCCGTGGTCGAGAGGCACCGCTTCGTCTGGGTCTGGCCCGGCGACCCGGCCCTGGCCGATCCGGCGTTGGTGCCCGACCTGCACTGGAACCACGACCCCGAGTGGACCGGCGACGGCCAGCGCATCACGGTGCAGTGCGATTACCGGCTGGTGATCGACAACCTGATGGACCTGACGCACGAGACCTTCGTGCACGGCAGCTCGATCGGCAGCCGCGAAGTCGCCGAGGCGCCGTTCGTCGCCACCCACGGCGATCGCAGCGCCACCGTCACGCGCTGGATGGAAGGCATCACGCCGCCGCCGTTCTGGGCCGGCCAGATCCGCCATGCGCGCGGCTACACGGGGCCGGTCGACCGCTGGCAGATCATCCGCTTCGAGGGCCCATGCACGGTGGCCATCGACGTCGGCGTGGCCGAGGCCGGCAGCGGCGCGCCGCAGGGCGATCGCAGCCGCGGCGTCAACGGTTATGTGCTCAACACCATCACGCCCGAGACCGAGACCAGTTGCCACTACTTCTGGGCCTTCGCGCGCAACTACCGCCTGCATGAGCAGCGCCTGACGCACGAATTGCGCGAGGGCGTGGCGCGCATCTTTCGCGAAGACGAACTGGTACTCGAGGCCCAGCAGCGCGCAATGCTGGCGCGCCCGGCGCAGGCTTTCAACAACCTCAACATCGACGCCGGTTCGATGTGGGCGCGGCGCCTGATCGACGGCCTGATCGCCGCCGAGGCCGCCGGCAAGCCGCCCGGTCGGCCCGTCATAGCGCTGCGGCCCGTGTCGTGAGCCCTCGATGAAGCGCCCCTTGCTGCGCAGCGTGTCGGCTGCCATCGGCAGCGACGCCGGTGCCGGCGCCTCGCAGTCCGTGCGGGCGCAACTTCGGCTGCGCGAGCTGATCGTCAGCGGCGAAGTCAAGGCCGGCGAGCGCATCGCCGAGCTGGCGATGGTCGAGCGGCTGGCGATGTCGCGCACGCCGATTCGCACCGCCCTGGTCCGCCTGCAGGAGGAGGGCCTGCTCGAGGCGCTGCCCTCGGGTGGCTTCATGGTGCGCGAATTTTCCGAGGCCGACATCCGCGACGCGATCGAGTTGCGCGGCACGCTCGAAGGCCTGGCCGCGCGCCTGGCCGCCGAGCGCGGCGTGACCGCGTCGGTGTTGGCCGACATGCGCGATTGCCTGGCGCGCATTGACGAGGTGCTGGCGGCAGCCAAGTTGAGCGAGGCCTCGTTCACCCGCTACGTGGCGCAGAACGCGCGTTTTCACAGCCTGCTGGCCGAGATGTCGGGCAGTGCGCTGGTGCAGCGCCAGATCGAGCGTGTGATCACGCTGCCCTTCGCGTCGCCGAACGCTTTCGTGCTGGTCCACAGCAGCGGCCCGCAGGCACGCGACCGGCTGGTGATCGCGCACGACCAGCACCGCGCCACGGTCGACGCCATCGTGCAGCGCCAGGGCGCGCGCGCCGAGGCGCTGATGCAGGAACATGCGCGCAACGCGCACCAGAACCTGGCCACGGTGCTGCAGAGCCAGCGCGCGCTGCAACGCCTGCCGGGGGCCAGCTTGATCCGGCGCAAGGCCACGCGATGAGCGAGCACGCTGCGCCGTGGCTGCCGGCCCACGTGATCGCTCTGCGCGAGCTGAGCCCGACCGTGCGCGAGATCACCCTGCGACCCGGGGCCGGTGGCGCCGGTGGGGCCAGTGCAGTGGGCTGGACGGTCGGCAGCCACCTGCGCGTACAGATCGTGCACAGCGACGGCCGGCGCGACGAGCGCCGCTACTCGCTGATCGGCCTGCCAGCCGTGGGCGCCGACTGGCGCATTGCCGTCAAGCGCGCCGAGCCCAGCCGTGGCGGTTCGGCCTTCATGTGGCGCCTGGCCGTCGGTGACACGCTGCCCGTGCTGCCGCCCGCCAACCACTTCGAGCTGCCGGCTGCGCGCCTGCCCACGCTGCTGCTGGCCGGCGGCATCGGCATCACGCCGATGGTCGGCATGGCGCTCGCGCTGGCCGCGCGTCGCGCCGACGTGCGCATGGTTTACGCCGCGCGCAGCGACGAGGAACTGGTTTACCTCGACGACCTGAAGGCCGCACTCGGCGCCCGCCTCGGCACACGCATCGACAGCCGCGGCGAACGTCTGGACGTCGCTGGCGAGATCGCCGCGCTGCCGGCTGACGCCCAATTGCTGGTCTGCGGCCCGGTGCCGCTGCTGCATGCCGTCCAGTTGGCGTGGGCCGCTGCAGGCCGAGCGCCACAACGCCTGCGCTTCGAGACCTTCGGCAACACCGGCGCGCAACCGGCCGAAGCGTTCTGGGTCGAGCTGCCGCGCCACGGCCTGCGCTTCGAGGTTCCGGCACACCGCTCGCTGCTCGACATGCTCGAAGCCCATGGCGTGCAGTGCCTCAGCGAATGCCTGCGCGGCGAGTGCGGGTTGTGCGCCGTCGACGTTCTCGAAGTTCGTGGCAGCATCGACCACCGCGACGTCTTCCTCAGCGCCGCCGAAAAGCGTGACAACCGGCGCCTGTGCGCCTGTGTCTCGCGCGCCGTCGGCGGTGGTCTGGTGCTTGATTCCGCCTGGCGCCCCGATACGCTGTTGACCCCGACTGTCCCGGAGACCACATGAGCTTGAACCCTCCTTTCCGCGCCGACCATGTCGGCAGCTTCCTGCGCCCCAAATTCCTGCTCGATGCGCGTGAGCGCAAAGCCCGCGGCGAGATCACGGCACGCCAGTTGCGCGAGGTCGAGGACAAAGCCATCGCCGAGGTCGTGAAGATGCAGCAGGAGGTGGGCCTGCAATCGATCACCGACGGCGAATTCCGCCGCACCTATTTCCACATCGACTTTCTGGAGCAGCTCGGCGGCGTCAAGTGCGACCTGCCGGTGCTGATCAAGAAGCCCGACGGCAGCGAAGAACTGGCCCCGCCGGCGATGCGCGTGGTCGGCAAGGTGCAGCATGTGAAGGACATCCAGCGCGCCGACTTCGAGTTTCTGAAGCGCCAGGTGAGCCAGACCGGCACGCCCAAGGTCACGATTCCCAGCCCGACGATGCTGCACTTTCGCGGCGGCCGCGCCGGC
>JANNQO010000058.1:0-4467 GCA_031400795.1 Rubrivivax sp. | reverse complement strand
GCCGGATATCGATCTGACGGCGGCGCGATCGTGGCTTGCGGCCACTGCCGATCGTCGCGCCGCGGTAGCGCAGGCGCTGGGGCCCTTGCCGCCACGCCCACCGGGCTTTTGCATCGGCTGCCCCGAGCGGCCGGTGTTCTCGGCGCTGAAACTGGCGCAAGAGAACGTCGGCCCGGTGCACGTCGCCGCCGACATCGGCTGCCACGCCTTCGCCACCTTCGAGCCCTTCCACAGCGGGCATTCGATCCTCGGCTACGGCATGAGCCTGGCCAGCCGCGCGGGCATCTCGCCGATGATGCAGCGGCGCACGCTGGCGATCATGGGTGACGGCGGGTTCTGGCACAACGGGCTGCTCACCGGCGTTCAAGCGGCGCTGTTCAACCACGACGATGCCGTGCTGTTGATCATGAAGAACGGCTACACCTCGGCCACCGGCACGCAGGACATCCTGTCCACGCCGGTCGAGGCGCACAGCGGCGATCCTCGCCACGATCCACGAGCCAGCCGCGTGCACCTGGACCAATCGATCGAAGCCACGCTGAAAGGCATGGGCCTGCAATGGCTGCGCGTCGTGCACAGCTACGAGGTGGATGCGATGCGGCGCACGCTTCAGGAAGCGTTCACTACCGACTACACCGGTCTGAAGGTGATCATCGCCGAGGGCGAATGCCAGCTCGAGCGCCAGCGCCGCGTGCGGCCCTGGCTGGCCGGGCTGCTGAAGCGCGGCGAGCGTGTGCAGCGCGTGAAGTACGGCGTGGACGAAGATGTCTGCACCGGCGACCACGCCTGCATCCGCCTGTCGGGCTGCCCGACGCTGACGCTGAAGGACAACCCCGACCCGCTGCGCGTCGACCCGGTGGCCACGGTGATCGACGGCTGCGTGGGCTGCGGCCTGTGCGGCGAAAACGCGCATGCCGCGCAACTCTGCCCGAGCTTCTACCGCGCCGAAGTGATCCAGAACCCGAAGTGGCACGAGAGGCTGCTGGCCTCGCTGCGCGCCGGCATCACCGGTTGGCTGCGCCCGGTCTAACGAATCACATCACAGGAGATGCCATGAAGATCCTGCGCCGCGCCCTGATCCTGATCGCTGCAACTTGTGCCGTGGCTGCCGCCTGGGCACAGCCGTACCCGAACAAGCCGTTGAAGCTGGTCGTGAATTTCCCGCCCGGCGGTGCGGCCGATGTGATGGGCCGGGCGCTGGCCCAACAACTCTCCACCCAGCTCGGTCAGTCGGTGGTGGTCGAGAACAAGCCCGGCGCCAACGGCAACCTCGGTGCCGACCTGGTGGCCAAATCGCCGGGCGACGGCTACACGCTGCTGATGAGCAGCGGCGGCGCGATGACGGTCAACCCGTTCCTGTATTCGAAGATGCCCTTCGATGCCGATCGCGACCTGCTGCCGGTGGCCAGTGTCGCGCGGGTGCTGGTGTTCCTGATGGCGCACCCGTCACTGCCGGTGGCCAATGCGAACGAGCTCATCGCGCACCTGAAAGCCAACCCGGGCAAGCTGAGCTACGGCTCGGCCGGCACGGGCAGCTCGCCGCACCTGGCCGGCGAGATGTTCCTGCGCGCGATCGGCGCGCAAGCCGCGCATGTGCCGTACAAGGGCGCGGCGCCGGCGCTGACCGATCTGCTCGGCGGCCAGATTCAGTTCATGTTCGACCCCGGCCCGGGTCTGCGGCACGCCAGGGAAGGCAAGCTGAAGCTGCTCGCGGTGGGCAGCCCGCGGCGCTCGTCGCAAGTGCCCGAGGTGCCGACGGTTGCCGAAGCCTTGAAGGGCGGCGGTGGCATCAGCGGCGGCGCCGACGGTTTTGATGCCGACACGATCTTCGGCGTCTACGTGCCCGCGGGCGTGCCGGCAGCGGTGGTGGTGCAACTGCACGGCGAGATCAACAAGGCGCTGGCGGCAGCGCCGGTGGCGGATGCGATCAAGACCATCGGCGGCGAACTCAGCCCGCTCACGCGCGAGGCCTTCATCGAACGCCAGGCCAGGGACCGCGAGCGCTTCGGCGCGTTCATCAGGCAGGCCGGCATCAAGGCGGAATGAAACCCATCAGCGTCCTCGTCTGCGCGCTCGGCGGCGAGGGCGGCGGCGTGCTCGCCGAGTGGCTGTACGACGCCGCGGTGCGCGCCGGATTCGCTGCGCAGGCCTCGTCGATTCCGGGTGTCGCGCAGCGCACCGGGGCCACCACGTACTACATCGAGATCGCGCCGCAGCCCACCGTGTTCAGCCTGAGCCCGGTGCCGGGTGGCATTGACCTGCTCGTGTCGTCCGAGTTGCTGGAGACGCTGCGCCAGACAGCAAACGGCTTTGTCAGCCCCGAGCGCACGCGGGTCATCAGTTCCACGGCACGCGCGTTGACGGTGGCCGAGAAAGCGTTGCACGCCGATGGCCGCGCCGACAGTGCCGCGCTGGTGGCCGCGCTGCGGCAGCACGCTCATTCGGCCGAGCTGATCGACTTCAACGCGCTGGCCCGGGAAGCCGGCACCGTGGTCAGCGCGGTGATGTTCGGCGCGATTGCCGCGAGCGGTGTGCTGCCGTTCGAGCGCAGCGTCTTCGAAGACACGATCCGCGCCGGCGGCAAAGGCGTGGACGCCAGCCTGCGCGGCTTCGCACTCACTTTCGACGCGATGCAACGGCGGCGCGAGCAGCAAGCGATCGTTGCGCGGGCACTGGCCGAACCCGACTTGCAGCAACTCGCGCGACAGCGGCTGCGCGAGTACCAGGACGAGGCCTACGTGCAACTCTTCGAGCAACGCCTCGCGCGGCTGGCTGCGGTGGACGATACCCAGGGCCGCATCGTGCAGGAGGCCATCCGCTGGCTGGCGCTGTGGATGGCCTTCGACGACATCGTGCAAGTGGCGCGCCTGAAGCTCGCCGCCAGCCGCCAGCAACGCGTGAAGCGCGAGGTGGGCGCCGGCGACGGCGACGTCGTGAAAGTCTTCGACCACTTCAAGCCAGGCGTGGCGGAATTCGCTGCGCTGCTGCCCGATCGGCTGGCGCTGCGGCTGATCGCGTGGGACCGCCGCCGCATCGCCGCCGGCCGCGAGCCCTGGGCGCTGCCGATCCGGCTCGCATCGCACGGCGTTCGTGGAACGATCGCACTGCGCGTGTTGGCGGCACTGAGGGGCCAGCGCCGCCGCGGCCAGCGCTACGCGATCGAGCAGGCGCTCATCGAACGCTGGTTGTCGGCGGTTGAGCGGGGCGCGCGCGAGCACGCCGATCTCGGCCTGGAAATCACGAAGTGCGGCCGCTTGATCAAAGGCTACGGCAGCACCAACGAGCGCGGCAAGGAACGGCTGCTGCACGTGCTCGACCACCTTGCCGCAGCATCGCGGCCAGCGGCCGACCGCGCAGCTGCGATCCGCCTGGTCCGCGCAGCGGCGCTGCAAGACGACAGCGCTTTCGACCAGGCCCTGAGCGCGCAAGGCGCCCCGCCGCGCGCGCTGCGCGAGCAGACCATCCGCTGGTACAAACGTGTTCCTGGGGCGCCCGCCCTGACGACGAAAGTTTGAGATGCACAAGACCCTCGCCGCTGCCTTGCTCGCACTGTCTGCCACGGCCTTCGCCCAACCCTGCCCCGAGAAGAGTCTGATGTACTGGCAAGCCTTCCCGCCTGGCGGCGAGTCCGACATCGCCGCCCGACACCAGGCGCTGGTGCTGAAGAAGAAGTGCCCCTCGGTCGATGCGATCGTGCAATACAAAGCCGGCGGCGGCGGTGCGCTGCTGTGGGGCCAGATCAACACGCTGCCCGGCGACGGCTTCAATCTGGCCGGTGTGAACCTGCCGCACCTCGTGCTGCAGCCGATGGAAGGCAACGTGCTGTACAAGACCGAAGACGTCGTGCCCGTCTACTGGTTCCACTACACGCCCGACGCACTGGTGGTGCCCGACGCCAGCCCGATGAAGACCTTCGGCGATTTCGTGAAGACCGCGAAAGACAAACCGACCGTGCTGAACCTCGGCGGCTCGGGACTGAACAGCGCCAACCACGCCGCGCACGAGCGGCTGAACGCCGCCTTCGGCGTGAAGACCACCTACGTTCCCTACAAAGGCACCGGCGACATGACGCTCGCTGTGCTGGGCAGCCAGATCGACGGTGCGATGTCCTACACCGCGTTTGCGATCAACAACAAGGGGCGTGTGCGCGCGCTGGCCGTGGCGATGGACAAGCGCCACCCGCTGCTGCCCGACGTGCCGACGTTCAAGGAACTCGGCATCGACTGGGTCGACGGCGCCTTCCGCGGCATCGGCATGCCCAAGTCGACCCCGCCGCAAGCGCGCCAGCGCATCGCCGAACTGTGGGCCGCACTGAACGCCGATGCGGAGATGAAGGAGCTGGCCGCGAAGAGCGGCTTCGAGTTGATCAACGTCGGGCCCGAACAGATGGACGCCTTCATGCGCGAGCGCGCCAAGGTCTACGGCGAGGTGGGGCGGGCGATGGGGTTGGGGAAGAAGTAGCTCATG
>JANNQO010000057.1:0-6659 GCA_031400795.1 Rubrivivax sp. | reverse complement strand
GTTGCGGCAGCGCGCTCGACGTTCAGGGCGGCGCGGTGCAGATGGCCGAAGCCGCGGCGCGGCGCATCGGTGTCGTTGAAGGGGACCGGGTGCGCCGCGCGGCCTTCGATCCGCTTTTGCTGCCCAGCGCGGAGGCCCAGCGATGAAGACGTCCACGATGCCACTGCAAGCGCGCCTGGACGACGGCACCACGGCCACGGCACAGTTGAGCCACGAGCTCGGCCGGCATGCGCCACGCCATTGGTACCACGTGGGCCAGGTGGTGCATGCTGCTGCCGAGCTGCAGCTGTTCAAACCACAACGCACGCTGCTGCTGGGCAACAACCTCACCGGGGCCAGCGAGCTGCACGAGCCGCAGGCTCACAGCGCCGCGGCGCTGCGGCTGCTTGTGCAGCAGGCGCAGCAACATGTTCAGACACTGGGTGCAGGCGCAAGGCTCATCGTCGAGTTGCGCGGGGAGCACGATGCGGCCGGCGCATCGCCGTTCTGGCACGGCCTGGGCCGCCACTTCTGCCCCGTGACACCGCAGCAGGCGATGCACGCTTTCGGGCCGAACTGGCAGGCCGCCGTGGCGCCGCTGCTGCCGCGCCAGCTGGTCTACGCATCGTTTCTGGACGCGGCGGCGCAGCGCGCCATCGGTGCCTGCGACGAGGCCGGGCTTGCACTGCGCGAAGCCCTGATCGCGGCCGGTTTTGCCTGGCATGGCCATGTCGGCATCGCCGACGGTGGTGCGGTGCTGGAGTGGGTGGCGCCGGCGGCCACGGCGCGCACATAGCGATACCTCAGCGCCGCCGGCGCGAACCAGGCCTGTGCTGGGCAACCCAGGCCCGCGGCGCGGTACCAGAGGATACGAAGCGACATCGCCTTGCCAAACTCCGACATCTGCCGGCCTGCCCTCTCCCCGCTGCCCGTCGCAAGCAGGTACAACCGCGGCCACGCTTCAAGCGCGGCTTGGCCCGCCTTCAACCATGACACTGCGCCGACACACCCTCGCCCTGTTCACGCTGCTGCTCGCGCTGCCGCTGGCCGCCACCGCGCAGGCGCCGACGAAGATCCGCGTCGGCGTCGAAGGCAACTACCCGCCGTTTTCGCGCATGGGCGCCGACGGCAAGCTCAGCGGCTTCGACATCGACATGGCCAACGCGCTGTGTGCGCAGATGAAGATCGAGTGCACGCTGGTGCAGCAGGAATGGGACGGCATGATGCCGGCGCTGAACGCGAAGAAGTTCGACATGATCGTCGCCTCGATGACCATCACCGACGAGCGCAAGAAAGCGGCCGACTTCTCCGACCCCTACTACAACAAGGACAGCGAGGTGCTGCTGGTGAACAAGGAGACCGATGTCTACATGGAGTTGCTCGCCGGGCGGGGCGACATCGGCTTTGGCAGCTCGGTGGTCTCCGGCGAAGCCTTCCTGAAAAAGCCCGAGGGCAAGGCCTTCGCGCAGATCGGCCCTGCCGTGAACCTCGACGGCGGCAGCGGCGTGGGCATCGGTTTCCGGAGAGGCGACGACGCCTTGCGCGAGCGTGTGAATGCCGCGCTGAAGGCCATCCGTGCCAGCGGCCAATACAAGAAGATGGCCGACAGCTACTTCGACTTCGACGTGACGCCGAATTGATGGCCCACCGCAATCCAGCGAACGCCGCGGAACCGGCTTTGCCGGGCCGCTGGCGTTGCCCCCTTGAGGGGGAAGCGGCGCAGCCGCTTCGGGGGTGGGCCTGATGCTTCATGGTTACGGTGGCGCAATCCTGCAAGGGCTGTTCTCAACGTTGAGCGTGGCCGCGCTGTCGCTGACGGTGGCTTGCGCCTTCGGACTTGTCGGCGCTGTTGCGAAGTCAGGCACTGTGCGCTGGGCACGCTGGGCTGCCGAGGTCTACACCACGCTGATCCGTGGCCTGCCCGAGCTGGTGCTGATGATGTTCATCTTCTACGGCGGTCAGATCGTGCTCAACAAGATCACCGAGGCACAAGGCTGGGAGACCATCGACGTGCCGCCATTTGCCGCCGGCGTGCTGACCATCGGTTTCATCTTCGGCGCCTACCTCACCGAGACTTTTCGCGGCGCCATCCTGGCCATTCCCAAAGGCCAGGCCGAAGCGGCAAGGGCCTACGGCATGGGCCGCGGCCAGGTGCTGCGCCGCATCGTGCTGCCGCAGATGGTGCGCCACGCGATTCCGGGCTTCGCCAACAACTGGCTGGTGATGGTCAAGGCCACGGCGCTGGTCTCGATCATCGGGCTGGACGACATGGTGCACCGCGCGAACATGGCCGCGGCCTCCACGCGTGAGCCGTTCACTTTCTACCTGGCCATTGCGCTGCTGTACCTGGCGGTGACCACGGTGTCGATCTACGCTCTCTCGGTGCTCGAGAAGCGCTACTCGCTGGGCGTCAAAGAGGTGCATTTCTGATGGCCACCTCATGGGTCGACTGGACGGTGGTGAGCGATGCGGTGCCCGACTTCGCACATGGCCTGCGCGTGTGCCTGACGCTGCTTTTTGTCAGCGTGGCCACGGGATTTCTCGCCTCGGTGCCACTGGCCGTGGCGCGTGTTTCGCGCCGTGCCTGGCTGGCCCGGCCGGTGTGGCTGTTCACCTATGTCTTTCGCGGCACGCCGCTGCTCGTGCAGCTGTTCCTCATCTACTACGGCCTTGCGCAGTTCGAGTCGGTGCGCGAGAGCGCGGCCTGGCCGCTGTTGCGTGAAGCCTGGTTCTGCGCCTGGCTGGCGTTTGCGCTGAACACCACGGCCTACACCACCGAGATCTTTGCCGGCGCCTTGCGCACCACACCCTCGGGCGAGGTGGAAGCGGCCAAAGCCTATGGGCTGGCCGGGTTCAAGCTCTACAGCCGCATCCTGCTGCCCAGCGCCTTGCGCCGCGCGCTGCCACAGTACAGCAACGAGGTCGTGGGCATGATGCATGCCACATCGATTGCCAGCACCGTGACGCTGGTCGACGTGACACGTGTCGCTCGCGATGTCTACGCCAACCACCTGCTGCCGGTGGAAGCCTTCGGCATGGCCGCGGTGATCTACTTCACGCTCACCTTCAGCATGGTGGGCGCTTTCAAGCTGCTGGAGCGGCACTTCCTGCGCCATCTCAGCCAGCAACGACAAGAGCCTGCCAAGGCCTGACATCTTTCTGCGCAGTTCCCCATGCAAACCCAGACCATCACCCTTCTCGACAGTGCGCCCGGCGTGCATCGGCAGCTCACCGTGCTGCACTTCGGCACGCCCGGGCGCGGCCCCAAGGCGAGCATCCAGGCCGCACTGCACGCCGACGAGGTGCCCGCGATGCTCGTGGCACAGGCGTTGCGCACACGCCTGGCCGAGCTCGATGCCGCGGGCCAGGTCAGCGGCCATGTGCAGCTGATGCCCTATGCCAACCCGATCGGCCTGAGCCAGCAGTTGATGGGCCACCACGAAGGGCGCTTCAACTTCCACGACGCGGTGAACTTCAACCGCCTGCACCCTGACCTGAGCGAGGCGGTGTGCCTGGCGGTGCAAGGCAAGCTCGGCGACGATGAGCAGGCCAACGTGGCCATCGTGCGTCAGGCGCTGCGCGAAGCCGCAACGGCGCTGCCGGCCAGCACCCCGGCCGCGGACCTGAAGCGCCGCCTGGCGCAACTGTCCATCGACGCCGATGTGGTGCTCGACCTGCACTGCGATTCCGAAGCCGTGATGCACCTGTATGCACTCACGCCGCAATCCGCATTGGCCGAAGAGCTGGGCGCGCTGCTCGGCGCACAGGCCATCCTGCTGGCCACCGAGTCGGGTGACAGCCCCTTCGACGAATCCTGCAGCCGGCCCTGGTACGTGCTGCGCGAACGTTTCCCTGGCAATCCCCTGCCGCTGGCGTGTTTTGCCCCCACGGTGGAACTGCGTGGCCAGGCCGACACGGGTCATGAGCTGGCCGCCGCGGACGCCGAAGCGATCATCGAATTCCTGCGCCGCCGCGGTTGCATCGCCGGTGAGCCCAAGCCGCTGCCCGAGCCGCTGTGTGCGCCGACGCCGCTGGCCAGCTCGGAGCCCATTGTCTCGCCGCATGCCGGCGTGCTCGTGTTCCACCACAAGCCCGGCAGCGTGCTCGATGCCGGCGCGGTGATAGCCGACCTGGTGGACATCGACAGCGGCTGCGTCACGCCGCTGCGTTGCCAGGGCGCGGGAACGCTGTACGCACACATCGCCACGCGCTGGGCCTTCCATGGCGACAAGGTGGCCAAGGTCGCAGGCACGACGCTGCGGCGCAGCGGCAAGCTGCTTTCGGCGTGAAGGGCATGGCGATGAGTCAGTTTCAGCTTGCTGCGGAGAACATCACCAAGCGCTTCGGCAACAACGAGGTCTTGAAAGGCGTGAGCGTGCGCGCCAGGGCCGGCGACGTGATCTCGATGATCGGCGCCAGCGGCTCGGGCAAGAGCACCTTCCTGCGCTGCCTGAACCTGCTCGAGCAGCCCAACAGCGGGCGCATCGAGGTCAGCGGTGAAGAGCTCGAGCTCGTGCCCGAAACCGGTGGCCCGAATGCCGGCGCGCTGAAGGCCGCCG
Source organism: Rubrivivax sp. (assembly GCA_031400795.1). Lineage (GTDB taxonomy): Bacteria > Pseudomonadota > Gammaproteobacteria > Burkholderiales > Burkholderiaceae_C > Rubrivivax. The sequence continues at coordinate 2,121 of JANNQO010000057.1, read as the reverse complement.
ACCCCGCACAGCTGCAGCGCCTGCGCTCGCGCGTGGCCATGGTCTTCCAGCACTTCAACCTCTGGGCGCACATGACGGCGCTGCACAACGTCATCGAAGCCCCGATGCAGGTCTTGAAGCTCAGCCGCGCCGAAGCGCTGGAACGCGCCGAAAAACACCTGCAGCGCGTGGGTGTCTACCACCGCAAGGACGCCTACCCTGCGCATCTCTCCGGCGGCGAACAGCAGCGTGTGGCCATCGCGCGCGCGCTGGCCATGGAGCCCGATGTCATGCTCTTCGACGAGCCCACCTCGGCGCTGGACCCCGAGCTCGTCGGCGAGGTGCTGCGTGTGATGCGCGGCGTGGCCGAAGACGGGCGCACGATGATCGTCGTCACGCACGAGATGAGCTTCGCGCGCGAGGTCTCCAACCACGTGGTCTTCCTGCACCAGGGCCAGCTCGAGGAAGAAGGCGACCCCAGGCAGGTGCTGGTGCGGCCGCAAAGCGAGCGGCTGCAGGCGTTCTTGTCGAACTCGCTGAAGTAGCGCTCTTCCTCTCTACAAGCTGATCGCCGAGGACAAGTTTCCGCAACCAGTGCAGCTCACCGACCGCGCCGTAGCACCAGGTGCTATATTTCTCCATGTCGACGAAGTTGCCTTCGCGAGTCTTCAAGACGCCCTGGTTCACCAGGGCAGCCAGGAAAGCACGCATCGGCGATGGCGAGTTGTGTCTGGCGATCCAGCAAGTGATGGCCGGCCAGGCCGATGAAGGTGAATACCGGGTTGCGCAACGGCGACCTACTGGAGATCTGTGATGATGGTTAAGGCAAAGTTAAAGAGCGACGCGTTCGAGGCCGTCCACAGCGCCGCGCTGGGGCTGCACCGAGCCGGCACCATCGACAAGGCCACGATGCGCGGGTTCGACGAAACCTGCCTGACTGCGCCGCCCGTGATCGCGCCGCTGCAGATCAAGCGAATCCGTGAGCAGGCGCACGTCAGCCAGCCCGTCTTCGCGCGCTACCTGAACACCAGCGAGTCCACGGTACAGAAATGGGAGGCCGGCACCAAGCGGCCGAGCGGCATGGCGCTCAAGCTGCTGGCCGTGGTCGAGAAACATGGCTTGAAGGTGCTCGCCTGAGATGCGCCCCTGGCGGCTCGCTGCACGTGCCCGGCGCTATTCCGAGGACGCGTCGGCTATGCAGTTGCCACCAGCTTCATCACCAACCCAAGCAGCACCAACCCCACCATAACCTTGCCCCAGCGCCGGGTCGTGAACCGATAGCGCTCATTGCGAAGCAGGGCCTGTTGAAGTCGGCTCACGGCAAACAGCGCGGCGCTCGCTGTGCTCACCAGTCCGACGATGCCCGTCGGCATCGGTGCCTGCGCAACGACGAGCGCCCGCCCCGCTGGCCAGACCAAAGACTGTGGGATTGTCCGCAAGGCAGACAAACATGAGCAACGCACGTACTGGAAAAATGTCCCCCACCAAGGCTAAATCGTCGGGACAGACTGACTGGGCACGGGTGCGAGCCCAGACGGACGCTGACATCGCGAAGGACGCCGACAGCCCGAGAACCACAACGGGTGACTGGGCTGGCGCCGTCGTGGCGCACTCGCATGAAGACCTGCGCGCCAAGCTGTCGCAACGCCGCGGCCGGGGCCCGCAACGGGCGGCCACGAAGGTGCAGTTGTCGTTGCGGCTGGCACCTGAAGTCGTGGCGTATTTCAGGGCCACCGGGCCCGGTTGGCAGACGCGCATGGCCGAGGCGCTGGCCACGCATGTACGCTGAGTGTTGAAGCCAACAGCAGGTCTTGAGCAACGGCCGGCCTGGCCGGTCCACGCGACACGTGGCGACAGGCCGCTCGAACGGTGATGCTTGAGTGCGCTCCGGCCGCCTGTAGGGCCTGTCCACGCGCAGGCGCCCGCGCCGACCTCGATGACGGCCTCGAACCGGTTGTGGCCGGGGATTGTCGAGTCGCTGTTCCCGATGAGAGCTCGAGTTCTAACGTTCGAGCTCACGCAGCCGCGGCGCGCCGCGCATGAAGCGCCGGCGCAGCTCGGCGAGCTGGCTGTCGGTGATGCCCAGCGACGCGGCGCCGAACGCGCGTTCGTCCGGCGTGTGCATCAGGAAGGCCTGCGCCT
>JANNQO010000056.1:0-41179 GCA_031400795.1 Rubrivivax sp. | reverse complement strand
TCGGTGGTGGCCGAAGAAGTGCAGCGGCTGGCCGAGCGCTCGGCCGATGCGACGCGCCAGATCGCCGCCATCGTGCGCACCATTCAGGCCGACACGCTCGACGCGGTGGCCGCCATGGAGCGGTCGACGCAGGGCGTGGTCGAAGGTGCGCGGCTGTCCGACGCCGCCGGCACCGCGCTGATCGACATCGACAAGGTGACCAACCAGCTGTCTTCGCTGATCGAGCAGATCTCGGCGCAAGCGCTGCGCGAAGCCGACTCGGCGAACAACCTGGCCGCCAATATCCAGCACATCTTCGCCGTCACCGAGCAGACCGGCCAGGGCACGCGCTCGACCGCGCAGATGGTGCGCGAGTTGTCGCGCACCGCGGAAGACCTGAAGGCCTCGGTGGCGCGCTTCAAGGTCGGCTGACGAGCCGCGAGACACGCATGGCCACCGCCGCACCGCATCGCAGCAGCGACGACCTCAGCACCATCGCCTGGGTGGCGGGCGAGTTGCAGCGCTCGCTCGAAGCGGCGCACAAGTCGCTGCACCGATTCCTGCGCGAGGCGCAGTCACTGGGCGCCTCCGATGTCGACACGCCCGACACCAGCGTCCTGCGCGCCGCGCGCGTGCAATTGCACCAGAGCGTGGGCGCGCTGGAACTCGTCGATCTGCCGATCCCGGCGCGTGTGCTGCGCGCCAGCGAAGCCGCAGTGCAGCGCCTGACCATCAAACCCGAACTGGCCGACAAGGCCGCGGTGGAGATCATCGAACGTGCCTCGTTCGCCGTCATCGACTACGTGCGTCGCACGCTGGCGCGGCGGCCGATCTCCAGCGTCGCCCTGTTCCCGCAATACCGCGAGGTGCAAGTGCTCGCCGGTGGCGATCGCATCCACCCTGCCGACCTGTGGGGCCACCAGTGGCGCTGGCACGAGCTGCCGCCCGAGCCCGGCGTGCAGCCGCGCATCGCCAACGACGCGGCGCGCGACGGGCTCGAATCGCATGCACTGGCATTGATGCGCCGCGCCGATCCTGCCAACACCGCGCGCATGAGCGACTACTGCGCCGAACTCGGTGCCGGAGCGCGCAGCACGCTGGCGGCCACGGTGTGGCGCCTGGCGGCGGCGTTCTTCGACGCGCAATCGCATGGCCTGCTGGACAGCGATGTCTACGCCAAGCGCATGGCCTCGCGGCTGCTCGCGCAGCTGCGTGCCAACGTGCGCAGCGACGACGAGGTCTCCGAGCGCCTGGCCGCCGACCTGCTGTTCTTTTGCGCGCGCGCCAAGGCGCCGCCGCCGGGCGCTGCGCCACGGCTCGAGGCCGCGCGCGCGGCCTGGCAGCTCGGAGAAACGGCCACCGCCACCGACTACGAGACCGCGCGGCTGGGCCGTTTCGATCCGGCGCTGATCGCGCAGGCGCGCAAGCGCGTGGCGGCGGCCAAGGACGTGTGGTCGGCGGTGGCCAGCGGCGAAATGCGGCGCGCACAGGGCTTGGGCGAAGCCTTCGCACTGATGGGCGACTCGCTGGCGCAGCTGCTGCCGGGCGGGGAAGCGCTGGCGCTGTCGCTGCAGACCGCGGCGATGCGCTCTTCAGGCGGTGCCTCGCCGAGCACCGCGTTGGCGATGGAGATGGCCACCGCGATGCTGTGGCTGGACGCGGTGATCGAAGAAGGCGAGCTCGACGCCCCCGACCTGGCCGGGCGCTCGCAGCAGGTGGCGCGGCGCATCGACGCCGCGCGCGAGGGTGGCGAGGTGCAGCCGCTGGAGCCCTGGATCGAAGAGCTGTACCGGCGCGTCTCCGACCAGCAAACGATGGGCAGCGTGGTGCACGAACTGCGCGCCGCGCTGACCGAGATCGAGAAGCAGATCGACCAGTACTTCCGCGACCCGCGCCAGCGCGAGCTGCTGGTGCCGGTGCCGGCGCAGCTCTCGGCGATGCGCGGCGTGCTCTCGGTGCTCGACCTCGAACAAGGCTCGCTGGCGGTGGTGCACATGCGCAACCTCGTCGACGAACTCGCGTCCACCGAGGTCGACCCGGTGCGCGCTGCCGAGACCGGCACTTTCGACCGCCTCGCCGACAACCTCGGCGCGCTCGGTTTCCTGATCGACATGCTGAGCGTGCAGCCGCAGCTGGCGCGCTCGCTGTTCCGCTTCGATGCCGGCGAGGGCCGGCTGATCGCCGCCACCGGCACGCCCAGCGGCGTGGTCGACGTCACGGCCGTGCGCGGATGGCCGGCCATCGAAGAGAAGGCGCAGTCGCTGGCGCAGGCGGCAATGGCCGACGACCTGAGCCACGAAGAGCTGACGCAACAACTCGAAGACCTGTCGCAGCGCGCGCTGGCCGACGATCGGACCGGCCTGGCGCGCGTCGCCCAGGACGCGCAGCTGGCGCTGGACCGCGCAACCGACGACGCCGAGCGTGCCGCCGTGCGCGCCGACCTCGCACAGGCGGTGAGCGACCTCGTCGAGCCGGTGCCCGCGCCGGTGGCGCCGCCCTCGGCACCGGTGCCGCCGCCGAGCACGGCCGCGCTGACACCGGGCGACACCGGCCTCGAAGACGACGCCGAGATGCGCGAGATCTTCATCGAAGAGGCGCGTGAGGTCATCGCCACCGCGCGCGGCTCGCTTCAGGCGCTGGCCGCGAACGCCGAGGACCTGGCCGAGATCACGATCGTGCGGCGCTCGTTCCACACGCTCAAAGGCAGCTCGCGCATGCTCGGCCTGCGCGAGTTCGGCGAAGCCGCCTGGGCCTGCGAGCAGGTCTACAACGCACGGTTGGCCGACAATCCGCGGGTCGACCCGACGCTGCATGATTTCACGCAGGGCGCGTTGGACCAGCTCGCTGCCTGGATCGATGCTTTCGACGCCAGCGAGGACCGCGGCCACCGCGCGGCCGACCTGGTACAGCAAGGCAACCGGCTGCGCGGGGTGGAGGAAGTCAGGGCGCCGGCCGTGCCTGCGCTCGTACTGCCACCGGAAGCGGATGCGCTGATCGAACCGCTGGTGTTGGAGCTACCGCTGATCGACGAGGCACCGGCGCCCGCGCCGATGCCCACCGCCGACCTGCCGGCAATGGCCAGCTTGAGCTTCCAGATCGAATTGCCGCAGGGCGAACCGGCCACGCTGGAGCCTGCACCGGCGCTGCCGGCACCGCAGTTCGCAGCGCTGCCCGACGCAGTCGAACTGATCGATCTGCCGCTGGAGGACGAACCCGCGCCCATGCCGCAGCTCGAGCCCCTGACTCTGGCCACCCTGGTGCCGGACCTGCCCAGCGCGGCCGACCTCGATCTGTCCGAGTGGGCGGCCACGCCGACGCCTGTGCCGGGGCCCGACGCCGCGCCCGAGCCCGAGCCCGAGCCCGAGCCCGAGCCCGAATCCTTCGAACTCGACCTGGCATCGTTCGATGCTGCGAGCGACGTGCCGATCGAAGAGCTGCACGCGCTCGAAGCCTTGGCCGAGCCGCCCGCCACGGGCGAGGCCATCGAACTCGATCTGTCGTTGCTCGATGAGCTGCCCGTGGCGCTGCCGCCCGAGGCCGGTGCGCCTGTGCTCGATGTCGATATCGACCTGCCGCCGCCGCTGGACGAGCCCGTGGTGCAAGCTGCGGACGAGTCGGCGCTGGTAGCACCGGACGAGCCGCTTGCCGTACCCGAAGTCGCGCCACTGAGCACCGAAGACGAATCGGTGAAGGTCATCGGCGAGCTGCGCATCGCGATTCCGCTGTTCAACATCTTCCTCAACGAGGCCGACGAACAATCGCGCCGCCTCGTCACCGAACTCGCCGAGTGGGGCATCGAACACCGGCAGCGCGCGGTGCCCGAATCGGCGGTGGCACTGGCGCATTCGCTGGCCGGCAACTCGGCCACCGTGGGCCATGCCGAGTTGTCGGCGCTGGCGCGCGCGCTCGAACACGCACTGATGCGCTCGCTCGGCCAGGGCCTGGGCCGCGACGGCGAGCCGGCGCTGTTCGACGAAGCCGCCGAAGAGATCCGTCGCTTGCTGCACCAGTTCGCTGCCGGGTTTCTGAAAGACGTGCCGGAATCGCTGCTGCAACGCCTGGCCGAGCACGAACACTGGTCGGCGGTGTTGCCGGTGGCGATGGCGCTGGCCGAGGTGCCGGCCCCGGCCGAGCCCGATCACGCGCAGGCCGCCGACATCTCCGCGCCAGCGGGGGTCTACGAAACGGCCGCCCTCGCAGGCGCGCCGCAAAGCGTGCCGCTGGCGCAGCCCGAGACGATCGCCGGCGACGACGAGGAGGCCGACGACGAGCACATCGAAGCGGTGGACGCTCTCGATGCCGACCTGCTGCCGATCTTCGAGGAGGAGGCCGACGATCTGCTGCCGCAGCTGCAGGCGCGCATGAGCGACTGGCAGCGCCGCCCCGACGATCGGTCTGCCCCCGAGGCCTGCCTGCGCACGCTGCACACGTTTAAAGGCGGCGCCCGGCTGGCCGGAGCGATGCGCGTGGGTGAACTCGCGCACCGGCTCGAATCGGACATCGAAATCCTGCTCGCCAGCGAGCGCGTCGACGCCGACGCGGTGGAGCGGCTGCATCACAGGCTGGACCGCATCGTCAGCGGATTCGAGGTCACGCGGCGCTCGCTGCGTGCCCCGCCGGCCGAAGCGATCGTCGAAACACCGCGGGCCGAGGCGCCGGTCGCGTCGATCGAGCAGATCGAGCCGATCGAGCAGATCGCGGCAATCGAGGCGATACCGCAGCCCGCGCCCGAAGCGCCGGTCGAAACGTTCGCCGAGCCGGCCGCGCAGCCCGAGCTCGAGTCACAGCCGGAATCCGAGCTGCTGCCGCTGCTCGAGGCCGAGCCGGTGCCCGCCCCCGCGCTGCGCATCGACTGGAGCCGCTTCACCGCGCCGTCGCTCGCGACGACCCAAGCACCGGTGCTGCCGGCGCCGGCCAGCGGCGTGGTGCGCGTGCGCACCGGGCTGCTCGACCGGATGGTGAACAGCGCCGGCGAGGTGAGCATCGCGCGCGCGCGCATCGAATCCGACGTCACGCAGCTGCAAGGCGCGCTGGAAGAACTCAACGGCAGCCTGGAGCGCATGCGCCGCGAGTTGCGCGACATCGAGGTGCAGGCGGAGACGCAGATCGCCTCGCGCATCGAGGCCGCCAAAGCCTCGGCGCAGGCTTTCGATCCGCTCGAGATGGATCGCTTCACGCGGCTGCAGGAACTGACGCGCATGATGGCCGAGTCGGTGAACGACGTGGCCACCGTGCAGCGCAGCCTGCAGCGCACGCTGCAATCCACCGAAGACCAGCTGGCCGCGCAATCGCGCCTCACCCGCGAACTCCAGGACGACCTGCTGCGCACGCGCATGGTGGAGTTCGAGAGCCTCGCCGACCGGCTCTACCGCGTCGTTCGCCAGACCGCCAAGGACCTCGGCAAGCAGGTGCGCCTGGATATCGCCGGCGGTTCGATCGAGGTCGACCGCGGTGTGCTCGAGCGCATGGTCGGGCCTTTTGAGCACCTGCTGCGCAACAGTGTCGTGCACGGCATCGAAAATCCGGATGCGCGCCGCGCGGCCGGCAAGGACGCCACCGGGTCGGTCACGGTGTCGGTCACGCAGACCGGCAACGAAGTCGGCGTCGAGTTCGGCGACGACGGCGCCGGCCTCGATCTGGCGCGCATCCGCGCACGTGGTCTGGAACGCGGCTTGATCGCGCCCGACGCGACCCCCGGCGATGCCGAGTTGGCGCAGCTCATCTTCGTGCCCGGCTTCAGCACCGCCAGCGCCGTCACCGAGCTGGCCGGGCGCGGCATCGGCATGGACGTGGTGCGCTCCGAGGTCAACGCGATGGGCGGGCGCATCGAAACGCGCCTGCAGGCCGGCCGCGGCGTCGCTTTCCGGCTCGTGCTGCCGCTGACCACCGCGGTGACGCAGGTGGTGATGCTGCGCACCGGTGCCCTGCGCGTGGCGGTGCCTTCGACGCTGATCGAGATCGTCAAGCGCGTGCCGACGGCCGAGGTGTTGGCCGCGCACGAGGCCTGGCGCCTGAAGCTGGGCGAAGAGAGCGTCCCCTTCTTCTGGCTTGCTGACCTGCTCGAAGGCCCGGCCCGGCCACCGCTGGAAGGCCGTACGCGGGCCGTGGTGGTGGTGCGCAGCGCGGCGCAGCGGGTCGCGCTGCACGTTGACGAAGTGATCGGCAACCAGGAAGTGGTGGTGAAGAACATCGGCCCGCAGCTGTCGCACATGCCGGGTCTGGCCGGTGTGACGCTGTTGCCTTCGGGCGCGGTGGCGCTGATCTACAACCCGGTGGCGCTGGCCGCGCTGTACGGTGATGCAGTGCGCGAGCGCGCCCTGCCGGGGCAGCGCGAGCAGCTCGCGCTGCCCGGGGCAAGCATGCCCGCCGCGTTGCCGCTGGTGATGGTGGTCGACGATTCGCTCACCGTGCGCCGCGTCACGCAGCGCCTGCTCGAGCGCGAGGGCTACCGCGTGCTGCTCGCCAAGGACGGCATGGACGCGCTGGAAAAGCTCGCCAACGCGCGCCCGCTGGTAATGCTGTGCGACATCGAGATGCCGCGCATGGACGGTTTCGAGCTGGTGCGCGTGCTGCGTGCCGACCCGCTGCGCGCCGACATCCCGGTGGTGATGATCACCTCGCGCATCGCGCAGAAGCACCGCGATCACGCCGCCCGGCTCGGCGTGCATCATTACCTGGGCAAGCCCTATCCTGAAGACAAGCTGCTCGCGCTGGTGGCGCAGTTCACGTCGGCAGAGGCAACGACCTAGCCGACTCGGCGACAATAATTTCCGGATCAGGGTGGGGCTGGAGAACAACAGGAGGCCCTGGAGCGCGATGTCGCAGGTTGTCGATCACCTCGCGGAGCTGACTGGTTACCGCGACCGTGACATGCTCGATGTCACCCTGGTCGGCGCGTTGCGCGACATGCTGCACCCGCGCTGCGTGGCCATCTACCGCTGCGTGGGTGACCCCGGCGCGCAGCGCTGGCTGACGCGCGCCCGCCAGCGCGCCGACGAGCCCGCGGCCAGCGCCGACCCGCTGTGGACCGAGATCGAGAGTCTGCCGCCGCTGGCCTCGCACGCGCTGCGCGAACAGTGTTTCCGCGTCGGCCAGGTCTACGCCGCGCTGGACGCGGTGACGACAACCTGCTTCCCGGTATCGACCGAGCGCGATGTGGTCGGCGTGCTGGAAATCGAGACCGACGCGCCGCTCGCGCGCGAGAACCAGCAGCTGGTCAGCGGCATCCTGAAGATCTATCGCAACTTCCAGGGCCTGCTCGACTACAGCGAGCGCGACACGCTGACCGGGCTGCTGAACCGCAAGACCTTCGACGATGCCTTCTTGCGCAGTGCGGCGCTGCTCGAGGCGGCGAACCAGCCGCTGCCCGTCGACAGCGACGAGCGCCGCCAGCGCGCCGCGATGCGCTCCTGGCTGGGGCTGATCGACATCGATCACTTCAAGGCCGTCAACGACAACTTCGGCCACCTGATCGGCGACGAGGTGCTGCTGTTGCTGTCGCGGCTGATGCGCGGGTGCTTCAGGCTGCACGACCGGCTCTACCGTTTCGGCGGCGAGGAGTTCGTGGTGCTGCTGCGCGCCAAGACCGACGCCGACGCCGGCGCCGCCTTCGAACGGCTGCGCCAGACCGTGCAGGGTTATGCCTTCCCGCAGGTCGGCCGCATCACGGTGAGCATCGGCTACACCGAGCTGCGTGCCGCCGATTCGCCCGCCAGCGCCTTCGAGCGCGCCGACAAGGCGGTCTACCACGGCAAACAAAACGGCCGTAACCGCATCGCCAGCCACCAGGCGCTGGTCGATCAGGGTATCTTCGCCGACGACCAGCGCGCCAGCGACGTCGAGTTGTTCTGAGCACCCCAAGGCCGGCCGGGGCCGGCCGTCCCCCGCGCGGGCCCCGCGGGGATCAAGGAGAGTGGCAAAGCCACACTTGCTCGCAACTCGGGCGACAGACTTCTAAACGATCGCTTTAAACAATCGTTTCAGATTGGCGCTAGACTCGGCGCATGCCGCATCCTGCAGCGATCCAGCGCGCCGTCGCGCAACGCGAAGAAGCTCGCGAGCGTTTGCTCGCGGCCGCGCTCCAGCTGTTCGCCAACCAGGGATTCGTGCGGACCTCGACGCGCGAACTGGCCGAAGCTGCACAAGTCAACGTCGCGGCCATCAGCTACTACTTCGGCGACAAGGCCGGCCTGTACCGCGCCGTGTTTTTCGGGCCGTTCGCGCATCTGGACGCCGACCCGGCGCGGCTGGCCGACCCGCGGCTCGCCCCCGCCGATGCGCTGGCGCTTTTCTTCGGCGCTTTCCTCGAACCGCTGCGCCACGGCGAGACCGCGCGCCTGTGCACCAAGCTGCGCGTGCGCGAGATGCTCGAACCCACAGGGCTGTGGCAAGAGGAAATCAAGGCCGGCATCAAGCCTCAGCATGACGCGATGCTGGCCATGCTGGCCCGCCATCTGGGTTGCGAGGCCGACAACGAGTTGCACCGCCTGGTGGTGTGCATCACCGCCCTGGGCGTGCATCTGCATGTGGCGCACGACATCATCGACGAGGTGGCGCCGGCGCTGAACCAGGACGCACAGGCCATCGACCAGTGGGCGGCGACCCTGGTGCGTCTCGGCCTGGCGATGGTCGACAGCGAAGCACGGCGCCGCCGCATGCCGGCGCGCGCAGCTGCGGCATGAAGCGCGCCGCGCCGATGTTTGCGTTGGCGTTGCCGGCAGTGCTGCTGGCGGGCTGCGCGACGACCGCCGCGCCGCCCGCTGCCCAGGCCTGGTTGGCCCCGGTCGCATGGGTCGCGCCAGTGCCGCCGAGCGTTGGCGCGGCCGAACTGCAGACTTGGTGGCGGGCTTTCGACGACCCCGTGCTGCCCGTTGTGGTGGAGGCCACGCTGGCCGCCAGCCCGAGCCTGGCCGGCGCAGCAGCGCGCATCGAGCGCGCGCGCGCCTCACGCATTGCCGCTGCAGCCGCGCTGTGGCCGCGTGCCGATGCCTTGGCGGCAGCGCAACAGGGCCGCGGCGCTCCAATGGCGCCCACCGTGTTCAGCGCCCAGCTGGGTGTGCAGGCTGCCTGGGAGCTGGACTTGTTCGGCGGTCTCCAGGCGGCTGTGGGGGGCGCGCAGTCGCGCCTGGTGAGTGCGGCTGCGCAGGCGCAAGGGCAACGCGTGGCGCTGGCCGCCGAGGCCGCCACGACCACGGTGGCTTTTCGCTCCTGCGAAGCGCTGCTGCAACTGGCCCGCGACGACGCGGCCTCGCGCGAGGCCACCGCACAGCTCAGCCTGCTGACCTCGCGTGCCGGCCTGAGTGCACCGGCCGACGCCGCACTCGCATCGGCCAGCGCCGCAGCGGCGCGCAGCCAGGGGGTGGCGCAGCAAGCGGCCTGCGATGCGGCGATGAAGTCGCTCGTCGAGCTCACGGCCTGGCCCGAAGCCGCACTGCGCGATCGCCTGGCCGCGGCGCGAAGCGGCGTGCCCCGAGCGCTGGAGGCGCGCATCGACAGCCTGCCGGCGGCGTTGCTGCAAGACCGTCCCGACCTCATCGATGCGGCGGCCGCGGTGCAAGCCGCCGCCGCCGACCGCGACAGCGCGGTGGCCGCCCAGCGCCCGCAGTTGAGCCTGGCCGGCAGCATCGGTGCGGTCAGCTCGCGCAGCCTCGCGGTGACGCACAGCGGTTCGGTGTGGACGATCGGTCCGGTGCAGTTGTCGCTGCCGCTGTTCGACGCCGGTGCGCGCCGCGCCAACGTCGTGGCGGCACGCGCGGAATACGACGCCGCGGTGGTGCAGGCGCGGGGCCAGTTCAGGCGCGCCGTGCGCGAGGTCGAGCAGGCTCTTGTCGCACTGGAAAGCACGCGCCGCCGCGGCGACGACACGCAGCTCGCGGCAGAGGGTTTCGAAACCGCGCTGCGAGCCACCGAGTCGCGCCACCGCGGGGGGCTGGCGAGCCAGTTCGAACTCGAAGATGCGCGGCGCAATGCCGTGGCCGCGCGCCGCTCGGTGATCCAGCTGCAACAGGAGCGCGCGGTGGCCTGGATCGACCTGTGGCGTGCCTTGGGCGGCGGCTGGCAGCCGCAAGACCTGGCCACGACGACGGCCGGGCGTTGATATCGAAGACTTCAACCCGTTCTCCATGACACTGACCTTCTTTCGCACGCCGTTGCTGCTGGCCGTGCTTGTCGCCGGCGGCTGGACCTTGGCCAGCCGCGCCGGCGACGATGCTGCGAAGCCGGCCGCCGCCAAGCCTGCGCTGAGCGTCAACACGGTCCAGCCCCAGCGCGTGACCTTGCCGCAGACGGTGAGCGCCAACGGCAGCCTGTTCGCCTGGCAGGAGGCGAGTATCGGCGCCGAGTCCAACGGCTGGCGCCTGGCGGAGGTACGCGCAAATGTCGGCGATGTCGTCAAGCGCGGGCAGGTGCTGGCCCGCTTCGCGTCCGAGATGGCGCAGGCCGATCTGGCGCAGACCCGCGCCACCGTGGCTGAAGCCGAGGCCACGCTGGCCGAGGCCGCCGCCAACGCGCAGCGCGCGCGTGAGCTGCAAGCCACCGGGGCGCTGAGCGCGCAGCAGATCAACCAGTACCTCACCGCCGAGCGCACCGCGGCGGCGCGCCTCGAAGCGCAGCGCGCGGCGGTACGCATGCAGCAGCTGCGGTTGGCGCAGGCCGAGGTGCTGGCCAGCGACGACGGCGTGATCTCGGCGCGCAGCGCCACGGTCGGTGCGGTGGTGCCGGCGGGGCAGGAGCTGTTCCGGCTGATCCGCAAGGGCCGCCTCGAGTGGCGCGCCGAGGTCGCCTCCACCGACCTCGCGGCGATCAAGCCCGGGCTGAAAGCGCGTGTCTCGCCGGCCGGCGCGGCCACCCTCACCGGCAGCGTGCGCATGGTCGCGCCGACGGTCGACGCGGCCACGCGCAACGGGCTCGTCTACGTCGATCTGCCGATCTCGGCCGTCAACGCCAAGGCCGGCATGTTCGCGCGCGGCGAGTTCGACCTCGGTGAATCGCCGGCGATCACGCTGCCGCAGACCGCGGTGCTGCTGCGCGACGGCTTCGCCTGGATCTTCAAGGTCGGTGCGGACAGCAAGGTCATCCAGACCAAGGTGAGTGTGGGCCGGCGCGTCGGTGACCGTGTCGAGCTGTTGTCGGCACTGGAGCCGAGCACCCGTGTGGTGGCTTCCGGCGGTGGCTTCCTCGCCGATGGCGATCTGGTGCGCGTCGTCAGCAGCACAGCCGCGAAGTGAGCGACCCGTGAACGTCTCGGCCTGGTCGATCAAGAACCCGATTCCGTCGGTGATGCTGTTCATCCTGCTCACGCTGACCGGCCTGCTCGCCTTCCAGCGCATGAAGGTGCAGAACTTCCCCGACATCGACCTGCCCACGGTGAGCGTCACCGCGTCGCTGCCCGGCGCTTCACCGGCGCAGATGGAGACCGAGGTCGCGCGCAAGCTGGAGAACTCGATCGCCACGCTGCAGGGGCTGAAGCACATCTACACGCGGGTCTCGGACGGTGTGGCCGTGGTCAGCGCCGAGTTCCGGCTCGAGAAGCCCACGCAGGAGGCGGTGGACGACATGCGCGACGCCGTCTCGCGCGTGCGCTCGGACCTGCCGGCCGAGCTGCGCGACCCGGTGGTGAGCCGCCTCAACCTGTCGTCCTCGCCGATCCTCACATACACGGTGGACTCGACGCGCATGGACGACGAGCAGCTGTCCTGGTTCGTCGACAACGAGGTCACCAAGGCGCTGCTCGCGGTGCGCGGCGTCGGCGCGGTGTCGCGCGTGGGCGGGGTCACGCGCGAGGTGCGTGTGGAGATCGATCCGGCCCGGCTGATGGCGCTCAACGCCACCGCTGCCGACATCTCCCGCCAGCTGCGCCAGGTGCAGCAGGAGGCCTCCGGCGGGCGTGCCGACATCGGCAGCGCCGAACAATCGGTACGCACCATCGCCACGGTGCAGACGGCGGCCGAGCTGGCGCGCATGGACGTGGCACTGACCGACGGCCGGCGTGTGCGGCTGGACCAGCTCGCCACGGTGGCCGACACGGTGGCCGAGCAACGCAGTGCGGCGCTGCTGAACGGCCGCCCGGTGGTCGGCTTCGAAATCCAGCGCTCGCTGGGCGCCGGCGAGGTCGAGGTCGCCGACGGTGTTCGCTCCGAAATGCAGCGCCTGCGCGCCGTGCACCCCGACGTCACCATCACCGAAGCCTTCAACTTTGTCGAACCGGTGCAGGAGAACTTCAGCGGCTCGATGATCCTGCTCATCGAAGGCGCGCTGCTGGCGGTGCTGGTGGTCTGGCTGTTCCTGCGCGATGCCCGCGCCACTTTCGTCGCCGCGGTGGCGCTGCCGCTGTCGGCGATCCCCACCTTCGCGGTGATGCACTACCTGTTCGGCTTCTCGCTGAACCTGGTGACGCTGCTGTCGCTGTCGCTGGTGGTGGGCATCCTCGTCGACGACGCCATCGTCGAGATCGAGAACATCATGCGCCATCTGCGCATGGGCAAGACACCGTTGCAAGCAGCGCGCGAGGCGGCCGACGAGATCGGCATGGCCGTCATCGCCACCACCTTCACGCTGATCGCGGTGTTCCTGCCCACCGCCTTCATGGCCGGCGTGGCGGGCAAGTTCTTCGTGCAGTTCGGCTGGACCGCGGCGATCGCGGTGTTCTTCTCGCTCGTGGTGGCGCGCATGCTGACGCCGATGATGTCGGCCTACCTGTTGAAGGTGCCCAAGCGAGAACATGTCGATGCGCTGTGGATGCGCATCTACATGCGCTGGGCGGCCTGGTGCCTGAAACACCGTGTGCTGACGATGCTCGCGGCGGCGTTGTTCTTCGCCGGTTCGTTCGCGCTGGTGCCCTATCTCGCCACCGGCTTCATCCCGCCCGACGACCTGAGCCAGACGCAGGTGGAAGTGCGGCTGCCGCCGGGCAGCACCTTCAGGCAAACGCTCGCCGCAGCCGAGGCTGCACGCGAAATCGTCGGCAAGCACGAGCACGTGAAGCTGGTCTACACCGCGGTGGGCGGCGGTGCCACCGGCAGCGACCCGTTCGCCGGCGGTGCCGGCGTGGCCGAGATCACCAAAGGCACGCTGACGATCAACATGACACCGCGCGGCGAGCGCGGCGGCATCTCCAAACAGCAGGTGGAAAGCGAGTTGCGCAGCGCGCTCGAAGCGCTGCCCGGGGCGCGCATCAAGGTCGGCTTCGGCGGCTCGTCCGAAAAGTACATCCTCGTGCTGGCCAGCGAAGACGGTCGTGTGCTCGCCGACCACGCGCAGGTGGTGGAGCGTGAACTGCGCGGCATCCCCGGCATCGGTGCGGTGACGTCGACCTCCAGCCTGGTGCGTCCCGAACTCGTCGTGCGGCCCGATTTCGCGCGCGCCGCCGACCTGGGCGTCACCTCACAGGCCATCGCCGACACGTTGCGCGTGGCCACCGCCGGCGACTACGACCAGGGGCTGGCCAAGCTCAACCTGGCGCAGCGCCAGGTGCCGGTGGTCGTGAAGCTGCGCGCCGACGCCCGCGCCGACCTGGGTCTCATCGCCCGCCTGCCGGTGCCTGGCGCACGGGGGCCGGTGGCGCTGTCCAACGTGGCGCAGATCGCCCTGGAAAGCGGCCCGGCGCAGATCGACCGCTACGACCGGCTGCGCAACATCAACATCGAGATCGAACTGAACCAGCAGCCGCTGGGCGAGGTGGAGAAAGCCGCGATGGCCTTGCCCAGCCTGCTGGCGCTGCCGCCGGGAGTGATCCAGACGACGGTGGGCGATGCCGAAGCGATGAACGAACTCTTCGCCAGTTTCGGCCTGGCGATGGTCACCGGCGTGCTGTGCATCTACATCGTGCTGGTGCTGCTGTTCAAGAACTTCGTCCAGCCGGCCACCATCCTCGGTGCGCTGGTGCTGTCGATCCCGGGTGCCTTCCTGGCCCTCTTCATCACGCAGTCGGCGCTGTCGATGCCGTCGATGATCGGCCTGATCATGCTGATGGGCATCGCGACGAAGAACTCGATCCTGCTCGTCGACTACATCATCATCGCGCGACGCGATCATGGTTTGCCGCGCTGGGAGGCGGTGCTCGATGCATGCCACAAACGCGCACGGCCGATCGTCATGACGACGATTGCGATGGCTGCCGGCATGCTGCCGATCGCGCTCGGTTGGGGCACCGACCCGAGCTTTCGCGCGCCGATGGCGATCGTCGTCATCGGCGGGTTGATCACGTCGACCTTCCTGAGCCTGCTCGTCATTCCGGTGCTGTTCACGTACGTGGACGATGTGATGGCGCTGCTGCGCCGCTTGTTCCGGCGCCGCGCGACTGCGGTGGCCTTGGAGAACCCGTGATGATCCGACGTGAACTGATGCTGCGCGGTGCGCTTGTGGTCATGGGGGCCACGCTGGCCCTGACCGCGGCGACGCTGTCGCGGGCCGCCGAAGATGCGCCGCCGTTCACGGTGCTGGACTTCGACTGGCACGACGCGGCGCGCCAGCGCGCGGTGCCGGTGCGTCTGTACCTGCCGAGTCAGAGCGGCATGGCGAAGCGCGCGCCGCTGGTGGTGTTCTCGCACGGCATCGGCGGCTCGCGCAATGGCTACCGCTACCTGGGCAGCCACTGGGCCAGCCATGGTGTGGCCAGCCTGCATCTGCAGCATGTGGGCAGCGATCGCAGCCTGTGGTTCGGCAACATGTTCTCGCTCGTCTCGCGGCTGCGCGGCGCGGCGCAGGAAAGCGAAGCCGTGGCGCGTGTGCAAGACCTGCGCTTCGCGCTCGACCAGGTGTTCGCTTCCTCCGTGGGCGAGCACCTGGATGCGCAGCGCATTGTCGCGGCCGGTCATTCGTACGGTGCCAACACCACGTTGCTGGCGGCCGGCGCGCGCGTCGAGCGCCAGGGCGAAGTGATCGCGCTGCAAGAGTCGCGCATCAAGGCGGCGATCATCATCTCCGCGCCGCCTTTTTACGGCGAGCGCGCGCCGCAGAAGATCCTCGGCAACATCGCCGTGCCCACGCTGCACATCACGGCCACCGAAGACGTGATCCGCATCCCCGGCTACTTCAGTGGCGCCGACGACCGCGTCGAGGTCTTCGATGCCACCGGCAGCACGCGCAAGTGGTTGGCCGTGTTCGAGGGCGGTTCGCACAGCATGTTCACCGACCGCAGCGGTACCGGCGGTGCGCTGCTCAACCCGCAGGTGAAGCAGGCGACCCAGGCGCTGTCGCTGGCCTTCCTGCGCCAGGTGTTCGACGGCGATGCGGCGGCGCTGGCCGAGTGGCCGAAACGCTTCGCGCCGCTGCTGGCGCGCTTCTCGGCCGGCAAGGGCTGATCGCCGGCGCTACCGCGCCTTGACCACCGCGTAGCGCTGCAAGGTGCGCGTGCGCGCTTCGTCGTGCCGCACGATCGGCGCCGGGTAGTGCACGCCGATCTGCACGCCGGCCGCCGCCAGGTCGACAGGCCGTGCCAGCCACGGCGCGTGGATCGCTGCATCGGGCAGCTTCGCGAGTTGCGGCAGGTAGCGGCGGATGAAGCGCCCTTGCGCATCGAACTTCTCGCTTTGGCTGACCGGGTTGAAGATGCGGAAGTAAGGTTGTGCGTCGCAGCCGGTGGAGGCCGCCCATTGCCAGCCGCCGTTGTTGGCTGCGAGGTCGAAATCGTTCAGGTGCAGCGCGAAGTAAGCCTCGCCGCGCCGCCAGTCGATGCCGAGGTCTTTCACCAGGAAGCTGGCTACCACCATGCGCAGCCGGTTGTGCATGTAGCCGGTCTGGTTGATCTGGTGCATCGCCGCGTCGACCAGCGGGTAGCCGGTGCGGCCTTCGCACCAGGCCTGGAACAGGGTATCGGCGTGTTTGCCGCGCTCCCAGGCGATGCGCTCGTAGTCGCGCTTGAAAGCGTGGCCCGCGACGTGCGGGTGGTGGTGCAGGATCTGGTGATAGAAGTCGCGCCAAATCAGCTCGGACAGCCAGATCTCCGCGCCGCGCGAGCCGCCCACCGATCGGTGCTGCGCCAGCCGCGCCAGATCGCGGATCGACACGGTGCCGAAGCGCAGGTGCGTGGAGAGATAGCTCGGCCCCTTCACCGCCGGGAAATCGCGCGCCTCGTGGTACGCGTCGATGCGCTCCAGGAAGTCGTCGAGCAGCGATTGGCCGCCGCTCGCGCCGATCGGCAGCTTCAGGCTGTGCAGGTTGGTGATCGCAAAACCGATGTCGGCCAGGCTCGGCACGCCGGCCAGGCCCTCGGGCAGCGGCGCCAGCGCTGCGCCATGTTTTTCGACAGGGTAGCTGCGCAGGTAGAACGCGTCGACCTTCTTCAGCCACGCGTTCTTGTACGGCGTGAAGACGCTGTACGGTGCGCTGTTCAACGTAAGCACCTCGCTGCGCTCGAAGACCACGTGGTCCTTCGACAAGTGCAGCGCGATGCCCAGATCGGCCAGACGCCCGCGCACCCGTGCGTCGCGGGCCAGCGCCTGCGGCTCGTCGTCGTGGTTGGCATGGACTGCCTGCACGCCGAGTTCAGCGGCGAGGCGCGGCAGCGCGTGCGCCGCCACGCCTTGGCGCACGATCAGCCCGCAGCCCGGGTGGGCGAAGCTCTCGCCCAATTCGCGCAAGGCCTGGTCCAGCTCGGCCAGGCTGTCACGGATGAACTCCACGCGCCGGTCGGCGCGCGGCAGCGGATCGAGGATCTCGGTGTCGAAGACAAATGCGCACCAGACCCGCCGTGCCCCGCGCAGCGCGTGGTACAGCGCCGCGTGGTCGTGCGCGCGCAGGTCGCGACGCATCCAGACCAGGGCACGGTCGATGGCGGGCTCGGCGGGGTGGGGTTTGCTCACCCTTCGTAGTGTGCCGCGACCCTAGAATGCCGCGTATGGCCTCCAGCGCCCGCATCGACCTCACCAACCAGTTCCTGATCGCCATGCCCGGCATGCGCGACGAGAACTTCGCGGGCACCGTGATCTACCTGTGCGAACACACCGAGCGTGGCGCGTTGGGCCTGGTCATCAACAAGCCGATCGACATCAAGCTGAAGAACCTGTTCGAGAAGGTCGAGCTCTCGCTGGACCGCGAAGAGTTCGCCGAGCAGCCGGTCTATTTCGGCGGGCCGGTGCAGACCGAACGCGGCTTCGTGCTGCACGAAAAGCTGGGCCTCGAGACGGTCTACAACTCGACGATGTCAGTCCCCGGCGGTCTGGAGATGACGACCAGCAAGGATGTGCTCGAAGCGATGTCCAACGGCGCTGGCCCGAAGAAGGTGCTGGTCACGCTGGGTTACAGCGGCTGGCAGGCCGGGCAGCTGGAAGACGAAATCGGTCGCAACGGCTGGCTGACGGTCGACGCCGACCCGGCGGTGATCTTCGACACGCCGATCGAGCGGCGCTACGAGCGCGCGGTGTCGTTGCTCGGGTTCGACCCGCTGATGTTGTCGCAGGATGCGGGGCATGCGTGAGGTGGATGAATGACCGTGCCCGCGCACGGTCATTCGCCGCCGCACGGGCCGCCCGTGTCGGGCGGCGCGGGCTGCAAGCCTGAGGCGACGGCCGAGTCGCGGACACGGTCGTTCCTGGCATTTGATTTCGGCACCCGTCGCACCGGCGTGGCCACCGGCAACAGCCTGCTGCGGCAAGCGCAGGCGCTGACGACGATCGTCGCCACCGGCGACGCGCGCTGGGCGGCGATCCAAAGGCTCGTCGCCGAGTGGCTGCCCGACGCGCTGATCGTCGGCGTGCCGCGCCACCCGGACGGCGCGCCGCATGAGATGACTCAGGCCGCGCAACGCTTCGCGCGCCAACTGCACGGCCGCCACCGGCTGCCGGTGCACGAAGTCGACGAGCGCTACAGCAGCACCGAAGCCATCGCCGAGGGCGCAGGCGATGTCGACGCGGCAGCCGCTGCGATCATCCTCGAGCAGTTTTTTCGCGAGCATGAACGCGCTGCCTCTTGACGCCGAGCGCCTCTACGCCGAGCTGCGGCAAGGTGTGCGCGCGCTGCTGCAGCCCGAGTCGGTGCTGGTCGGCATCTGGTCGGGCGGCGCCTGGCTAGCCGAACGGCTGCAATCCGACCTCGAACGACCCGGTGCGCACGGCGTCATCTCGAGCACGCTGCACCGCGACGACTTCGCGTCGCGGGGCCTCGGCGGCAGCGACCCGACGCAGCTGCCCTTCGACATCGACGGCCGCCACATTCTGCTCATCGACGACGTGCTGTACACCGGCCGCACGGTGCGTGCGGTGGTCAACGAGCTGTTCGATTTCGGCCGACCGGCGCGCGTGGCACTGGCCGTGCTGGTCGACCGCGGCGGGCGCGAGTTGCCGGTCGGCGCCGCATTTGCCGCCGCGACCGTCGCGCTGCCGGCTGCGCAGAAGCTCACGCTGGCGCGCGACGAGCACGGCCGCCTTTCCTTCGCCGTGAAGGACGCGCGCTGATGCTGTCGCGCCGCAACCCGCAGCTGAACAAGCACGGCGAGCTGATCCACCTGCTCTCGATCGAAGGCCTGCCGCAGGCCGTGGTAACGCAGATCCTCGACACCGCGGGCACATTTCTCTCGGTGCATGAGCGCGAGGTGAAGAAGGTGCCGCTGTTGCGCGGCAAGAGCGTCTTCAACCTCTTCTTCGAGAACAGCACACGCACCCGCACGACTTTCGAAATCGCCGCCAAGCGCTTGTCGGCCGATGTCATCAACCTGGACATCGCACGCTCGTCCACCGCCAAGGGCGAGAGCCTGCTCGACACGATCGCCAATCTGTCGGCAATGCACGCCGACATGTTCATCGTGCGCCACGGCGAAAGCGGCGCGCCGTATCTCATCGCGCAGCATTGCGCGCCGCATGTGCATGTGGTGAACGCCGGCGACGGGCGCCATGCGCATCCGACGCAGGGGTTGTTGGACCTGTACACCATCCGCCACTACAAGCGTGACTTCACGCGCTTGAGCGTGGCCGTGGTCGGCGACGTCGTGCATTCGCGGGTCGCGCGCTCCGACATCCACGGCCTGTCGATCCTCGGCGTGCCCGACATTCGCGCGGTGGGCCCGAAAACACTGGTGCCCGGTGACCTGGCGCAGATGGGCGTGCGTGTCTGCCACGACATGGCCGAAGGCATCCGAGATGCCGACGTGATCATCATGCTGCGCTTGCAGAACGAACGCATGAGCGGCGCGCTGCTGCCCAGCGCCGGCGAGTTCGCCAAGGTCTACGGCCTGACGCCGGAGAAGCTCGCGCTGGCCAAGCCCGACGCGATCGTCATGCACCCGGGGCCGATCAACCGCGGCGTGGAGATCGATTCGGCGGTAGCCGATGGGCCGACCAGCGTGATCCTGCCGCAGGTGACCTTCGGCATCGCGGTGCGCATGGCGGTGATGTCGATCATCGCGGGGAATCAGGCATGAGACGCCGGGCCGTTCACAAGGCGAATACCGCAGTGCGCAGCACGAAGGTACTTCAGTGAGCGCCGCCGGGCCGCCACCGGCCAGAGGCCGATGGCCAACGGCCGTCACAGACAGTCCGCAGGGACTGTCTGTGTCGCCAAGGCGCTCGCTCCCCAAGGGCTACCCCGTGGCCCCTTCAGGGCCATGGGGGACGGCGCGTCGCGCCAAGGGGGCACGATGAGGCTGTTGATCCGCGGCGGGCGCGTGATCGACCCCGCCAGTGGCCGCGACGAGATGGCCGATCTCGCGATCGCCGGTGACCGCATCGTCGCGATCGGCGGCACCCGCGACTTCCAGGCCGATCGCACGATCGACGCCAGCGGCCTGGTGGTAGCCCCGGGCCTCGTCGATCTCGCCGCGCGCCTGCGCGAGCCCGGCCAGGAACACGCCGGCATGCTGGAAAGCGAACTCGCCGCCGCGGCGGCGGGTGGCGTCACGAGTCTCGTTTGCCTGCCCGACACCGACCCCGTGCTCGACGAGCCGGGCCTGGTGGAGATGCTGAAGTTCCGCGCGCGCAAGCTCTCGCGCTGCCGTTTGTTCCCGCTCGGGGCGTTGACGCGCGGCCTGCAAGGCAGCACGCTCACCGAGATGGCCGAACTCACCGAGGCCGGCTGCATCGGCTTCTCGCAAGGCGAGGTGGCGGTACGCGACACACAGGTGCTGATGCGCGCGCTGCAATACGCATCGACCTTCGGCTACACGGTCTGGCTGCGCCCGCAGGATGCGTGGCTGGGGCAAGGCGTGGCTGGCGCGGGGCCCGTCGCCACGCGGCTGGGCCTGGCGGGCGTGCCCGTGGCCGCCGAGACGGTGGCGCTGCACACGATTCTCGAACTCGTGCGCTTGACGCGCGCCCGCGTGCACCTGTGCCGCCTGTCCAGCGCGGCCGGTGTGGCGCTGGTGCGTGCCGCGAAGGCCGAAGGCCTGCCGATCAGCGCCGACGTGAGCATCAACTCGCTGCACCTGACCGATGTCGACATCGGCTACTTCAACGCCGACATGCGTTTGTCGCCGCCTTTGCGCAGCAGCGGCGACCGCACGGCGCTGCGCGAGGCGCTGGCCGACGGCACGCTGGATGCACTCGTCTCCGACCACAACCCGGTCGCCGAGGACATGAAGAACCTGCCTTTCGGCGAGGCCGAGCCGGGCGCCAGTGGGCTGGAGCTGCTGCTCTGCCTGGCGCTGCGCTGGGGCGCCGAGCAGCGGCTGTCGATGGCGCAGACCCTCTCGCGCATCACCTCGGCGCCGGTGCAGGTGCTCGGCGAGACGATCGGCTCACTGGCGTCGAGCGCCGGGCGCATCGTCGAAGGGGGTGTCGCCGATCTGTGCCTGTTCGATCCACAGATCGAGTGGAAGGCCGAGCCGGCAGCGCTGGCGAGCCAGGGCAAGCACACGCCCTTCGCTTTCGCGAGCACCGGCATGGCGCTCATCGGCCAGGTGCAGACGACGCTGGTCGCAGGCACCGTGGCGCACGACCGCCGGGCTTGAGTGGTTCGCACCGTGCGCGCGGCCTGGCGCCTCTCGCGCGCGGTGTTGCACGGCCTGCGCGGGCTGGCTATCGTTGTGCTGCTCTTCAGCCGGCTCGACAAGCCCGCGCGCTACCGCCACATCCAGCGCTGGTCGGCCGTGATGTTCAAGCGCCTGGGCATGACGCTCGAGGTGCGAGGTGTGTTCAAGCCCGGCGCGAAGCTGGTCGTGGCCAACCATGTCTCGTGGCTGGACATCCTGGCCGTGCATGCGGTGTGCCCCGAGGCGCGTTTCGTCTCCAAGGCCGATGTGCGCGCCTGGCCGCTGATCCGCCATCTGATCGACGCGGCCGACACCTTGTACATCGAACGCGAGCGGCGTCGCGACGCGTTGCGGGTCGTGCACCAGACGGCCGAGGCACTGCAACGAGGCGACACGGTAGCGGTGTTCCCCGAAGGCACCACCGGGCCCGGCCCCGAGCTGCTGCCGTTCCACGCCAACCTGCTGCAAGCCGCGATTGCCGCTGAAGCCGCGGTGCAGCCGGTGGTGCTGCGCTACGCCGATGCGCGGCAGGCGTTCAGCGACGCGGCGGCCTACATCGGAGATACGACATTGACGCAGAGCCTGTGGATGTTGGCCCAGGGCGAGCAGATGACGATCCACGTCACGGTGTTGCCGCCTCAAGGCAGCCGACATGCCGACCGGCGCGCGCTGGCCGACCGGCTGCGCGGGCAGATCGATGCCGTGCTGGCGGCAAGCCGCCCAGCTTGATCAGCCGCGCACGCCTTGCGCCGCAACGGCGGCTGCGGCAGCTGCTGCCGCAGCCGGGTCGCCGAGGTAGCTGCGCTGGATCGGCCGCAACTCGGCATCGAGTTCGTAGACCAGCGGAATGCCGTTCGGGATGTTCAGCCCGACGATGTCGGCATCGCTCACGCCGTCGAGGTACTTCACGAGGGCACGGATGCTGTTGCCGTGTGCGGCGATCAGCACCCGCTGGCCGCTGCGGATGGCCGGTGCGATCACGCCGTGCCAGCAGGGCAGCACGCGCGCCACGGTGTCCTTCAGGCATTCGGTGAGCGGCACCTGGTCCGGCGCGAGCCTGGCGTAGCGCGGATCGGAACGCTCGCTGCGCGGATCGGCCGCGTCGAGCACCGGCGGCGGCGTGTCGTAGCTGCGCCGCCAGATGAGCACCTGCGCATCGCCGTACTGGCGCGCCATGTCGGCCTTGTTCAGGCCCTGCAAGGCGCCGTAGTGGCGCTCGTTGAGCCGCCAGTCGTTGACGATCGGCAGCCACGTGCGCTGCATCGCATCGAGCGCATGCCACAGCGTCCAGATCGCGCGCTGAAGCACCGACGTGTAGGCGACATCGAACTCGAATCCGCCCTCGCGCAGCAGCTGGCCGGCGTGCCGCGCCTGTTGCACGCCGGTGTCGGTGAGCGGCACGTCGGTCCAGCCGGTGAAGCGGTTCTCCAGGTTCCAGGTCGATTCCCCGTGGCGGATCAGGACGAGTCGGTGCATGGGTAAATCTTACAATCCACCGTTTTTCGCCGACGGGTAGCGCGTGAAGTTCATAGTCGACAACTGGATCCTGATCCTGGTGGCCTTCTTCTCGGGCGCGATGCTTTTGTGGCCGATGGTGCGCCGCGGCGGCGGTGGCGGCTCGGTGGGCACGCAGGAGGCGGTGCGCCTCATCAACCGCGAGAAGGGCGTGCTCGTCGATGTGGCCGAGCCGGGCGAGTACGCCGCCGGCCATGCTGCCGGCGCGCGCAGCATCCCGCTCGCGGCGCTCGATGGCAACAAGGCGCTGC
Organism: Rubrivivax sp.; assembly: GCA_031400795.1. Taxonomy (GTDB): domain Bacteria; phylum Pseudomonadota; class Gammaproteobacteria; order Burkholderiales; family Burkholderiaceae_C; genus Rubrivivax. The sequence continues at coordinate 18,538 of JANNQO010000056.1, read as the reverse complement.
CGTCGAACAAGTCGCTGCCGCTGATCGTGCTGTGCCCCAACGGCGCCCGCGCCGGCCGCGCTGCCGCGCTGCTGCGCAAGGCCGGTTTCGAGAAGGCGGTGGCCCTGGTCGGCGGCACCGCGGCGTGGCGCGAGGCCAGCCTGCCGATCGAAAAGTCGGCCTAGATTGACCACCCCCGTAGCGCCTTCGGCGCTTCCCCCTCCAGGGGGCGCCGGTTCGTTCGGCGATGCTGGCAACTGACATCAAACCGTTGCCGGCGCTGGCCGTGGGGCTTTCGGGGGTGCCGGAGAATCGGTCCGGCTGTGGAGGGTCGCCCGTCATGAACAACGTCAAGATGTACACCACGCAGGTCTGCCCGTTCTGCATCCGGGCCAAGGCGCTGCTCAAGCAGCGCGGCGTGGATTCGATCGAAGAAGTCCGCGTCGACCTGCTGCCCGCCGAGCGCGAACGCATGGTGCAGCTCAGCGGCCGCCGCAGCGTGCCGCAGATCTTCATCGGCGACACCCATGTCGGTGGCTGCGACGAGTTGCTGGCGCTCGATCAGCGTGGCGGCCTGGTGCCCTTGCTGCAATCGGTCTGAGCCCCGTCGGCTGCACGGCGCTGCGATAATGCGCGGTTCCGTCGGCCGCTGCACCGCGGCCGACTTCGCTTCACACCGAGCACACCATGGCCGACAACAATCCCGTGTTCCAGATCCAGCGCATGTACCTGAAGGACCTGTCGCTGGAGCAGCCGAATTCGCCGCAGATCCTGCTCGAACAGAACCAGCCGCAGGTCGAGATCAATCTGGGCGTGGGCGCCGAGCAGGTCTCCGACGGCATCGTCGAGGTCACGGTCACGGCCACCGTCACCACCAAGGTCGGCGACAAGGTGCTGTTCCTGGTCGAGGCCAAGCAGGCCGGCATCTTCGAGCTGCGCAACCTGCCGCAGGAACAGATGCAGGGCATCGTCAGCATCGTCTGCCCGCAGATGATCTACCCCTACCTGCGCGCCATCGTCTCCGACATCTGCACGCGCGCCGGTTTCCCGCCGATCCTGCTCACCGAGGTCAACTTCCAGGCCATGTTCGAGCAGCAGCAAGCGCAGCTGGCGGCGGCTGGTGCGGCACCCGCAGCCGGCGGCGCGGCCTCCGCCAACGGCGGCTCGGCGCCTTCCACCGGCGTTGACACGCCGCGCATCATCACCGGCGTGAACTGATCCAGCCGCGCGGGGCGCAGCGGTGAAGATCGCGGTGCTCGGTGCCGGCGCCTGGGGCACCGCGCTGGCGGTCGCTGCCAGTGCGCAGCACGACGTGCTGCTGTGGGCGCGCGATGCCGCCCAGGCAGCGGCGATGCGCGCGCAGCGCGTCAACCAGCGCTATCTCGACCCGGTGCGGCTGCCGGCAGCGCTGCACATCGGCAGCGATTTCGGCGACGCCTTGGCGCATGGCAGCCAGGGACTCGCCATCGTCGCCACGCCGATGGCCGCATTGCGCGGCCTGCTGGCCGTGTTGCCGCCGGACCAGCCCGTGGTCTGGCTGTGCAAGGGTTTCGAAGGCGACAGCGGCGCACTCGGCCACGAGATCGCGCAACAGCTGCGACCCGGCGCGCGTTGCGCCGTGCTCTCCGGACCGAGCTTCGCGATCGAGGTGGCGCGTGGGCAGGCCACGGCGCTGGTCGCGGCGAGCACCGACGCGGCGCTGCTCGGCCAGCTGGTGCAAGCGTTGCACGGCGGGGCGCTGCGCCTGTACACCTCGCCCGATGTGGTCGGCGTCGAAGTCGGCGGCGCGGTGAAGAACGTGCTGGCCATCGCCACCGGCATCGTCGATGGCCTGGCGGCTGCCGGCGGCCGGCACGCGCCGGGTCTGAACGCACGAGCCGCGCTGATCACGCGCGGCCTGGCCGAGATGACGCGGCTGGGCACGGCGCTCGGCGCGTTGCCCGAAACCTTCATGGGCTTGTCGGGTCTCGGCGACCTGGTGCTCACCGCCACCGGCGCGATGTCGCGCAACCGGCAGGTCGGCCTGCGTCTGGCCGCCGGGCTGCCTCTACCCCGAGTGCTGGCCGAGCTCGGACATGTCGCCGAAGGCGTCTACAGCGCCGCCACGGTGGTGAAGCGGGCGCGGGCGATGGGCCTGGAGATGCCGATCAGCGAAGCGGTGCTCGAGGTGCTCGAAGCGCGCCTCGATCCGGCCCGGGCAATCGGCCGGCTGATGTCGCGCCACGCCCGCGCCGAAGGCGTTTGAATCGACCGCTACTGGCCGCCCGCGTAGCCGTTTTGCCGCCAGGCTTCGAAGACCACCACAGCCACGGCATTGCTCAGGTTCAGGCTGCGTTGGCCGGCGCGCATCGGCTGGCGCACCCGCTGCGCCGGCGCGAACTGCTCGTGCAAGTCCTGCGGCAAGCCCGCGGTTTCGGAGCCGAACACGAACCAGTCGCCGGGTTGCCAGGCAGGCCCGCCGAACCCCCGGCTGCCCTGCGTGGTGAAAGCGAAGCAGCGCGCAGCTTCGGGCTGCTCCCGCTCCAGCAAGGCCGCCCAGCTGGCGTGGCGCATCACCGCAGCATGCTCGTGGTAGTCGAGCCCGGCACGCCTGAGCAATCGATCTTCCATCGCGAAGCCCAGCGGCTCGACCAGATGCAAGCGGCAGCCGGTGTTGGCCGCCAGCCGGATCACGTTGCCGGTGTTGGGCGGGATCTCCGGCGCGACGAGCACGATGTTGAACATGTGCGCTACTCTGCCGCAGTGCGCGCCACCACCCATGCGACAACGCTCGCCGCGCCAGCGGCCAGCAGCACGCGTGCACATTCGGCCAATGTGGCGCCGGTCGTCATCACGTCGTCGACCACGGCCACGCTGCGGCCCTGGATCGACGCCTTCGCGCCCGGCAGCACTGCGAAAGCGTCGCGCAGGTTGCCCTGCCGCTGGGCGCGGTCGAGGCCGGCCTGCTCGCGGGTGTCGATGCAGCGGTGCAGCACATCGGCGCGATGCGCGAGCCGCTGCCGGCGGGCCAGCCGCTGTGCGATCAGCCAGGCCTGGTTGTAGCCGCGCTCGGACAAGCGCTGACGGGACAGCGGCACAGGCACGATCAGTTCGGGCAGCGCTTCTTGCGCGGCCAGTGCCCGCAGCAGCAGATCGGACAGCGGCGCTGCGAGTTCGATATGGCCGTTGAACTTGAAGTCGCGCACCAGGCGGTGCCACGGAAAAGCGTAGTCGGCACCGCACACCGTGCGCGACTGTGGCGGGACGGCGCGCGCGCAGCCGATGCAGACGCTCGCGCCGGCCAACCAGCGCAGCGCGCAGCGTTCGCAGCGCGCCGCCGGCGCAGCATGGCGCTGCACGCAGGCCCGGCAGACCAGCGCATCGCCCCAGCGCCGGCACACTGCGCACAGCGTCGTGGTCAGGGCGGCCGGCATCGGCTCAATATACTGTTCTGCCATGCCGCCAGCGCCCGCCGCGACACGCCCGGTCGACGCGCGGGCCCTGCAAGCCATCATGCGGCGGCTGCAGCGCAGCCCGACAACCCCCTGGTTGCACGGCGAAGTCGCGCGCCGGATGGGCGAACGGCTGGCTTTCATCAAACGCCAACCCGATTGCATCGTCGATTGGGGCGCGCATCAGGGCGCCAGCCAGGCGCTGCTGCACAAGGCGTATCGGCGGGCGCGACTGCAGGCGGTGGAAAGCATGGTGCGGCCGGACTCGGCGCCGCGCGAAGCCTGGTGGTCGCCGATGCGTTGGCGGCGCACCGAACCCGTGCTCGCCGCCGTTGACGTACCGCCGGGTCATGCCGACCTGCTCTGGGCCAATATGGGCCTGCACTTCGAAGCCGACATTGAAGCCGTGCTGCGGCGTTGGCGCGAGGTGATCGCGGTCGACGGCTTTCTCATGTTCTCGACGCTCGGGCCGGGCAGCCTGGCCACCTTGCGCCAAACCTACCGCGATGCAGGCTGGGGTCCGGCCTTCGCACCGCTGGTGGACATGCACGACCTGGGCGACATGCTGATGCAGGCCGGGTTCGCCGAACCGGTGATGGACCAGGAGTCGCTGACGCTGACCTGGCCCGATGCCGCAGCCTTGCTGGCCGAGCTGCGCGGACTGGGTGGCAACGCGGCCCCGGACCGTCACGCGGGCCTGCGCACGCCGCGCTGGCGCGACCGGCTGCACGCGGCGATCGACGCCCGGCGCGACGCCGCGGGCCGCGTGGCGCTCGAATTCGAGATCGTCTACGGCCACGCCTTCTGCGCCGCGCCGCGCGTGCGCATGGATCCCTCGACGCACATCCCGATGGAGCAGATGCGCGCCATGGTGCGTGCGCCGCGCCGACGCTGAGGGTGCTTCCATCCGTCGGCGTTACCGCCGGCGCCCTCGAGCGGGGTCGGGTCGACCGGCGGCGCCGGATCGGCCCGGGCGCCTGTACGCTAGAATTTGATGCTTGTTAGCGAGGTCTTCCGGCCCGGTTTTGGGGCCTCTCGCGCGGTGGTGCATGGCACCGCGGCCGCAGCAGCAGGAAGACCACCGACGACCCAGCCCACGCCATGCCGATCACGCTGCCTCCCCCGCCCTGGCCCGCACCGCTCGCGGCGGCGCCTTGGCGCTTCGGCGTGGCTGAGAACGGCGACGGGGGTTCGGCGCTGCGCTGGATGATGCGCCGCAATTGTTCGATCACGCCGCGTCAGCTGATGGGCGTGTACCTCGCGCTGTGTTTCGTCTCGTTGGCCATCGCCGCGATGTTTTTCGTCAACGGCGCGCCCTACGTGCTCGGTTTCACCGGCGCTGAACTGCTCGCCGTCGGCGCCGCACTGCTGGCCTACGCGCGCCACGCTGCCGACCGCGAGTTGCTCACCTTGAAGGGCCGCCGCCTGGAAGTCGAGCAGTTCGACGGCGGCCATGCCTCGCACGCGGTGTTCCGCGCCGAATGGCTGACCGTGGAGCCCAGCGGCGGCCAGGGCTCGCTGATCGAGATCGCCGGACAAGGCCGATCGGTGCGTGTTGGCCGCTTCCTGAGACCCGAGCTGCGCTCGGCCTTCGCGCAAGAGCTGCGCCAGGCCCTGCGCCTGGCGCGCTTCGTCGCCGGCCCCGAACCCACCGAACCCCCGCACTGATGATGACAACGATGAACCGCCCCTGGCACTGCCTCGCCCAAGCCGCCTGCGCCGCCGGCGCACTGCTCGCCGCCACGGTGGCGATGGCCGTCAACGACCTGCCGGGCGGCCCGGCCGTGCGCCAGCTCGACCTGCACCCGCCGGTGACGCGCATCGCCGCCGATCAGGTCTGGCTGCACAACTTCATGCTCATCGTCTGCCTGGTGATCTTCATCGCGGTGTTCGGCGTGATGTTCTATTCGATCGTCAAGCACCGCAAATCGGTGGGCCACAAGGCCGCCAACTTCCACGAGAGCGTGGCGGTGGAGATCGCCTGGACCGTGGTGCCGTTCGTGATCGTCATCGTGATGGGCGCGATGGCCACGCGCACCGTGGTGGCGATGAAAGACACCACCAACGCCGACATCACCATCAAGGCCACCGGCTACCAATGGAAGTGGGGCTACGACTACCTGAAGGGCGAAGGCGAGGGCATCGCCTTCCTCTCCACGCTGGACTACGCGCACCGCGAGATGTCCGATTCGGGCAAGCCCTCGGGTGACGACTACCTGCTCAAGGTTGACAACGCGTTGGTGGTGCCGGTGGATCGCAAGGTGCGCATCATCACCACTGCCAACGACGTGATCCACGCCTGGATGGTGCCCTCGCTGGGCGTCAAGCAGGACGCCATCCCCGGCTTCGTGCGCGACACCTGGTTCCGCGCCGAGAAGACCGGCGACTTCTACGGCCAGTGCGCCGAGTTGTGCGGCAAGGAACACGCCTACATGCCGATCCACGTCAAGGTGATCAGCCAGGCCGACTACGCCAAGTGGGTGGACGACAAGAAGAAGGCGATGGCGGCCCTCGCCGACGACCCGAGCAAGGTCTGGAAGCTCGAGGAGCTGGTGGCGCGTGGCGAAAAGGTCTACAGCGCGAATTGCGCGGCCTGTCACAAGCCCGACGGCAAGGGCGCCGCCCCGATCAAGGCGCTGGACGGCAGCGAGGTCGTCACGGGCGAGCCGGCCAAGCAGATCGGCATCTTGCTCAACGGCGCCGCCAACGGCGCGATGCCGGCCTGGAAGCAGCTCTCCGACACCGAGATCGCAGCAGTCATCACCTACACGAAGAACTCCTGGAGCAACAAGACCGGCAAGCTCGTGCAGCCGGTCGAGATCGTTGCCGCGCGCAAGTAAGCGCATCCCAGGCCAAGACACCCGAGGAACCCCCCTTCATGAGCGCAGTTCTCGACCACGGCCACGCCGACGATCACGGCCACGGCCACCCCTACGGCTGGCGGCGCTGGCTGTATGCGACGAACCACAAGGACATCGGCACGATGTACCTGTTGTTCAGCTTCGCGATGTTCATGTTCGGCGGTGTGCTCGCCATGGGTATTCGCCTCGAGCTGTTGCAGCCGGGCCTGCAGTTCGTGAACCCGGAGCTGTTCAACCAGCTCACGACCATGCACGGCATCATCATGGTCTTCGGCGCGATCATGCCGGCCTTCGTCGGCTTCGCGAACTGGATGGTGCCGCTGCAGATCGGTGCCGCGGACATGGCCTTCGCGCGCATGAACAACCTGAGCTTCTGGTTGTTGATCCCGGCCGCCGCGATGATCGCCGCTTCGTTCTTCGTGCCCGGTGGTGCGCCCTCCGCGGGCTGGACGCTGTACGCGCCGCTGACGCTGCAGATGGGCATGTCGATGGACATGGCGATCTTCTCGCTGCACATCCTGGGCGCGAGTTCGATCATGGGCTCGATCAACATCATCGTCACCATCCTGAACATGCGCGCGCCGGGCATGACGCTGATGAAGATGCCCCTCTTCGCGTGGACCTGGCTGATCACGGCGTTCCTGCTCATCGCGGTGATGCCGGTGCTGGCCGGTGCGGTGACGATGACGCTCACCGACCGCCATTTCGGCACCACCTTCTTCAACCCCGCGGGCGGCGGCGACCCGGTGATGTACCAGCACATCTTCTGGTTCTTCGGGCACCCCGAGGTCTACATCATGATCCTGCCGGCGTTCGGCATCGTCAGCGCCATCATCCCGGCCTTCTCGCGCAAGCGCCTGTTCGGCTACACCTCGATGGTCTACGCCACGGCGTCGATTGCCATCCTGTCGTTCATCGTCTGGGCGCACCACATGTACACCACCGGCATGCCGGTGACGGGGCAGCTGTTCTTCATGTACGCGACGATGTTGATCGCCGTGCCGACGGGCGTGAAGATCTTCAACTGGATCGCGACCATGTGGCGCGGCTCGATGAGTTTCGAGACGCCGATGTTGTGGGCGGTGGGCTTCATCTTCGTGTTCACGATGGGCGGCTTCACGGGCCTCATCCTGGCCATGGCGCCGATCGACATCCAGCTGCAGGACACCTACTACGTGGTGGCGCATTTCCACTACGTGCTGGTGGCCGGCTCGCTGTACGGCATGTTCGCCGGGTACTACTACTGGAGCCCGAAGTGGACCGGTGTGATGTACGACGAAACCCGAGGCAAGATTCACTTCTGGGGCTCGTTGATCTTCTTCAACGTCACCTTCTTCCCGATGCACTTCCTGGGCCTGGCGGGCATGCCGCGCCGCTATGCCGACTACCCGCTTCAGTTCGCCGATTTCAATTTCGTCGCGTCCTTGGGTGCGTTCGGTTTCGGGCTCATGCAGGTGTACTTCTTCTTCTTCGTGGTCCTGCCGATGATGCGCGGCCAGGGCGAGCCGGCGCCCCAAAAACCCTGGGAAGCTGCCGAAGGGCTGGAGTGGGAGATCCCGTCGCCCGCGCCCTGGCACACCTTCGAGACGCCGCCCAAGCTCGACGTCACCGCCACGCGCGTGATCGGCTGATGCACGGCCCGGATGGACAAGCTGGCCCAACAGAAGGCGAACCTGCGGCTGGCGCTGATCCTGGCGTCGCTGGCGGCGGTCTTTCTGGCGGGCTTCGTCGTGAAGATGATCTGGTTCAGCGGGCGCTGAAGACGTGACGCCGGCTTCGAGCCTTTCCGCCGACAACCTGCGCATGCTCGGCAAGCTGCTGGTCGTGGTGGCGTTGATGGGTTGTTTCGGCTACGCCCTCGTGCCGATGTACCGCGCCATCTGCAACGCGTTGGGCATCAACGTGCTCGCCCTCAGCGAGCAGCGCATCGCTACCGGCAACTGGAGCGGGCGCAAGACGCTCGACAACACGCAGCTCGACACCTCACGCACGATCACCGTCGAGTTCGACGCCAACGCGCGCGGGCCCTGGGACTTCAAGCCCGCGCAGAACTCGGTGCAGGTGCACCCGGGCCAGATGGCCACGGTGATGTACCGCTTCAGGAACATCCAGAACCGCACGATGGCCGCACAAGCCATCCCGAGCTACGCGCCGCGCCAGGCGAGCGCGCATTTCAACAAGCTCGAGTGTTTTTGCTTCAGCGAGTACACGCTGGCCCCGGGCGAGAGCAAGGAGTGGCCGGTGGTGTTCGTCATCGATCCGAAGCTGCCGAAAGACGTGACCACTATCACCCTGTCCTACACCTTCTTCGAAGTCGGTGGCAAGGTGCCTGCGGCGCCGCCGTCGACGCTGGGATCGGGGCGCCTGTGACGGCCAGGGGAGCGTTCCTGCAAGCCGTCAGCGCCGTGGCCGGTGCGTTCTTCGGCGTGCGCCGTTCGGTCGATCTCGATCGCGACGTGCAGCGCCTGAGCCCGCTGCAGGTGGTGCTCGCCGGCATCGTCGGCGCGGCGCTGTTTGTGTTGGCGATCGTGCTGCTCGTGAAATGGGTAGTGGACAGCGGGGTCGGCGCATAACGCGCGAACGCTGCCCCCGAGGAATCAAATCGTAGAGGATCCAGGAGAAATCATGTCAGCCGCCACGCCTGCGGGCCACGCCCCGCACTACTTCGTGCCCCCGCCCTCGGCCTACCCGGTGATGGCGGCGGCGGGACTGTTCCTCGTCATGCTCGGCGCGGGCAACTGGATCAACGGCAACGGCTGGGGCGCCTATTCGCTGCTCGCTGGCCTGATCGTGTGGCTGTCGGTGCTGTTCGTCTGGTTCCGTCATGCGATCGGCGAAAGCGAGGGCGGCCTGTACTCCGACAAGGTGGACGTGTCGTTCCGCTGGAGCATGAGTTGGTTCATCTTCTCCGAGGTGATGTTCTTCGCTGCTTTTTTCGGTGCGCTGTATTGGGCTCGCGTGTTCTCGGTGCCGATGCTCGGCAACCTCGACCACCAGGTGCTGTGGCCTGATTTCAAGGCCATCTGGCCGAGCGCCGGTGGCGGCATCACCGCATCTCCGGCCGGCACCATCGAGCCGTTCACGACGATGGGCCCGTGGCCGCTGCCGACGGTCAACACCGCACTGTTGCTGACCTCGGGCGTCACGCTGACCATCGCCCACCATGCGCTGCTCGCTGGCCAACGCGCCAAGACCATCGCCTGGATGTGGATCACGGTGGTGTTGGGCGCCACCTTCATCTGCGTGCAGGCCTACGAGTACTCGCATGCCTACAACGACCTGAACCTGAAGCTCAGTTCGGGCATCTTCGGCTCGACCTTCTTCATGCTCACCGGCTTCCACGGTTTCCACGTCTTCATGGGCATGCTGATGTTGACCTTCATCACGCTGCGCCTGATGAAAGGGCACTTCACGCCGCAGCGCCACTTCGGCTTCGAAGGCGCCGCCTGGTACTGGCACTTCGTCGACGTGGTGTGGCTGGGCCTGTACATCCTGGTGTACTGGCTCTGATCGCCGCCTAGACGTCGCGTCCCGCGCGCCGCCTCGCGCGGCGCTCGCTCGCGGCACCGCTCAGATGCCGATCGGAATGCCCGAAGGCCGCACCCAGCCCATCGCCCAGCCGAGCAGGATGAGCAGGAACATCGTGACCGAGATCGCCACGCGGACGGCCAGCGCGCGCGCCATGCGGCGGTCTTGTTCGCCCCGGTTGTCGGGGCCGCGCTTCTTCAGCATGAAGAAGCCGGCGCTGGCCAGCGCCCCGAGCACCGCCACCAGCATCAGCACGAGCAGGACCTTCATCGCCGCGGATTCTCACACCGGGACGGTGGCGTGAGGTTCGAGCGTTTCATCGTGGCCGTCGCTGCCGTGGCCGCCGTGCTGGCCACCGCGCGGCTGGGCCTGTGGCAACTCGACCGTGCCAGGCAGAGGACAGCGTTGCAGAGCGCGCTCGATGAGCGCCGTGATCTGCCGCCGCTGGCCGGCCGCGCTCTGGCCCGAAGTGAAGACGAGGCGCAATTGCAACTCCATCGCCGCATCGAATTGCTCGGTGTCTGGCGCGATGACGCGACGGTGTATCTGGACAACCGCCAGATGGACGGGCGCCCCGGCTTCTTCGTGATCACGCCGCTGCTGCTGGCCGATGGCACAGCGGTGCTGGTGCAGCGCGGCTGGCTGCCACGCGATCCGCAAGACCGTGCGCGGGTGCAGGCACCCGGCACCCCGCCGGGCGAGGTGCGCGTCGAAGCACGCGTGGCCCCGCCACCGTCGCGGCTGTTCGAGATGGCGGGCAGCGATGTCGGGGTGATCCGGCAGAATCTCGACGTTGCGGCCTTCGCACGGGAACTGCGGCTGACGCTGCGGCCCTTGTCGGTGCTGCAGGAAGGGCCGGCCGAACCGGGCGCAACGGCACTGCAACGCCGCTGGCCCGCGCCGGCAGCCGATGTGCACAAACACCACGGCTACGCGGCGCAGTGGTTCGGCCTCTCGGCACTCATCACCGGTTTGTATGTCTGGTTCCAACTCATCCGCCCACGCCGACAAGACGCGCGCTGAGCCGCTGTCGTTCACCGTGCACGGCGTGGCCGTGCCGGCGGCCGACGGCGACGCGCAGCGCACCCGGCTCGGACGGCTGAAGATGCTGGCGGTGCTGCTGGTCTGCGCCGCGCCGGTGGTCGCTTCATACCTCACCTACTTCGTCGTGCGGCCCGCGGGGCGTGCAAACCAGGGCGCGCTGATCCAGCCGGCGCGGCCGATGCCGTCGCTGCCGTTGCGGACGCTGGACGGCCTCGCCGTCGAGGCAACGTCGTTGAAGGGGCAGTGGCTGCTCGTTGTGGTCGCGCCGTCGGCCTGCGATGCGGGCTGCGAGAAGCAGCTGTACCTGCAGCGCCAGCTGCGCGAGATGCTCGGCCGCGAACGCGACCGGCTCGACAAGGTCTGGCTCATCACCGATGGCAGTGCCGTTGCGCCGGCGCTGCGCCAGGCGCTGGAAGTCACACCGGCCATGCAGCTACTGCGTGTCGATGCCTCAGTTCTGTCGCGCTGGCTCGAGCCCGAAGCTGGCCGGCAACTGGCCGACCACCTCTATCTGATCGACCCACAAGGCGACTGGATGATGCGCATGCCGCCCGGTGCCGAGCCGGCACGCCTCAAGCGCGACCTCGACCGCCTGCTGCGCGCCTCGGCGTCGTGGGACCGGCCGGGACGCTGAAGCGACATGGTTGATCCTGCGCTCGTCAACTTTGCGCCCACGCTGCGCCTGTTAGCGCTCGTGCTGCTGTTGGCCCTGCTGCCGCTGGCCTTCGTCTGGCTGCGCTCGCGCGGCGGCAACACCGGTGCCAGGCTGGCAGCGCTGACGGCTTTGACCTTGTTCCTGACCTTCGACCTGATCGTCTTCGGCGCTTTCACGCGCCTCTCCGATTCGGGTCTCGGCTGCCCGGACTGGCCGGGCTGCTACGGCCATGCCACCCCGGTGGGCGCCGAGGCGCAGATTGCCGCCGCGCAGGAGGCGCTGCCCGCGGGGCCGGTGAGCTTCGGCAAGGCCTGGATCGAGATGATCCACCGCTACCTGGCGATGACCGTCGGGTTGTTGATCGCCGTGATAGCCGCGGTGAGTTGGCTGGAGCGCAAGCGCTTGCCGCACTCGCCCGGATGGGCCTTCGCGACGCTGTTGTGGGTGCTGGTGCAGGGCCTCTTCGGCAAGTACACGGTGACGCTGAAGCTGTACCCGGCGATGGTGACGCTGCACTTGCTCGGTGGGCTGCTGCTGCTTGCACTGCTGGCGCAGCAGCATGCGTCGTTTCGCAACCGCGCGCTGCCGCTGCGGCCGGCCACGCGTCGCTTCGTGGTGCTGGCGCTGGCGGCGGTGTTCGCGCAGTCGGCGCTGGGCGGCTGGGTCAGCACGAACTACGCGGTGCTGGCCTGCCCCGACGTGCCGTTGTGCCAAGGGCGCTGGTGGCCGACCATGGACTTCGGCAACGGTTTCACGCTGCTGCGCGACCTCGGGCAGACCGGTGCGGGCAGCTACCTGCCTTATGACGCGCTGGTGGCAATCCATTGGGTGCATCGCGTCGGGGCGCTCGTGCTCACCGCCTTGTTGTTGGCGCTGATCTTCGTGTTGCGTGGCGGAGGCTGCGTTGCGGCCAGCCGCTTCGCGCTGCTGCTCGCGGCGCTGCTGCTGGCGCAGCTCATCAGTGGCTTGAGCAATGTCGTGCTGGGCTGGCCGATCTTCGCCGCGCTGGCTCATTCCGGCGGTGCCGCCGCGTTGGTGCTGCTGCTGTCGCTGCTGTGGGCGCGCTCCCGGCCCGTGCGGGCCGCAGCGGCAGCGCCCGGTCGCGCGACCGTGGCTGCCTAGAATTTCGGCATGGCTCAGAGCATCGTCGCTGCTGCACAAGCCGGATCGCGCTCGGCGCAATACCTCGCGCTGACGAAGCCGCGTGTCGTGCAGTTGATCGTCTTCTGCGCCTTCATCGGCATGCTGCTCGCCGAGCCGGGCTGGCCGGATTGGCCGCGCGTCGCTGCGGCCACGCTGGGCATCTGGCTGGTGGCCAGCGCGGCGGCCGCGTTCAACTGCCTGGTCGAGCAGCAACTCGATGCACGCATGTTGCGCACCGCCTGGCGGCCCACGGCCCGGGGACAGCTCAGCAGCGCGCAGGCGCTCGGCTTCTCGCTGCTGCTGTGCTGCCTGGGCAGCGCGGTGCTGCTGCAGTGGGTCAACGCCCTGACGATGTGGCTGACGCTGGCCACCTTCATCGGCTACGCGGTCGTCTACACGCTGATCCTGAAGCCGCTCACGCCGCAGAACATCGTCATCGGCGGTGCCTCGGGTGCGATGCCGCCGGTGCTCGGCTGGTCGGCGATGACCGGCGACGTAGGCCCGCAGGCGTTGATCCTGTGCCTGATCATCTTTCTGTGGACGCCGCCGCATTTCTGGGCGCTGGCGCTGTACCGGGCTGAGGACTACCGCAAAGCCGGCTTGCCGATGTTGCCCGTCACGCATGGCTCCGAGTTCACGCGGCTGCACATCCTGCTCTACACGCTGGTGCTGTTCGCGGGCACGCTGCTGCCCTTCATCCAGGGCATGAGCGGTGCGATCTACCTGGCCGCGGCGCTGGTGCTCGGTGGCGGCTTCGTCTGGAAAGCCTTCCGACTCTGGCGCGACTACAGTGAAGCGCTGGCGCGGCAGACCTTTCGCTACTCCATCTGGCACCTGTCGCTGCTCTTTGCGGCGCTGCTGCTGGACCACTACCTCGGACCATGGTTGATCTCTCTCGGCGTGTTTCGCTAGTCTTCGGCGCTGCAGCGCTGCTCGCGGCCTGTGATCGTGCTGCGGCGCCGAAGCCGCAGTTCAAGGCCGTCGACATCACCGGCGCCGAGTACGCGCGCGAACTCACGCTCACCGACGCCGAGGGCAAGCCGCGCACGCTGGCTGAGTTCAAGGGCAAGGTGACGGTGGTCTTCTTCGGCTTCACGCAATGTCCCGACGTGTGCCCGACCACGTTGCTGGAGCTGGCCAACGTGAAGAAGCAGCTCGGCGCCGACGGGGCGCGCGTGCAGGGCATCTTCGTGACGATCGACCCCGAGCGCGACACGCCCGAGCTGCTGAAGGCCTATGTCGGCAATTACGGCGCCGATTTCGTCGCGCTGCGCGGCGATGCCGAGCAGACCAAGGCCGCGGCCAAACACTTCAAGGTCTTTTACGCCAAGGTGCCCGGCAAGACCGAAGGCAGCTACTCGATGGACCACACGGCCGGTTCGTACGTCTTCGACGCGAAAGGCCGCGTGCGCCTGTTCACGCGCTATGGCACGGGCGCCGACGTGCTCGTGCACGACTTGAAGCTGCTGCTCGCGGAAGGCGCGTAGTTGCCGCTCAGACCAAAGCCTTGCGCATCTTCTTCAGCGCCGCCACTTCGACCTGGCGGATGCGTTCGGCGCTCACGCCGTATTCGGTGGCCAGTTCGTGCAGCGTCATGCCGCCCGAGCCGTCGTCGTTGACCTTCAGCCAGCGCTCTTCGACGATGCGCCGGCTGCGCGGGTCCAGGCCCGAAATCGCCTGCTGGATACCGTCGCCAGCCAGCCAGTCGCGGTGCAGCGATTCGATGCGGCGCGAGGGTTCGTTGCTGTCGTCGGCCAGGTAGGCGATCGGCGCGTAGCTTTCTTCGCCATCGTCGGTCTGCGGTTCGAGCGCGACATCGCCGCCCGACATGCGCGTCTCCATCTCGATGACTTCCTCGGGCTTGACGTTCAACTTGCGCGCCACGGTGGCCACCTCGGCCGGCGTGAGCGTGTTGCGGTGCGTGTCGGCGTCCGCGGCTTCGCCTTTCAGGCCCTGCTTCATCGAGCGCAGGTTGAAGAACAGTTTGCGCTGCGCCTTGGTGGTGGCCACCTTCACCATGCGCCAGTTCTTCATCACGTATTCGTGAATCTCGGCGCGGATCCAATGCAGCGCGTAGCTCACCAGCCGCACGCCTTGCTCGGGGTCGAAGCGTTTCACAGCCTTCATCAGGCCGACGTTGCCTTCCTGGATCAGGTCGCCCTGCGGCAATCCGTACCCCAGATACTGGCGCGACACCGAGACCACCAGGCGCAGGTGCGAGAGCACCAGGCGGCCGGCGGCCTGCACATCGCCGCTGGCGCGCAGGCGCTGCGCGAGCGAGACCTCTTCCTGTTGGGTGAGCATCGGCAGCCGGTTCACGGCACTGATGTAGGCGTCCAGGTTGCCGAGCGAGGGCACCAGGGCCCACGGATCACGAATGGCAACGGCGGTCGAAGCGGTGGTGTTCATGGCGGGCTGGGACCAGCTCGGGTTGGATTGGTTCCTCGCATATTAGCACTCGGGTTGAGCGAGTGCCAAAACCTCGTCAATCGACTCGATAGCCGGAAAAGAACAGACCAAGTTTGCGCACGCTTATCGCCAGAGCATTAGCCGTCAAGACTTGCTCGCAGCGGCCTGGGCGGCTCCGGCCGGCGCTTTGGTGACGCGCACCTTGCCGCCGGTGGTGACGATGATCACGGCATCACCCGCGTTGAGCGTCTCGCCGGCCTTGGCCTGAACGATCGAGCGGCGCTCTCCGCTCTTCAATTGCACGAGAATCTCGACCGCCTCTTCGCGCGTCGACAAGCGTTCGACGGCATTGCCGACGACTCCGCCGACCACAGCGCCGATCACCCCCACCGCCACCGACTCGCGCCGACCCCCGACCGTCGAGCCGGCGATGCCGCCGACCACCCCGCCGGCGGCGGCGCCCACGCCGCTCTGCGTGCCGTCGACGACCACCGGGCGCAACGACAGCACCACGCCGTCGACCACGGTGGCCAAGCGTTGTGCGTCCTGGCGGCTGATGACGTCGGGGCTGGTGGTGGTGCAGGCGGCCAGCGCTACGGCGGTGACGATCAGAGCAAGGTGGGTTTTCATCGGGGCTTTCGAAAGAGTTGTTCGCTCCAGACCCGTGCCGGGTCCCTGGAGTTCCACGCCGGTTACGCGTGCAGACGGCTACTGCGCGGCACCGACGCCAGCAGGAAGTCCATCTGGTCGGACAGAATCCGGCGGCCGCGCAGGATCATGTCCTCGTGCAGGCTCGGCACGTAGGGCAGGTACAAGAGGCTCATGCGCGCCTCTTCGGGCATGCGGTTGCCCTTGCGGCCGTTGCACGAGCGGCAGGCGGTGATGCAGTTCATCCAGGTATCCGTGCCGCCGCGCGACACCGGCACGATGTGCTCGCGCGTCAGATCATCGCTGTGAAAGCGCCCGCCGCAGTAGGCGCAGAGATGGCGGTCGCGCGAGAAGAGCTTCGAATTGGCCAGTGCCGGCGTCTGGCGCCAGGCACGCGAAGGCACCGCACCGCGCACCGCGATGATCGGGTGCAGCACGATGCGCGATTGTTTGCCGGTGGTACGCTGAATGCCGCCGCGCAGTACCTGGCAGGCGTCGCCCAGCGTCCAGGCCACGGCATCGCTCGCGTACAGCACCGCCGCCTCGCGCGGAGCGATCCACGCTTGCGGGCGGCCGGAGACGTCGAGCTGGAGAACATCCATGTCTGCGAGCGTAACCGCTCCGCTGATATCGCTCAATGACGGACGTCGATACCGGGTAAACCCGCGCTGCATGGCCTGAAGGCCCTCGATCTAGACGAACGCAACTAGAAATTCTCGACACCGCCCATCCGCGGGCGGCGAGATGCTCGCAAAATAGAACGATCGTTCGTTTCATTGTGTACATCCGTGTCATCACCTCCGTCGCTGACCCCACTGCGCTCCACACTCGCACACCGCGGTCAACCCAAGGGTCAGCAGACGCGTGCGACGATCCTCGAAGCCGCGCTGGGCCTGGCCTCGCAGATGGGCCTGGAAGGCCTGTCCATCGGTGCGCTGGCCGAGGTCACGCAGATGAGCAAGTCGGGCGTCTTCGCGCATTTTGGTTCGCGCGAGGAGCTGCAAATCTCGGTCATCCGCGAATACCACGCGCGCTTTGAAGAGGAGGTCTTCTTCCCGGCGATGAAAGCGCCGCGCGGCCTGCCGCGCCTGGCCGCGCTTTTCGAAGCCTGGATCCGGCGTGTCTCGTTCGAACTCGAAGCCGGCTGCATCTACATCAGCGGCGCGGTGGAGTTCGATGACCGGCCCGGCCCGGTGCGCGACGCGCTGGCCGAGATGGTGCGCGCCTGGCACTCGGCCTTGCAGCGTGCCATCGAACTGGCCGTCGAAGAGGGCCACCTGCGTGTGGACACCGACCCGCTGCAGATGCTTTTCGAGATGCACGGCCTAATCCTGGCCCTGCACCACGACGCTCGTTTCCTGCGCAACCCCGGCGTGCTCGACCGTGCACGCACCGGCTTCGCGCGGGTGCTGTCGATTTACGAATCACCTCTTCCAGGAAGGTAGGTCTTCATGCCCCACTACACGCCCCCGCTGCGCGACATGCAGTTCGTGCTGCACGAATTGCTGCACGTCACCGACGAGCTGAAGCAGTATCCGAAGCACGCCGACGTCGACGCCGACACGGTGAACGCGGTGCTCGAAGAAGGCGGCAAGTTCTGCGCCGAAGTGCTGGCGCCGCTGAACCTGCCTGGCGACGCCGAAGGCTGCACGCTCGACCGCAGCACGCACGCCGTGCGCACCCCCAAGGGCTTCAAGGAGGCCTACGCGCAGTTCGTCGAAGGCGGCTGGCCGTCGCTGTCGTCCGACCCCGCGTTCGGCGGCCAGGGGCTGCCGCATGTCGTGAACCAGAGCTTCTACGAGATGCTCAACAGCGCGAATCAGGCCTGGGCGATGTACCCGGGCCTTGCGCATGGTGCCTACGAATGCCTGCATTCGCACGGCACGCCCGATCAGAAGGCGCTGTACCTGCCCAAGCTCGTCAGCGGCCAGTGGATCGGCACGATGTGCCTGACCGAAGCGCACTGCGGCACCGACCTCGGCCTGCTGCGCAGCAAGGCCGAGCCGCAGGGCGACGGCAGCTACAAGATCAGCGGCAGCAAGATCTTCATCAGCGGCGGCGAAAACGACTTCGCCGAGAACATCGTTCACCTGGTGCTGGCGCGGCTGCCCGAGGCGCCGAGCGGCAGCAAGGGCATCTCGCTGTTCGTCGTGCCGAAGTTCGTGCCCAGCGCCGATGGTTCGATTGGAGACCGCAACAGCATCTTCTGCACCGGCCTCGAGCACAAGATGGGCATCAACGGCAGCGCCACCGCGCAGATCACCCTCGAAGGCGCACAAGGCTGGCTGGTCGGTGAGCCGAACAAGGGCTTGCCGGCGATGTTCGTGATGATGAACGCGGCGCGCATCGGTGTCGGCATGCAGGGCCTGGGCCTCACCGAGGTGGCCTACCAGAACGCCGCGGCCTATGCGAATGACCGGCTGCAGATGCGCAGCCTCTCCGGTCCGAAGGCCACCGACAAGCCGGCCGACCCGATCATCGTGCACCCTGACGTGCGCAAGATGCTGCTCACGGCGCGCGCCTATGCCGAAGCCGGGCGGGCGCTGGCGATGTGGACCACGCTGCAGATCGACAAGTCGCTGGCCACCGACGACGACGATCAGAAGCGCGATTGCGACGACTACATCGCGCTGTTCACGCCGATCGTGAAGGCTTTCCTCACCGACAACGCCTGGCTCGCCACCTCGCATTGCATGCAGGTCTTCGGCGGCCATGGCTATGTCAAGGAATGGGGCATGGAGCAGTACGTTCGCGATGCTCGCATCAACCTGATCTACGAAGGCACGAACACGATCCAGTCGCTGGACCTGCTGGGCCGCAAGATCCTGGGCGACAACGGC
>JANNQO010000055.1:0-8863 GCA_031400795.1 Rubrivivax sp. | reverse complement strand
TCGGTGCAGAACGAGCCGATGGCCCATCAGCGCTGGGACTCCTGCCTCTACACGGCCGAGGAGGAGCGCGACTTCGTGCGCGACCACCTCGGCCCCGCGCTGCATGCCGCCAGCCTCGGCCACGTGAAGATCGTGGTCTGGGACCACAACCGCGACCAGCTCGTCGAACGCACCAGCGTGATCTACAGCGACCCCGCCGCCGCGCGCTACGTCTGGGGCGCCGGCTTCCACTGGTACGGCGAAGACCATTTCGAGCAGGTGCAGCTCACGCACGATGCCTGGCCCGACAAGCAACTGCTGTTCACCGAAGGCTGCCAGGAGGGCGGTCCGCACATCGGCGCGTGGGAGACGGGCGAGCGCTATGCGCGCAACATCATCAACGACCTGAACCGCTGGACCGTCGGCTGGATCGACTGGAACCTGCTGCTCGATGAGACCGGCGGCCCCAACCACGTCGGCAACCTGTGCAACGCGCCGATCCTGGCCGACGGTGCGAGTGGCGCCCTGATGCACCAGAGCGGCTACTGGGTACTCGGGCACTTCGCGCGCTTTGTGCCGCCGGGTGCGCAGCGCGTGCTGTGTGCGGTGTCGCGCCGCGAAGTCGAGGCCACGGCTTTCGTCGATCAACAAGGCCAGCGCACGGTGGTGGTGAACAACCGGCACGAGCATGCGGTGCCGCTGGATATGCACATCGACGGCAGCGCATGGGCGGCGGTGATGCCGCCGCGCTCGACGGCCACGTTCGTGGCCTCGCCTGCCCCCTCGCCCTACGTGGCTGCCCTCACCGAGGCAGGCATGAAGCCCCGCCACGGCACGCCTGCGGCCCGCATCCGCACTCGGCGTGAGCGGCGGCAGCGCCGCCGCTGAAGACCATGGCCAGCCAGATTCCGGTCTGCGAAGACGGCACGCGCCTGCTGGCCGACATCGGCGGCACCAACGCACGCTTTGCCTGGCAGCGCGCGCCAGGCGCTGCCATCGAGGACGTGCGCACGCTGCCTTGTTCCGCCTTCGCCACGCTGGCCGACGCGCTGCTGTCCTACCTGGAATCCACCGGCCGCGGCACGCCAGCGGCCTGTGCGCTGGCCATCGCCAACCCGGTGCTGGGCGACTGGGTGCAGATGACCAACCACCACTGGCGCTTTTCCATCAGCGCCTTGCAGCAGCAGTTCGGCTTTGCCCGCCTGCGAGTCATCAACGACTTCACCGCCCTGGCGCTGGCCTTGCCGCTGCTGCCGCGCGAGGAATTGCGCCAGGTCGGCGGCGGGGACGCAGTCGACGACGCGGCCATCGCGCTCATCGGCCCCGGCACCGGGCTGGGTGTGTCGGGCCTGGTGCCCGACGGCGCCGGCGGCTGGTCGCCGCTGGAAGGCGAGGGCGGGCATGTCAGCCTGAGCGCGAGCACGCCGCGTGAGCAGGCGGTGCTGGCGCAGTTGGCGCTGTGGCACGGGCATGTCTCGGCCGAGCGTGCCGTGTCGGGCCAGGGGCTGGTCAACCTGCACCGTGCGCTGTGGGCGCTGGACCAGGGGGCGGCTGCCGCACCGCAGCCCAGCGCGGCCGACATCACTGCGGCCGCCCTGGCCGGCGCTGACCCCTCCTGCGCCGAGGCCCTGCAGCTGTTCTGCGCCTTCCTCGGCGCCACGGCGGGCAACCTCGCCCTGACCCTGGGCGCGCGCGCTGGCGTCTATATTGGCGGCGGCATCGTGCCGCGGCTGGGTGGGGTGTTCCTGCGATCGCCCTTTCGTGCCCGCTTCGAAGACAAGGGCCGCTTCAGCAGCTACCTCGCGCCGATCCCGGTCTGGGTCATCGAATCTGCGCAGTCGCCGGCCCTGCTCGGTGCGGCGGCAGCTCTGGACCGGCGAGCCGCCCCGCTGGCGCCGCCGAGCATCGGCACTTGAGAACCTCAACCGGACCGACCGGCCCCCTCACCAGGAGACCCCATGCAAGCTGCACCGATCACCAGGCGCCTGGCGCGCGACACGATGGCCTTCGTGCTGGCCGGCGGCCGCGGCAGCCGCCTCATGGAGCTGACCGACCGGCGCGCCAAGCCCGGGGTGTACTTCGGCGGCAAGACACGCATCATTGACTTCGCATTGAGCAACGCGCTCAACTCCGGCATCCGGCGCATCGGCGTGGCCACGCAGTACAAGGCGCACAGCCTGATCCGCCATCTCACGCGCGGCTGGACCTTTCTGCGCGCCGAACGCAACGAGAGCTTCGACATCCTGCCGGCCAGCCAGCGTGTCTCCGAAGACGCCTGGTACAGCGGCACCGCCGACGCGGTGTACCAGAACATCGACATCGTCGAGAGCTACGCGCCCAAGTACATCGTCGTGCTGGCCGGCGACCACATCTACAAGATGGACTACGAGGTCATGCTGCGCCAGCATGTGGACAGCGACGCCGACATCACGTTGGGCTGTCTGGAAGTGCCGCGCATGGAGGCCACGGGCTTTGGCGTCATGCATGTCGACGAGCAGGACACGATCCGCAGCTTTGTCGAGAAGCCGGCCGACCCTCCTGCTGTCCCCGGCCGGCCCGATCTGGCACTGGCCTCGATGGGCATCTACGTCTTCAACACCGCCTACCTGTTCGATCTGCTTCGCGCCGATGCGGCCAACCTCGACTCCAGCCACGACTTCGGCAAGGACCTGGTGCCCTACGTGGAGCCCATGGCAAGGCCGTGGCACACCGCTTCAGCGCCTCGTGCGTGCGCTCGCACCAGGAGGCCGAGGCCTACTGGCGCGACGTCGGCACCGTGGATGCCTACTGGGAATCGAACATCGACCTGACCGACATCACACCGGCGCTGGACCTGTACGACACCGACTGGCCGATCTGGACCTACAGCGAGCTCGTCGCGCCGGCCAAGTTCGTGCACGACGAGCCCGAGCGCCGCGGGTATGCCGTCTCGTCGCTCGTCTCCGGCGGCTGCATCGTCTCGGGTACCGAGCTGCGGCGCTCGCTGCTGTTCACCGGCGTGCGCACCAGTTCGTATTCGCGCATCGAAGAAGCCATCATCCTGCCGCATGTGCGTGTGGGCCGGCATGTGCAGCTCGAGAAGGTGGTCGTCGACCGCGGCGTGGTCATCCCCGACGGGCTGGTGGTGGGCAGCGACGCGGCACTCGATGCGAGCCGCTTCCGCCGCACCGAGCGCGGGGTGTGCCTGATCACGCAGCCGATGATCGACAAGCTCTGACATGCCGGCGCCCGCCGCCGAGGCCTACGCCACGCTGTATCGACAGCTCTGCCGCGAGCGGCGTCAACCCGGGGACATCGCATGATCCACACCCACGCCACGGCACCCATTGCCGGCATGAAGCCAGGCACCAGCGGGCTGCGCAAGAAGGTGAGCGAGTTCGCCGCCGGCGCCTACCTGCCCAACTTCGTGCAGTCGGTGTTCGACGCCGTGCGGCCTGGACGGGCCGAGGGCCTTGCCGGGCAAACCTGGGTCGTTGGCGGCGATGGCCGCTACTTCAACCTCGAGGCGATCCAGACCGTCATCCGCATGGCCGCGGCCAACGGCATCACGCGCCTGCTGGTGGGCCAGGGCGGCATCCTGGCCACGCCAGCGGCAAGCTGCGTCATCCGCAGGCACCAGGCCTTCGGCGGTCTGATCCTCTCGGCCAGCCACAACCCCGGCGGTCCCGAGGGCGACTTCGGCATCAAGTTCAATGGCGCCAATGGCGGGCCGGCGAGCGAGGCCGTGACCGACGCCATCTACGCCCGCACCCTGTCCATCCAGGCCTACCGCAGCACCGACACGCCGCCGGTCGACCTGGATCGGCTGGGCACCCACGGCGTCGAGTCGATGACGGTCGAAGTCATCGATCCGGTGGCCGACTACCTGGCGCTGATGCGCCAGCTGTTCGACTTCGAGGCCATCTCCCGGCTCTTCGCCTCGGGCTTCAGGCTGGCCTTCGATGCCATGCACGCCGTCACCGGGCCCTATGCGCACGCGATCTTCGAGCGTGAGCTGGGTGCGCCGGCTGGCACCGTGCGGCGGGGCACGCCGCTGCCGGACTTCGGTGGTGAGCACCCCGACCCCAACCTCGTGCATGCGCATGAGCTGCACACGCTGATGATGTCGGAGCAGGCGCCCGATCTGGGCGCGGCCTCCGACGGTGACGGTGACCGCAACCTCATCATCGGCCGCGGTCTGTTCATCACGCCTTCGGACTCGCTGGCCATGTTGGCGGCCAACGCGCAGCTGGCGCCGGCCTACCGTGGCGGCATCGCCGGCATCGCACGTTCCATGCCCACCAGCGGCGCCGCCGACCGGGTCGCCCAGGCGCTGGGTGTGCCCCTGTATGAAACGCCAACGGGCTGGAAGTTCTTCGGCAACCTGCTCGACGCCGGCCGGGTCACGCTGTGCGGCGAAGAAAGCGCCGGCACCGGCTCGAACCATGTGCGCGAGAAAGACGGCCTTTGGGCCGTGCTGCTGTGGTTGAACATCCTGGCCGTGCGCGGCCAGACGGTGCGCGAGATCGCCCAGGCGCATTGGGCGCGCTTTGGCCGCAACCTGTACACGCGCCACGACTACGAAGAGCTTGACCTCGAGGTGGCGCAGCAGCTCATGGCGGCGCTGGCCGAACGCCTGCCCACACTGCTGGCCGGTGGTGTCCAAGGGCGGCCCGTGCGCCTGGCCGACGACTTCAGCTACCGCGACCCGATCGACGGCAGCCTGTCGCAGCGGCAGGGCCTGCGCATCGTGTTCGACGACGGCTCGCGCATCGTCTTTCGGCTCTCGGGTACCGGCACCTCGGGGGCCACGCTGCGGGTCTACATCGAGCGCTTCGAGGCCGATGCCCCGTGCCATGGCACGGACGTGGACACCCAGGCGGCGCTGGCCGACCTGGTCGCCCTGGCCGACCAGTTGGCTGGCATCCGCCAGCGCACCGGGCGGGAGGCGCCGAACGTGATCACCTGACGGGGCCCCATCGGCCTGACTATCGGCCCGCTCCACCGGCCTCGAAGCACACCTGCGCCTGCACCGCCCGCACCCCGCGCGGGTCGAAGCTGCGTTCGGGGCAATCCATCCAGCCGCCGTCGGTCAACACCTCCAGCCGCGTCAGGCTGCCACGCCGGTAGACATAGGGCAGCTGGGCCCAGGTGAAGCGCAACTCGCCATCGGGCGGCAGCTCGGCGGCGTCGAGCAGCACCGGGTCGAAGCGCACGCGGCCGTGCCGCACGCGCAGCCCCAGCTCGCCCCATCGTGTGAGGATCTCCTCCTTGACCTGGCCGGTCATGCCCGGCTGCTGTGCGCCGCCTTCGCCGGGCGTGTGGCTGTACGGGTCGGCCGGGAAGGCGCCCCAGTCGGCGGCGCTCTTGCGGTAGCCGATGCCTTCGCGCACGCGGCGGTAGTGCGCGATCAGTGCCGGGAGTTCGGGCGCACCTGCATCGGCGGCCTCGAACACACGCTCCTGCACCGCCAGCAGCAGTTTGGCCACCATGTGCCAGTAGATGCAGCCCAGGCCCTCGTAGCCGAACATCGTCCCCGAGCGGCCGGTGAATTCGCGGTGCTTCAGGATGCGCTCGTAGGCGTCGGCCAGCGCTTCGATCTCGTCGCCGACGTCTGCTCCGGCGGCGAGCAGGTCGCCGCGGTTGGCCAGTGCCGGCGCAAAGCGCACCGTGCCGTCGCTCTGGTGCTGAAGCAGATCGCTGCGGCCTTCGGCGAGCAGCCTGTGCACCACCGGCAGCGCCAGCGCCTGGGCATCGAGCCGGTTGCGTTCGAAGAATCCGGGCAGGCGCCGGTCGGGGTAGAGCAGAAAGCTCGACCGCCGCGCGTCGAACAGATCGCTGGTGAACAGCGCGTCGAGCAGCCGCACCGCATCGGCCAGCGACAGCCAGCCGCAGGCGAGCAGCGCCACCTGGCCTTCGAGCATCGGATAGAGATGGCTGACTTCGGCGCGGCCCTGGCTCAGGTCGACCAGGTTGTAGCTGTGGAACAGGCCATCGTCGCGGCGGTTGTTTTGCAGCGTCGCATCGACCAGCGGCAGCAGCTCGCGCGCCAGGCCAGTCAGCATGGCCGGTGGGGCCTGCACGATGTGGCGGCCCGCCGCGCCGCGGTAGGCCTGCGCGCGCCAGACATCGAGCAGGGCGCCCGCGCCATCGAGGAAGCGGCGCCGCGCGGCCGCATCGTGCACGGCACTCAGCGGCGTCGCGCGCAGCAGCTCGCGCAAGCCTTGCAGCGCCTGCAGCGTCGCCTCGGGCAACGTGAAGGGTCGGTGCGCGCCGGGCAATTCGGCGATGAAGCCGAGCATCCGCCGCAAATGCGCCAGCGTCACCACCGACAGCCCGTTGCCGACCAGCGCGTTGTTGGCGTCGTTCCACTCCGGCCGCTGCGTGTGCAGCCACAGGCCGCCGCCGGGCACCAGGCTGGCGGCCTTGGCGATGACGATCGCCGCGAGCTTCTCGGGCAGCGTGGCCAACTGCGGCTCGCCGCCGTCGTCGCAGACGAGCAGGCCGTCGCTGCCGATGCGCCGCGCGCGCTCGAGCGCACGCGCATGTGCGGCGTCGTCGAAGACCACGGTGTCCTTCGGGTGCGCTGTCTGCTCGGCGTGCGGCTTCAGGCGATAGGGCACGTCGGCAAAGCTGAACAGCGCGCGATCCCAATAACTGGCGAGTAGAACGGGGTCGCGGTCCTGCGCCGCTTCGAGCAGACGTTGCAGGTAGATGACTTGATGATCACCCCAGTAGACGATGTGGCTCCAGGGGTCGTCGTGCGCGATGAGCTCCCAGTCGATGCCGTCGCGGCCGATGCGGTAGGGGTTGTAGCCGTCGGGCGTCATCGCGCCGAGGAAGGTGGCGATCATCGAGCCGACGTACTCGGGCTGGCTGGGAACGAGCGCCTCCCAGTTCTGGAAGATGTCGCGCCAGTTGCCCTCGTAGTTGACGACGCGCTGTCCCGCGGCATTGCGCACGCGGATCGAGAACTTGTTCCACGGCCGGCTCGGGTCGCCATGGCGCCGGCTGAAGGTCAGCGGCAGGTAGGCCAGCATGAGGCGCTCGGCCTGCGGCCCGCCGGCCTTGCGTGCCGCGTCGATCGCGAAACCGCGCTGGACGCGTTGCGGCCAGGCGGCGACCACCGGCCGCAGCGCCTCGGCCATGGGCCGGTTGTGGTGCTGCAAGAAGGCCAGCAGGTCGTCGCGTTCGAAGTGCTCGCCGTCGACGAAGACGCCGCCGCGCATGATGTTGAACAGCACGTTGGCGCGGTGGTGCGCCGCGGCCATGGTGTCGCCCGAGGTCTGCGCTCCGTCGGCGCGTTCGACCAGGCCGTCCACGCCGGTGGTGTTGCGCGTCACGGCCTCATCGATCTCCTGCGGCGTGCCACCGCCCGCATCGAGCCGGCGCGCGAGCTCAAAGGCCTGCACCTGCGAGCGGGGGCCGTCGATCACCTGATGCCAGCGCAGGCCGGCAGCGTCGACCGTGGCGTCGAAGTTGACGACGAAGGCGCCCGGCCGGCCGCGCGTCAGCGTCTCGGCCTCGACCTGGCCGCTGCGGCAGAAGGCTTCGACCTGATGCGCCGACAGCAGCGTCTTCGCGCCCGCAGGCAGCCCGGCGTGCCAGGCCGCCAATGCCGAGAACGACTCCTTGGGCTCGGCGCGATCCCAGATCTTCGCGTAGAGCGTGAACAGGCCGAGCCGTCCACCGGCTGCCGCCTCGTTCCACTTGTAGGCGTCGGTGAGGCTGCTGAAGCCGTTCAACTGCTGCACGCTCAGGCCCGGCGGCACCAGGTTGAGCACCCCGTCGAGCAACTGCACACGAACCGGCCCGCGCGGTGCGCGCAGGCGCAGCGAACGCACCAGGCCGAGTTCGGCGGCGGTCGACCACTCAGCTTCGAACACGAGGTGCCCGCCGGGATGTTCTTCACGCAAACGCAGCCGCGTCCCCGACAGGTTCTTGGCCACCGAACGCGCGCCGCCGCTGCCGCCGTTGTGGCGCGGCGCGAAGGGCTGCCACAGCTCGGCCTGCTCGCCGCCGTGTACGCGGATCCAGGTGCGCGGCCCGGTGTGCTGCCAGCGGCGGTGGATCTTGTCGACGGTCTCGTAGGCGAAGAAGGCGCCGTCGGCATCGCGCCGCCCGGCGGCCAGCGAGCCGGCGCTGGAGATGAAGGCCCACAGGTCGCTGTCGCTGGCCAATGTGGTGAAGAAGGGCGCCGCGTCGTCGGGGCCGTCGATGCGGTACCAACGCTCGCCGTCCTCGTCGACGAAGCTGCCGTGCATGCGGGTTTCGGTCATATCGTCAACTGAACTTGGGCCGCTCTTCCTTGTCCCACAGGCCCCACTGCGTGCCCACTTCGCCCTCCTGTCCGAGCTTCCAGGGCTCGTCGAACGACGAGAAGTAGAACAACTTGATCCCCTCGCCCCGGACCCACTGCTGGACGTCGATGAAGTAGCGCATCGCGTTGTCGGCCGATGGCACGGCCCCGGCCACCGCCTGGCCTCTGCTGGGCCAGCCGGTCTCTGCGACGATGACGGGCTTGTCTTCGCCACCGGCGGCTTTCACCAGCCCGTGCATGCGCCGCAGGTATTGCGAGGCCACGGCGATGTCGGCGCCTTCCCAGAACGGGTAGCAGTTGGGCAGCAGCACGTCGCAGGCGGCGGTCAGCGCCGGTCGCTCCAAGTACTGGTAGTAGGCGTCGACGCAACTCACCTTCACATCCTCAGGCACCGCGGCTCTGACGCGCTGGATGTACGCCAGCAGTTCGGGCTCGGGCAAGTCCTCGCGCAGCAGGACCTCGTTGCCCACCACGGCGATGTCGACCTGCCCCTCCT
Organism: Rubrivivax sp.; assembly: GCA_031400795.1. Lineage (GTDB taxonomy): Bacteria > Pseudomonadota > Gammaproteobacteria > Burkholderiales > Burkholderiaceae_C > Rubrivivax. Next base: position 89 of record JANNQO010000055.1, on the reverse strand, counting down.
TCGCCAGCTGGATCAGCGCCTCGATCTCGCGTTCGTTGCGCTCCCGGTCGTGGCTGATCCAGGCACCCACCAGGGTCTTCAAGCCTTTG
>JANNQO010000054.1:0-14025 GCA_031400795.1 Rubrivivax sp. | reverse complement strand
CAAGCAACGGGCATTACTTTCCCAACCCGGCCTTGCAGCTGCGCAAAGGGGAGGGCTGGCAGCCGGTGTTCGAGGCGCTGCACAGCGATTGGGTCGATCGCGGCAGCGGCTCGCAGCGACCCTTCGCGCAAACGCCCGCAGCGATGGTCGCGCGATTGAAGGCGCGGCTGGCCCGCAAGGGCGACGTGTATTTCTGACTGGGTGTTCGGTGAGCGCCGCCACGAAGCTCGGCCGGTCGGCGCGCAACGACGACAAGGCGACTCGGTCGGCTCGCGCTGTGGCGCCGCTGCTGGCCCAGAAGTCGAGCAGCACGCGCAGCGCACCGGGTACAGGCCGGTTGTCGTCGTCGAGCACCCAGACGAAGTGCGCCCCGGTCGACAAGGCCACTTGCAGTGCGTGCCCGAAGCCCGCCGCAGAGCCGAGGTTCTGCTCGAAACGCTGCACGCGCAGCCGCGGCTCGGAGGCGGCGAGCCGGCCCAGCGCCTGGCTGCTGGCGGCGGCGCTGGCGTTGTCCACCACCACCACCGTCGCCACGCCTTCGGCGAACACGGCTTCGAGCACCTGGCGAAGCAGCGCGAAGCGGTCGGCGTACGTGACGATGGCGGCGCAGACGCTGGAGGCGTCGGCTTCGGCGGGGGGCATGGCGCGCATTGTCTGCGTGCCTTGCCGCGGGGCGGCGTCAGGCCATCGCGGTCACGGTCGCAGCAAATAGGCAGCCGGCAGCACCGCCAGGCTGTCGGTCCAGCTGCCCAGCCCGGTTTCGACACGCGTGCCGGCCGGTGGGCTGCGCAGCAGCAGCGGGTGTTTCAGCAGCGTGGCCGCCACCGGCACGCCCGACAGCACTGCGGCGCTCGACAGCAGGCACAGCTCGTGCATCAGATCCATCGCCTGCGAGCCGTTCATGTAGTGCTCGCGCGGGTTGCCCAACGCGGTGGCAGCGCGCGGCTGTTGCTCGCTCTTCTGCGGCTCGGCGCGGTGCCAGGCCAGTTCGCCGGTGCTGGCGCGCAGCAAGGTCTGCGCCACCAGGGCCAGCGACTTGGCCGGCGCGCCGGGGCCCGATTCGCTGCCGAACAAGCCCTCGGCGGTGGCGAAGCTGACCAACCCGCGGTCGCCCTGGCGTGCGTACAAGCGGCCGAGCATGACGCCGCTTTGCACGTTCATCGCGCCGTACGCCAGGCCCTGGCGGTTCACGCAGTACTCGCCGTGGCGCGTGTACTCCGAAACGCTGCCGTCGGCGTAGGCGCCCCAGGTCAACCATTCCATCGCGTAGCGCTTGGCGCGGTGCTGAAGCTCGCCATCGGCCAGCAGCAAGCCGGCGCTACCGGCGGCCAGCGCGTTCGCCGCGCGGCGGTTGTTGAACCACATCGCCAGCACCGAGACCTTCGGGCCCAGCGTGCCGTCGGCGCGCACATGGGTGTAGGTCGGGTAGGCGTTCTGGTCGTCCGCGGCGTCGATGCGGCAGTCGGCGTTGCCGTCCACGCGCCGCATCCACCAGATGCCGTCGCCGGTGGCGGCGGCGCTGGCACCGCGCTCGCGGTAGCTGCCCACGAGGCGCTGCGGGAACAGCTCGGCCAGGCCCCAGTCGAGCTGAGCGGCGAAGAACCAGGCGTTGCGGCGCACGTAGTTCTCGATGATCACGCGCTCCGCCGCCGGCACGCCGCTGCGCACGAAGTCGTAGCTGGCGATGTAGCGGGCGAGCCAGGGTGCCTCGGCAAAATAGCCGTCGCGCGCCACACCGTCCGGGTACTGATAACACAGCCGGTTGGCGAAGTCGTTGGCCGGCAGCGCGGCCTGCTCGAGCAGCCAGCGGCGAACGCTGGCGAGCCGGTTCGGATTCGGTTGCAGCAGTTGCACGAAAGCCGCGTCGCGGGCCAGTTGGCCGTGCCGCGAGCGGCTGCTCTCGTCGAGCACGCCGAGCGGCTCGCCTTGTTTCATGAAGAGCGCCGCTTGCGCCTGGATGCGCGTCCAATCGCCGGGCGAACCGGCAGCGAAGTCGCGATCGGCGATGAACGGTCCGGCACTGATGCGCGCACGCCAGGTGGCCAGCTCGGTGGCGTTGTAGAAGATGCCGCTGCCCGCGGCCGGCAGCGGTGCGGCACGTGTCTGTGTCAGGTCGGCCGGCGCCACGAAGCCTTGGGCGCAGCTGGCGGTGCGCGCCACGCCGCGCAGCCCGGCGTCGGGCCGGCCGCTGGCCACGCCCAGGTGGGTCATCGCCACACCGCCTTGTACCAGCGCGCTGGGTTGTTGCGGGTCGCCTGCGGGATCGGTGCGCAGCGCTTGCGTGGTCTTGCGCTGCGGCGCGCTGGCGCTGTCCGTCGCTGAGCTGGCGCTGTCGGCCGCTGAGCTGGCGCTGGACAAGGGCTGTTCGCGCGCGTCGCGAGCGCTGCTGCCGGCATCCAGCTCGTCGCCGCCGCCGCAGGCGAAGAGGGCCAGGCTGCACAGCAGGGTAGCGATCAACATCGAGGGTGGGGCGGTGCGGGTCATCGTAGCGGAGCTCCGGTGGGCCCGGCCAAAGCTCCGCCCGGTGCCAGACCTGGGGCACCCGTGCCATGCGCGAAATTCAGCCGTTGAGGGCGATATCGGCAGCCGGCGCGTTCGCTACACGGCTAAAGCCTGAAAAGCGGTACCAATGGCCGCTGTTTTCACACTCCAGCCAAGCGGCCGCCGCGGAGCCGGCTTCGCCGGGCCGCTGGCGGCGCCGGCGGCGAGGACGCCGCTGGCGCTCGAAGGCGAGGAACAATCCGCAGGGACTGTTCCTCGTCCGACTCGCCCCCCTCGAGGAAGAGATACTTCCCGAACAACTCGAGCTGCTTGCAGTGGCCGTGCCGCAGCTCGAGCGTCCGGCGACGCCTGGCACGACCGCCGCGCCGCCGGTTACGTCGACAACATCCTCGAGGGCGCGAAACCCGCCGAGCTGCCGGTCATGCAGCCCACGGAGTACGAATGGGTCATCAACCTGAAAACCGCCAGGGCCATCGGGCTCACCATCGCGCAAACCTTGCTGCTGCGTGCCGACGAGGTGATTCAGTGAGCCCGACACGGCGCGTGTCGATGGCTGCCGTACTGGCATCGCTGGCGCTGCCGGCACGGGCACAGACCCAAGCCGTTGGCACCATGCGCCGCATCGGCGTGCTGTCGCTGAACAAGGCGGCGTCACAGATGGCGGCGTATGAAGCCACCGGCATACGCGCTGCGCTGCAGGCCGGCGGCTATGAAGAGGGCCGCAACCTGAAGATCGAATGGCGCTATGGCGACGCCGAGGTACCCAGGCTGGCCGCGCTGGCGCAAGAGCTGGTGCGGCTGGACGTCGAGCTGATCCTGGCCATCACCAACGAGCCCATCGAAGCGGCGATGCGCGCCACCCAGCGCATCCCCATCGTGATGATCGGCGCGGCGCTGCCGGTCGAGTTGGGTTATGTGCCAAGCCTGGCGCGGCCAGGCGGCAACGTCACCGGCACGTCCTGGGCCGGTGTCGAAGTCTCGGGCAAGGTGCTGCAGCTGCTGCGCGAGGCCGTGCCCGGCGCGACGCGCATCACGCTGATCGCGGCGGCGCAGGCGTCGGGCAAGTCGATTTACCGCGCTGCCAATCTGCGCACGGCCAAAGCTTTGGGCTTTGCGCTGGACTTCGTCTACGTCGCGCCGGGCGATACGCTGGCCAGCGTGCTGGCGCGCGTGGCGGCGGGCCGCCCCGAGGCACTCTTCGTTGCCGGCGAAGGTGTGGTGGGCACGCAGTTGGCGCCCATCGCCGCGTTCGCGCGGCAGCACAAGCTGGTCTCCATCGGCGTCACACCGCACTACATCCACGCCGGCGGCGCGCTGTACTACGGGCCCAATCTGGGTGCGCTGATGCAGCGCACGGTGAGCTACGTCGAGCGCATCCTCGAGGGCGCGCGGCCGGCCGACTTGCCGGTGGAGTTGCCCGCGAGATTCGATCTCATCGTCAACCAAAAAACGCTGAAGGCCATCGGCGTCACGCTACCGCCTGCGCTGCTGCTGAGTGCCACAGAGGTGATTCAATGAACTGCTCGACCGCAGTCGTGCGCGAGGATCACCCGGCATGAAGTGCCGCACCCTTGTGGTTGCCTGCGTCATCCCGTTGCTGTCGTCGACGGGCCTGCTGGCGTGGGCGACGGCATCGAAGGCGCAGGGCAGCGCCGCCGCCCTGCGCCTGATCGACGCCACCGCCCCGGCCGCACGCGCAGCTCTGCTGTTGCCCTTCGACGAGGCCAGGCGCAGCGACTGGCACTACACGCCGCGCAGCCGCGAAGGCCTGCCCTGGAAGACGATGTCGGTGCCGCAGCGCGAGGCCACCACCGCCTTGCTGAGAAGCGTGCTCAATCAACGTGGACACGACAAGGTGCGCGCCCTGATGGCGCTGGAGATCGCCTTGCGCGAGCTCGAGTCCTTCGGCCTGTCGCGTGACCCCGAGAACTACGCCGTCGCCATCTACGGCCAGCCCGGCGCCGCAGCCTGGGGATGGCGCATCGAGGGGCACCACCTGTCGCTGCATGTCAGCCTGCAGGGCGAGGATGTCGTGGCCACGTTGCCGCAGTTCTTTGGCGCCAACCCGGCCCGGGTGCCAAAGGCCATCGACGGTGCACCGCGCCTGGGTTTCCGGCTGCTCGGCAACGAAGAGGACTTGGCGCGACAGTGGCTCGCAAGCCTGAGCGAGGCGCAACGCAAGCAGGCGATCATCGACGCCCGACCCTACGGCGACATCATCAGCCGCAATGCACCGCGCGCCCGGCCGCTGGATGCGGCCGGTCTGGCCTTCGACCAGATGCAGGCGTCACAGCAGGCTCAATTGCTCACGCTCATCGCCGTGTTCGCCGACCATCTGCAGCCCGATCTGGCGCAGGCGCGGCTGGCGCGCGTGCAGGCGGGACCCCTGGCGGCGATCCGCTTTGGCTGGGCCGGCTCCACGGTGCCTGGCCAGCCGCACTACTTCCGTGTCCAGGGGGCGAACTTCCTGATCGAGTTCGACAACTCGGGCGGCAACCACATCCACACCGTCTGGCGTGACTTTGAAGGCGACTTCGGGCGCGATGTGCTGCGCGAGCACTATGAGCGCGCCAGCCGATCAACAGCAACACCGGAGCGGCCCTGAGTGCGCCGTACCGGGACTGCCGCATCTGCGACCTCAAGTCCGTTGCGGCCGTGACGGTGCCGGGCCATTAGACGAATTGACAGGCCTCGTCGAACGCCAGGCGCGGTGGGCGGGGCTTGTCCCGGCCTCACACCATCACGCCATCACCTTGCCAGAGCGGACTCCAGCTGCACCGCCTCGGCGCAGACACGCTCGACGATGGCCGCCGAAAGGTAGTGGTCGACGCGGCCGCGCACGTGCTGCACCAGGGCGTCGTCGCTGAGTTCGGCCGACCAGTCCTCGCCGGCCGCGACGGCCGACGCCGGCCGCTCGGACACTACGCGCCACTTCGCGCACCAGGTGATCGACCACAGCCACATCGCGTGGCGCAGCGGCACGATCCAGCGGCGCAGCGCCTGCGACCCGGGCAGCAGCGCCGACCAGGTCTGGTGAAACGTCAACAAGTCGTCCAGCGTCAATACCGCCTGGCTGGCCGCATCCCAGGTGGTGGAGGTGTAGAGCGTGGCATGCGCCAGGTCCAGCGGCGCCGGGCCGTAGCGGGCCTTCTCCAGGTCGACCAGGATCGCGCGGCCGTCGGCGCGGATCAGGTAGTTGCCGGGATGGCCGTCGAAGGCGATCAGCTGGTGCGCCGGCCGCCCGGGCTGGGCAACGAGCGAACGCAGCGTGTTCAACTCGGCCTCGATGCGCCGCGCCGCGCCGGCCTCCAGCCGCGCTGCGCTCAAATGCTGCGCCTGCGCCTGCACGTCGCCGAGCAAGGCCGCCAGCGCATCGGCGGGTGCCAGCAGCGGCGCGCGCTGCGCCGGCATGGGCAGGGCGTGGATGGCAGCCAACGTGGCGGCAATCGCACCCAGATCGCCGGGCAGCTGCGCCGGGCGGCCGAGCACCTCGTCGACCAGCAGGGCGCCGCGCGGCAGCTGCGCAGACGGCGCCAGCACGTGATGCAGGCGCGGCGTGTGGCCGCTCGGCGCCGCGCGCTCGAAGCAAGCCGCTTCGTAGGCCAGGTGCGCGGCGGCGGGCAAGCCGAGCTGGCTTTGTTTGGGCACACGCGCCAGCCAGCCGCTGCCGGCCAGGCGCACATGCCAGTGCGCCAGGCCGGTGTCGGACAGCATTTCGAGCGGTGCATCGGCTTGGGGCAGCCGCGCGTCGATCAGGGCTTGGCGCAGGGCATCGATCATGGTGGGGGCAGGTCGATCTGGCGCCACCAATCTTTCGGCACGTGCACCAGGTCGGCTGCCTCGTCGATATCGTGCACGGATTCGAGTTCGAGCGTGCGAAAGCCGGCCGCCGACAGCGCCGTGCGCGTTTGCGCGAGCACCCGATCGGTGCTCCAGGCGATGCCGCTGAACAGGCGCGGGTCGAAGCGCGTCAGGCCGATCAGCGCATAACCGCCGTCCAGAGCCGGCACGAGCACCGCGTCGTGATCGGCCAGCGCGCGCGCCGCTTCGCGAATCGTCGCAGCGTTCAAGGCAGGCGCGTCGGTACCGAGGATCAGCACCGCGCGGGCATCGAGCAGCGCGCGCTGCGCGGCCCGCGCCAGCCGCGCGCCGAGATCGCCGTCGCCCTGGTCCGCGAGCTTCGCACCCACGCGCGCGGCGGCGTCGCGCAGCAGCGCATCGCCGCCGTCGGACGCGCCGCACAGCTCGACCTCGCCCACCGCTGCCACCGCGGCCTCGTCCAGCGTGTGGCGCAGCATCCGCGCAGCCAGCCGCGCCGCGCCTTCGGCGCCAAGTGCGGGGACCAGGCGCGTCTTGACCCACCCCGCGTGCGGCGCCTTGGCCATCACCACCACCGCCACGCTCATCGATAACTCCGCGCCAGGATCTCGGCCGAGGTGCCGCGCCAGTACTGCCAACGCAGTCGCCACATCAAGACGATCGTGCGCCAGGCGCCGCGCTGGTCCCAGCGGCGTCCCGAGGTGATCACCTTGTCGTGCAGGCACGCCGGTGATGACAGGCGTTTCAGCCGGCGTGAGAGTTCGATGTCTTCCATCAGCGGCTGCACCGGAAAACAGCCAGCGCTCTGGAAGGCGGCGCGCGTGACGAAGATCGCCTGGTCGCCGGTGGCGATGCCGGTCAGCCGCGAGCGCGCGTTCATGAACGCCGCCACCACCGGCAGCCAGCGCGAACGCCCTTCGATGCGCACGTCGAAGCGGCCCCACACGGCGCCGGCGTCGAAAGCCGAGCTGAGCAGGGCCATGGCGTTCGGCGGGAAGCGCGTGTCGCCGTGCAGGAAGACGAGCCGCGGCGAGCGCGCCCGGGCGGCGCCGGCGTTCATCTGCATCGCGCGTCCTCGATCGGCCGTGATCACCGCGTCGGCATCGGCAGCTGCCAGCGCTGCGCTGCCATCGCTGCTGCCGCCATCGACGACGATGACTTCGGCGCCTGCCGCGCGCAGCGGCGCCAGGGCGTGCAGCGCCGCCACGATGCGCGGCGCTTCGTCGAGCACCGGCACGATGATCGACAGCCGCAGCGGCAGCGAAGTCCGCTTCAGCGGCTGCGCCGCACGCGCAGGATCTCGTCCAGGATCAGGCACACGGCCCCCAGCGTGATGGCACTGTCGGCGATGTTGAAGCTCGGGAAATAACCGCCGTGGAAGATCGGCTCGAGGATGCCGAAGCGGAACTGCAGGAAGTCGACCACGTAGCCATGCAGCAGCCGGTCGATGACGTTGCCGAGCGCTCCGCCCATGATCATCGAGACCGCGAAACAGAAGAGCTTCTGCGTCGGCGCGTTGCGGATCATCCAGATGATGAAGCCCGAAGCGCCGACGCCCAAAGCGACGAAGAACCAGCGCTGCCAGCCCCCGGCATCGGCCAGGAACGAAAACGCCGCACCCGAGTTGTGCGCGCGAACGATGTTGAAGAACTCGGTGACCGGCCGCGAATCGCCGAGCTGGAAGCTGCCGATGATGAGCGTCTTCGTCACCTGGTCGGCGAGGATGACGATCGCGGCCAGGCCCAGCCACGGCGCCAGGCCCGGGCCGGCGGAAGCACCGCGCGAAACCATCAGGCGTGCCGGCGCGCTTCGCCCGCGCCGTACAGGTTGGCCACGCAGCGGCCGCAGATCGTCGCGTGTTCGGGGTTCGAGCCGACGTCGGCGCGCCAGTGCCAGCAGCGCTCGCATTTGGTGTGCGACGACGGTGTGACCTCGATCGCGAGTTCGGCACCGTCGATCACCGTGGCCTGCGACGTGATGAAGATCAACTTCAAGTCGTCGGCCAGCGTGCGCAGCAGCGCCGCATCATCGGTCGCCGCGGCGACAGTCACCTCGGCCTGCAAGGACGAGCCCACGCCGCCGGCCGTGCGCACGGCCTCGATCTCCTTGTTCACCGCATCGCGGATCTCGCGCAGGCGTTGCCACTTCGCGAGCAGCGTTTGCTCGGGCTTCTCGAACGCCCAATAGGTCTCGGTGAAGATCGATGTGCTGCTGCCGAAATGCCCCCAGGCCTCTTCGGCGGTGAAGCTCAGGAACGGCGCCATCCAGCGCAGCATCGCATGCGTGATCTGCCACAACGCCGTCTGCGCGCTGCGCCGCGCCAGGCTCTTCGGCGCCGTGGTGTAGAGGCGATCCTTCAGCACGTCGAGGTAGAACGCGCCGAGGTCTTCACTGCAGAACAGCTGCAGCTTGGCCACCACCGGGTGGAACTCGAGGCGTTCGTAGTGCGCCAGCACTTCGGCTTGCAGCTGCGCCGCGCGCGACAGGGCCCAGCGGTCGATCTCGAGCATCTGCGCAAGCGGCACGACGTCGCTCGCGGCGTCGAAGTCGCTGACGTTGGCGAGCAGGAAGCGCAGCGTGTTGCGGATGCGCCGGTAGCTGTCGACGACGCGCGCGAGCACCTTGTCGTCGATCGGCGGGTCGCTCGCGTAGTCGGTTGACGCGACCCACAGCCGCGTGATCTCGGCGCCCGGGTTCTTCGCGATCGTGCGGATGTCGATGATGTTGCCCAGCGACTTGCTCATCTTGCGGCCCTGGCCGTCGACGGCGAAGCCATGCGTCAGCAGCCCGCGGGACGGCGCGCGGCCCTCGATCGCGCAGCCCACCAGCAGCGACGAGTGGAACCAGCCGCGGTGCTGGTCGTGGCCTTCGAGGTACAGGTCGGCCTCGGGGCCTACGCGGTGGTGGCCGTCCGTACCGTCGCCAAACGCACCTGTGCTCGCGTGCGAGCCGCGCAGCACGTGGAAGAAGGTCGACCCCGAGTCGAACCAGACTTCGAGGATGTCGCTGCTCTTCGTGTAGTGCGGCGCATCGCCGGGGCCGAGGATGTCTTCGGTGCTCACGCGGCTCCATGCCTCGACGCCGCCGCGCGCGACGATCTCGGCTGCGCGGTCGATGATCGCCATCGTGTCGGGGTGCGCCTGGCCGGTCTCGTTGTGCAGGAAGAACGGCAGCGGGACGCCCCAGCTGCGTTGCCGGCTGATGCACCAGTCGGGCCGGTTGGCGATCATGTCGCGCAGCCGCGCGCGGCCGTTCTCTGGGTAGAACGAAGTTGCATCGATCGCATCCAGCGCCATGCGGCGCAGGGTCTTGGGAGCCTTGTCCTTCGTGAAAATGCCTTCGCCTTCGTCCATGCGGATGAACCACTGCGCCGCGGCGCGGTAGATCACCGGCGTCTTGTGGCGCCAGCAGTGCGGGTAGCTGTGCGTGAGCGGAGCGGTGGCGAAGAGCCGCCCGGCGTTGCGCAGCGATTCGATGATGACGGGTACCGCACCCCAGATGTTCTGGCCGCCGAAGAGCGGGAAGTCCTCGGCATAGCTGCCGCGGGTGCCGACCGGGTTCAGGATGTCTTCGACCTTCATGCCCTGCGACGTGCAGGAGACGAAGTCGACCACGCCGTAGGCCGGCGACGAGTGCACGATGCCGGTGCCGTCGTCGGCGGTGGCGTAGTCGGCGAGAAACACCGGCGACAGGCGGTCATAGCCCGGGTGCACGTGCGCCAGCGGGTGGCGGAAGTTCAGGCCGCCGAGGCGCTCGCCTTTGGTCGTTGCCAGCACGTTGCCTTGCAGGCCGTAGCGCTGCAGGCAGGCGTCCACCAACGAAGCCGCGAGCACCAAAGCGCCACGCTCGGTGCGCACCAGCGCGTAGTCGAGTTCGGGGTTCAGGTTCAGCGCCTGGTTCGCCGGGAGGGTCCACGCGGTCGTTGTCCAGATCACCGCAAACGCGTCGCCTTCGATCTTCGGCAAGCCGAACGCCGCGGCGAGCTTCGCCGGCTCGACGCAGGGGAAACCGACATCGAGTGCCTGGCTCCCTTTGTCGGCGTATTCGATCTCGAGCTCGGCCAGCGACGATGCGCAGTCGAAGCACCAGTACACGGGCTTGAGCCCGCGGTAGACGAAACCGCGCTCGATGACACGCTTGAACGCGCGGATCTCGCCAGCTTCGTTGTCGAAGTCCATCGTGCGATAGGGCTTCTCCCAGGAGCCGAGCACGCCCAGGCGCTGGCGGTCCGCCATCTGCTGCGCGATCTGCTCGGTGGCGTAGGCGCGGCTCCTGGCCTGCATCTGATCGCGCGAGAGGTTGCGGCCATGCGCCTTCTCGATCGCGTTTTCGATCGGCAGGCCGTGGCAGTCCCAGCCCGGCACGAAGCGCGCGTCGAAGCCGGCCAGCTGCTTGGACTTGACGACCATGTCCTTCAGGATGTTGTTGGCCGCATGGCCGACGTGCAGCACGCCGTTGGCGTAGGGCGGACCGTCGTGCAGCACGAACAGAGGTGCACCCCGGCGCGCGACGCGCAAGCGCTGGTACAGGCCGCCTTCGCTGGAGGTGTCGTTCCACGCAGCCACCCAGCCCGGCTCGCGCTTGGGCAGGTCGCCACGCATCGGGAACGGCGTGTCGGGCAGGTTCAACGTGCTGCGGTAGTCGGTGGTGTCGGTCATGGCCGTGAAGGCACGAGCGAGTGCCTCGGTTGGAGTCGAAGAGCGCCGGGGCGGGCCCGGCGAGCGCGAGCACGCGGCGCAGGCCGCGTCAGCGCTGAATTCGGTCGCGGGTTGTCTGGCGACGCGTGCAGGCCATGGACAATTGCATCGGCTGATTCTAACGAGGCCCCCACATGCGATCCATCCTGCTGTTCGGCGCCGCCGGTCTGCTGTGCGTTGCCACCGGCGCGAATGCCGAGTGGGAGGGCGCGCTCGGTCTGGCGCTGAACCACGGCCCGGAGATCCCCGGCGCCAAGCAGCGCCAGACGGGCGCCGAGCCGGTGTTCTTCCTGCGCAGCGGGCGCTTTTCGATCTCCAGCGCGAGCGGCTTCGTCACCAGCGGCAACGCCGAGGTGCCACGCGGCCTGGGCCTTGAGCTGGCACGCGGCGAGCGTCACGAGCTGAGCCTGGGGCTGCGCTTGGACCGCGGGCGCGACGAGTCGGCGAGCCGCCTGCTCAGCGGGCTCGGCGAGGTGCGCCGCACGCTGCGCGCGCGCATCGCCGGACAGGTCAAGCTCGACGAACACTGGCGCGCGGCGCTGGCACTGACCGTGGATGCGCTGGACCGCGACGGCGGCAGCCTCGGTGAGTTGATCGTGCAGCGCGATCTGCGCCTTTCGGCGGCGCAGTCGCTGAACCTCGGGGTCAGCTTGTCCTACGGCAGCGACCGCTACCAACAGAGCTGGTTCGGCGTTACCACCGAGCAGGCGCGGCGCAGCGGCTACCCGGTCTTCACGCCCGGATCGGGCTGGCGCGATGCGTCACTGTTCCTGTCCTGGCGCAGCGAACTCGCTCCGCGCTGGGTGGGGCAACTGGGCGGCGCGGTGACGAGCCTGCTCGGGCCCGCGGCCGACAGCCCGATCACGCAGCGGCGCGCGACGCTGTCGGTCAACGCAGGTCTGGCCTGGCGGTTCTGAACCAGTCTTTCGCGTCGGCGCTGTCCTGCTCGATGCCTTCGCGCAAGGCGTCCAAGGTCTCGTAGCGGCGCTCGTCGTGCAGCTTGGCCAGCAGCTCCACGCGGACGCAGCGGCCGTAGCCGGCTTCCGCTTCGAGCGGCCATTCGAAGCAGTGGGTTTCGAGCAGCACGCGGCCGCTGTCGTCCACGGTCGGCCGCACGCCCAGGCTCGCCACTCCGGGCAGCGGCGCGCCGGCCAGGCCATACACCTGCACGACGAAGATGCCCATCGCCGCGGGGCGCGGGTGTGGGAAGCGGATGTTCAGCGTGCGAAAGCCGAGGGTGCGACCGAGCTGTTGGCCGCGGATGACACGCCCGCTGATGCTGTACGGACGGCCGAGCAGCCCCGCGGTCCGCTCCAGATCACCCCTGGCCAGCGCTTCGCGCACCGCCGAACTCGACACGCGCTGGCCGTGCACCTCGTAGCTCATCATTCGCGCCACGTCGAAGCCGGCCGCCGACCCCGCCTTATCGAGCAGGTCGTACGTGCCTGCACGCTTGGCGCCGAAGCGGAAATCGTCACCCACCAGCACGTAGCGCACGCCCAGTTGCGCGCGCAGCACGTCGTCGATGAAGGCCTGCGGCGACTGCGCGGCGAAGCGGCGGTCGAAACGCGCCACCACCACCTCGTCGATGCCACAACGTTCGAGTTCACCGAGCTTGTCGCGCAGCGTGGCGATGCGCGCCGGTGCCGGCACGGCGCCGCCGGATGGTGCCCCTGGGCCGGCAGAGCCGGATTCACTCAGCCTCGCGAAGTAGTCGCGCGGGTGCGGCTCGAAGCTCAGCACGCAGGCCGGCAGGCCGCGGTGCCGCGCTTCGCTGACCAAGAGCGCCAGCATTGCCTGGTGGCCGCGGTGCACGCCGTCGAAATTGCCGATCGTGAGGGCACGCGCGACGCCGCGGGCCGAGGCCGGGGGTTGGCCGCGGAATACGCGCATCAGGGCTGGGCGGGCTCGCCGCGGACCGGCATCACCATCAAATCATTCTACGAGGCCGCTTCGTGCGCCCCTCCAGCGCAGCCGTGCTCAGCCGGGCCGTCGCCGCCGCAGCGCCAATGCCAGGAAGGCGACGGCGGCAAGCAACGCGGCCGGGGGCTCGGAGACCGGCCGGGCGCACCGTGATACCACGTACGGCCAACCCCGCGAGTGGGGGGCGTTCAGCTCTTCGCGGGCTCGCCGCCGACGAGCATGTCGTTGATCTCCAGGCCGGTGAGCGCCTTCGCCTGGCGCGCCAGCCAGGCCAGCAGCAGCATCATCAACACCAGCGAAGGCAACGCGATCATCGGGTAGCTGAGCAGCGTCAGGCGGCCGAGTTCCTCGTTGAAGGCCTCGCTGCCGGCCGGGCTGGTGACGATCCAGCGCGCCAGGATGTAGTTCATCGCCGACGAGAAGAAGAAGGTGCCGGCGAGCAGCAGGGTGCCCTTCTTCAGCTGCGCGTCGAAGTGCGCCGTGGCGTTGCGCTCGGCGAGTGCCTTCTGCACCTTTTCGACCTCGACGATCGCCGGCTGCAGCATCAGCGCGTGGATGAGCGGGTTGCGCGTCAGCGCCGACACTGCCACCGCCAGGCCCAGTCCTGCCGGCACGGCCGCCTCCTTGAAGGCCAGCCACTGCGCATCGAGCTGCAGCGCGCCGATGCCGCCGGTGAGCAGCGTGCTGACCAGGCCGATCCACGCCATCAGACCGAAGCTGCGTTTGTGCAACGACTGCCACAGCCCCCAGCCGAGCGGAAAGGCCAGCGCCACGCCCAGCGTGGGCAACGGGCCGCCGAGCAGTGCCGTGCCTTTCATCAGCACCAGCGACGGCGCAATGATGGTGATGCCGATCTCGAGCCAGAGATTGCCGCGTTGTGTCATGGACGGGAATTTAATCGCTGCGGCGCGGGGCACAGAAACGACGCTGGCGGTCAACGCCATGTCAACGCAAAGTAGAAATGTCCCCTCGTCTCGCAAAGTAGAGATGTCCCCGTAGCGAGGGTGTTCTGGCTGTTCGGTTTTCTTTCTTCGGGCCCCCGCCAGGCCGCCGGAGGCCTCCCCGGTTGGGCCATGTACTCATG
>JANNQO010000053.1:0-1627 GCA_031400795.1 Rubrivivax sp. | reverse complement strand
CGGGGCGACGACACACGCCACTTCGCACCGTTTCGCAACGGCGAAAGCGCGTACTACATGAACCTGAACCGCGGCAAACAGGGCGTGACGCTCGACCTCAAGGCCGGCCGCGAGCTGTTTCTCGACCTCGTCAAGACCGCCGACGTGGTGGTGGAGAACTTTCGCCCCGGCACGATGGAAAAACTCGGCCTCGGCTATGACACGCTTAAGGCCGTGAACGCGCGGCTGGTCTATGCGGCGGTGTCCGGCTTCGGCGACACCGGGCCGTACCGGCTGCGTCCGGGCTACGACATCATCGCCCAGGCGATGGGCGGCCTGATGAGCACCACCGGCTGGCCTGGCGGCGAGCCGACGCGCTCGGGCACCGCGATGGCCGATGTGCTGGCCGGCCTGTCGGTGACGATCGGATTGCTCGCCGCGCTGCGGCACCGCGACCGGACCGGCGAGGGCCAGAAGGTGGATGTCGCGCTCGTCGATTCGGTCGTCGCGAGCCTGGAGATCATCACCCAGATCTACCTGACCGATGGGCGCGTGCCCGAACGCATCGGCAACCGCTATGAGTCCTGCTATCCCTACGACTCGTTCGCGGCGCGCAACGGCAGCGTCGTCATCGCCGCTGCGAACGACAAGCTCTGGCGGCTCGTGTGCCGCACGATCGGCCAGCCGGCGTTGGCCGACGACGAACGCTTCGACACCAATGCCAAACGCGTCGAGCGCCATGCCGAGATCAAGACGCTGATCGAAGCGTGGAGCCGCGACCACGACGTGGACGCCATCGTCGAGGCGATGCTCGGCGCCGGCGTACCGGCCTCGCCGATCAACACCATCGATCGGCTGGTGAACGACCCGCACATCGCCGTCGCGCGCGAGATGTTCGTCGACGTCGAGCATCCGGTGGCCGGCAAGACGAAGTTGACCGGCAGCCACATCAAGCTCGGCGCGACACCGGCGCGCATCGCGGCCCCGGCGCCGCTGCTCGGCCAGCACAACGAGGCAATCTTTAGCGGCCTGCTCGGCATCGAAGGCGAGCGACTCGCGAGCCTGCGCGAGGCCGGCGTCATTTGATTTGCGAACGAGGAAACACGACCATGAGCATCACCACGCCAAGTGCGCTGCAGGGCCTGCGCGTGATTGAAATGGGCCAGCTGATCGCCGGGCCGTTCGCTGGCAAGACGCTGGGTGAATTCGGCGCTGACGTGATCAAGATCGAAGCGCCCGGCGCCGGCGACCCGCTGCGCAACTGGCGGCTGATCAAGGACGGCACCTCCGTCTGGTGGCAGGTGCAGTCGCGCAACAAGCGCTCGATCGCGCTCGACCTGCGCAGCGCCGAGGGCCAGGACATCGCGCGCAGCTGATCACGGACGCCGACGTGCTGATCGAGAACTTCCGTCCCGGCACGCTCGAAGGCTGGGGCATGGGCTACGAGGCGTTGTCGAAGCTGAACCCGGGGCTCGTGATGCTGCGCATCTCGGGCTACGGGCAGACCGGGCCGTACCGCGACCTGCCGGGCTTCGGTGCGATCGGCGAGGCGATGGGCGGCCTGCGCCAGCTCACCGGCGAGCCGGGCCGCGTGCCGGTGCGCTGCGGCATCTCGATCGGCGACACGCTGGCCGCGCTGCACGGCACG
>JANNQO010000052.1:0-14124 GCA_031400795.1 Rubrivivax sp. | reverse complement strand
CGCACCGCGGGCTCGGTTGTGGGTCTGGATGGCGGCTGCGATCTTCGCGGTGCTGGCGCTGGCGCTGGGTGTGCTGCAACAGACACGACAGAAGACACCGTCGGCCGCGATGGCGCAGGCAGCGCTGCCTGCATCGGCGGCGGCAGCGTCGCAGCCGGCGCCTGCCGCGTCAGCCATTGCGGTTGCGCCTGCAGCGCCGGCCGCGCTGAGCTGGCCGTCAGCCGCTCAGGACGAAACCGCGCTGTGGCCGCTGCTCGCGCAGAACTGGGGCGCCACGGTCTCGGGCAGCGACCCCTGCGCCGCACTGCGCGGCCAGGGCCTGTTCTGTGCCCGCTTGCGCAGCACCACGCTGGCCGAAGTGGTCGCCCTGGACCGCCCCGGCATCACCACACTGCAAGACCCGCAGGGCATGCGACACGCCGCCTTGCTGCTCGGTGTGGACGACGGCTCTGTGACGGTGCAGCTCGGCGGGCAACGGCAAGCCCTGTCCCGCGCCGAGTGGGGGGCCGCCTGGCGCAGCGACTTCGCCACCTTGTGGCGCGTGCCGGCGCAAGGTCTGTCGGACGAAGCCCTGGCGGCGCAGCTGCGCGCCTTGCCCGGCGCTGTGCCGGCGCCGCCTGGTGCGACGCTGGCCTCACGCGTGATGGCCTTCCAGCGCGCGCAGGGCCTGGCCGCCGACGGCATGGCCGGCGCGCAGACGATGATGCACCTCAACCGCGCGCTCGGCGTCGCCGAGCCGCGCCTGCGCGAACGCTAACGTTTCATGTCACTGATCCTGCAAGCCCTGAAAAAGGCCGAGGCCGAACGGAGCCTGGGCCGGGTGCCGACTCTGGACCAGGTGGCGGCGGCCGAGCCGGCGGCAGCGCCACGTCGTCACGCGGCGGTCTGGGCCGGGATGGGAAGCGCGTTGATCGCCGTGCTGGCGCTCGGCGCCTGGTGGGGATTCGACCGGGGTGCGGCGCCCATGCCGGTGGTGGTGGCACCGCCGCTTGCGGCTTCCGTCGTGGCCCTGCCGGTGACCGTGCCGCCCGTTGCTCCGGTGGCGGTGCCAGCAGCGCCGGCCTCGACGGCCCTGCCGGTGCTGGCAGCCAAGCCGGCGCCGCCCGCCACGCCGGCGCAGCGCAGTGCTTCGCCGGCCTCATCGCCCCGCGCTGAACCGGCGCCGCCTTCGATCCATGAACTGCCCGTCGCGCTGCGCCAGGCCTTGCCACCGCTGCCGGTGACCGGCTCGATCTGGTCACCCACGCCCAGCGAGCGCATGCTGATCCTGGCCGGCGAGATCCGCCGCGAAGGTGATCGCATCACGCCCGAACTGGAGCTGGTCAGCATCGGCCAGCGCGCGGCGCTGCTGCGTTTTCGCGATCAGACGTTCAGGCTGCCGTATTGAGCCTGCCTCAGCGCAGCCACTCGCTCACCCCGCGCCCCAGCGACAGCAGCAGCGCGTTCATCTGCTGCCCGTCGTGCAGCGCGTTGAGGTAGCTCACGCGCAGGTTGTAGTGGTCGGCCTCGGCCGACATCACGTCGAACAGCGAGCGGCGGCCGAGCTGTTGCCATTGCTGCAGCGTGGAGCCACGCACCTGGTCGCTGTCGCGCAGCACGGCCGCGACGCGCGTGGCGCGGTCGAACGCGGCCAGCGTCTGCTCGTGCGTTTCGCGCACCCGAAAGCGGCGCGCCTCGAGCGCATCTTCGCGCTGCAGCACGGCCGCCTGGGCACGCTTCTTTGCGGCTTCGGCCGACGGCGCCACGCCGGGGTCGAGCAAAGGGATGTTCAGGCTCACGCCCAGCGAGAGCGCGCCGCTGCGCTGGTCGACGCCCTGGTGCGCCGTGCCCACCGTTTTCGCGCCGCCGAAGCTCCAGCTCAGCTGCGGCCGGCCGCCGGCTTCCACAGCCGCGGCGTACTGGCCCATCGCGGCGGCCTGCGCGGCGAGCTGGGCGATCTCGCTGGAACGCGCCACCTCGGCTTCGATGAGCGCCAGCTCGGGCACCGCCAGCAGCACGCTGGCCAGGCCTTCGATTCCCGGCAGCCCGTCGCCGACAAAGCGGCGCAGCCGCACCTCCACCTGGCGCGCTTGCGACAACGCCTGCGCCTGCGCGATCTCTGCCTGCTGCATCGCCTTCTTCGCCTGCACCAGTTCGCTGGCGCGGCCACGGTCGGCACGCACCAGCGTTTCCAAAGCCTCGGCCAGGCAACCCATCTTGCGCACGTACTGGCCGTACACCTGCACCTGCTGGCGAAAGCGGCTGCGTTCGATGGCCAGCGCCACGGTGTTCAGCGCGAGTTGTTCCTGTTGCGTGAGGTGGCCCAGCCGCGCGCTCTCGGCGAGCTGGGCGCGCCAGTCGATGAGTCGATCGGTGCGGCCACCGTCGTAGAGCAATTTGCTCACGCTCAAGCTGCCACGCGCCTGCAGCGCCGAACGTTGCGTGCTGCCGCCGGACTGCGTGACGGCCGGCCCCAGCTCCAGATTCAGGCCGGCCTGCACGTCTTTGGCGGCGCGCGCTTCGGCGATGTCCAGCGAGGCGGCTTCGACGAGCAGCCGCGTCGCGCCGACGGCGTTGCTGCGCGACAGCGCTTCGCGCACCAGGCCCTGCAGCAGCACACGAGGCTCGATGGGCGATGGGGTGGTGCCGGCCGGCCCCGGCACGGGCTCGAGCTTGTCTTCGTCGACGCAGCGTGCCAGCGACGGTGAGGCCAGCACCAGCAGGAACAGCAATGTCGCCGCGGCGAGCGTTGTGAACGTCGCGCGGCGCGAGGGGGGCAGCATGCCGGGAACTCCAGACGCGCACGCAAACGCGCGTGCGCAGCGGGAAGTCTCCCGGCTCGGGTAGCTGGCCGATCGGCGGAGTTCAGGGCCGAAGGGGCGCCAGTTTCAGGCGCCCGCCCGGCACAGGTGCGGCGTTGTCAGCCGCGGCGGTGCGACCAGTGTCCGGGCCGCTCGTGCCAGCCGCGCGACCCGCGCTCCCAGCGGTGCGGCGTCCAGTGCTGGCCCGACGGCGGCACGGCCCAGCGCCCGCCGATCCAGAGGTGGCGGCCCAGCTGCCAGGTCCAGTAGCCGCCGATCCAGATATGTCCGAGGATCGGCGCTGGAACCACCTCGTACTGCGGCGCCGGCGGGCCCGATTCGACCATCGGGCCGCTTTCGTAGGGCCCGCCGCGGTAGCCGCCGACGGGCACGACATAGCAGGCCGAGAGCAGGGCCACGAGGCCGCCCGTGGCCGCCAGGCGCAGGACGCGCCTCGAAACAGAAGGAAGGTTCACGTTGTGCTCCAAAGCCCGGGTTCGGGTGCAACGGGCGCGCTGGCAGGCCGCTGACAGGGGCCCGCCGCCTTTACACAAGCGATACGCACGATCAGGGTTGCGCACCCTCGCGCGGCGGGCTGAAGCGCCGCGTCCAGGCCTTGCGCAGCAGGTGCGGCACCAGCAAATGCAGCGGCATGCGCAGCCAATGCGAGCGCACGTAGAGCAGGCCGCGGGCGAATGCATCGCCGGGCTTCCCACAGCTCGGGTGCAACGGCCGCAGCGCGCGCTCCAGCAGCGCCGACATCAGCATCCGCCCGGCCCAGGAAGGACGCCAGGCGCGCGCCGCCAGCGCCGGCGCAGGCGTGGTGCCGAACAGCCGCTGCAGATGCGTCAGCGCATGGTGCAGCGGGATCTGCAGCGCCAGCTCATCAGCACGATCGAACAGGCGTGGCCAGAACGCACTGTCCTGCGCGAAGTGGCGCAACAGGTCGTCCAGGTCGAGCAGATCGCGCAGACCATGGTCCCACTCACCTTGGCTGAACAGGTGCGCGGCGCTGTGCAGCACCATGTCCTCGGGGGCCAGCACGAAGAGCCGGCGCTCGGCGTCGATGGCCACTGCGCGCGCCAGCAGCTGGGCGCCGTCGACGGCAAAACGCGAGGTCGGCGGCGTGATGCTGTGGTGCACGTCGATGACCGAGCCGCGCTGCACATGCGTCACCGGCGGCAGTTCGTGCATCCAGACGCGGTAGTAGCGCTGGTCGTATTCGTTCTGGTCGGTGCCGACCCAACCCGCGGCGAGCAAGGCGCCTTCGGTGGCCGCGAGGCTGGGCTGTGCGACCAGGATGTCGATGTCGGCAAAGAGCCGCCCGCGCGCCGGCGGCAGCCCGGCCATCAGGTACGCCGCGCCTTTGAGCAGCACCACCGGCGTGGGCACCGCAGCCAGCGCGCGCGCGATGCAATCCACCTCCCAGTGCACTGCGCGGTGCTGGCGCGCCATCCAGCGCAACGCCGCGTCGAGCTGGCGGCGCGGCCCGAGCGGCAAGGCGTCGAGCGCGCCATGGTCTTGATGGTGGGTGGCCAGGCGGCTCAGGAGTCGGGCCTGGCGCGCCTGGCCGAGCAGGTCTTCCCACTCGCGCGGGGTGTGTTGGCGCGGCGCGCGGCGCGATGCCAGCAGCGGCGTGAGCAGATCGGTCACTGGAGCACCTTCGTGCGGCGCACTGCGGTATTCGCCTTGGGAACGGCCCGGCGTCTCATGCCTGGCGTGCCAGCTTGTCGAAGGCGGCCACCGCGTCGTCGAGCCGGCTGTAGCGGAAGTCGAAGCAGTCCGAGGCCTGCACCACGTCGCCCAGCACCTGGAAGCCTTCCTCGCCCAACACCAGGTAGTTGAAGGCATTGCGCCCCAGTTCGATGAAGCTCTGCGCCTGCGAGCGTGGCGTCAGCTGCGCGGCCTCGCCCGCTTGCCAACGCGGAAAGATCACCCAGCGCGGCCGCGCCGTCTCGTGCAGCCGCGCCACCTGCCCGGCGGGCACCTTCATGTGCGTGACGCTGCCTTTGTGCGTCTCGTGCGAAACGGCGTTTATCACCGCGCCGGGAGCGAAGGCGCGCATGACCTCGATCGACGCGTTCTTCAGGCTGATCGGCCGGCCCAGCGGCATCACCTGCCGGGTCGGCAAATCGATGATCGTCATCTCGTCGGAAAGCAGCCGCCAGCCGCGCTGCACGAGGCCCGCGCACAGCGTGCTCTTGCCCGAACCGGGCGGCGCCGGCAGGATGGCGGCCAGGCCGCCGCGCTCGACCACCGCGGCGTGCAGCAGCAGGCTGTGGTGGGCATGGCCGGCGATACACCAGTTCATCGCCCATTCGAGCAGCGGAAAAGCATGGTCCTGCGGCAGCGGCTCGAACGGCGACTGGCCGTCGTAGAGGTAACGCGCCTGCGGGCGCCACCAGCGGTGCAGCCCGCGCCCCGGGGCGATCTGCACCGTGTAGTCGGCGAACTCGGCGTCCTCGCCCAGCGGGTAGTCGGCGTAGAGCAGCGCCAGACCCTCTTCCACCGAGGCAATCGTCGAACGAACGCGGAACAGAAAGGGGCCGGTGCGCAACAACAGCCCGTCGCCGCGCAACCGCGTGCGCAGCGCGCCGGGCCCCAGCTCGCTCAAGATCATGCCGGGATGATGAGGCCTGACTGTCGGATCAAATCGGCCGCGCCTGGATGAGGCCCTGTGCGCAGAACTCTTCGATGACTTGCTGCACGCTCGGCAGGCTGTCGGCCGCGAGGCCGTACTCGGCGCTCAGCGCCGCGGCCAGCGAGGCCTCGTCATGGGAGCTCTGCTCGATGCAGGTGAGCACCGCGGCGTGCAGCGGCGACATCGCGTGGGTCAGGCCCGAAGCCCCGTCGAACACCACCCACTCGTCGCCGAACGGGCGCCAGGAAAGTTTGGCCAGCGGGTTCAGCCGCCACCCAGGCATCGGCGGCTAGAACCAGTCACTCGCCATCAGGTGGCCGGTGAACAAGGTCTGGGCGTTGGCGTGGTTGGTGCTGCCGTAGAAGGTGAGCACCACGCCAGGGGAGTACGGGAAGTTGAGCGCCTTGCCGTCGACCTGCCACTTCGAGTTCAGCACGGCGACGATCCATGCGCGCTCGGCAGGCGAGTAGCCGGCAGCACCGTTGACAATCTCGAAGCAACTCAGCGTGGACGAACTGCCCGAACCCGGGAAGACCGTGCTGAACTTGCAGCTGCTGCGCGTGCTGACCTCTCTGCCCGAGACCGTGAAATAGCCTTCACCCGGGTAGGTGGTGTTGTAGCCCGGCCACTTCGACTTGGCGGTGTAGACGATGTGTTTGTAGCCCTTGCAGTAGGTGGCCCCGCCGGTCTGCGAGCGCACCGCCGACTGCATGCCCGAGACCGAGCAGCCCATGTTGTTGCCGGTGAGCAGCTTGGTGGTGGCCAGCGATTGCAGCGGCACGACGGCGGCCGCAGCGGCGGTGCCCTTGGCCAGGCCCTTCAGCAGCAGGCGCCGGCGTTCGAGCAACTTGACCGACGGCGGTGTGACGGCTGCGCGGTCTTCGGGAGGCAGGTCGGGCGTGGTGCTCATCGGGATTCCCTAGGCTCTGTTCGGTACGGGCACGGGTCGCTTCCGTGTCGGCATCATTATCGTAACCGTAGCAAGAATTGAACCAAACACCCGCATTCGGGAATTGTTGTGGCTGGGCAAGGGCTTGCGGCACCACCAGCGGGCCGGCGCAGGGCGCCGATGCCGTGCTGCGGCCGACCTGTAAGCCAGGCCGACACCCGTGTTCGCGGGGTCACCGCTCGCGGAAGGCCTCTTGCGATTTGAGCATGGGCCGCACCAGGAAGGCCAGCACCGATCGTTGGCCGGTGCGGATCTCGGCGCTGCCGGTCATTCCAGGCAGCACCTGCAAAGGCTTGCCGGCGGACTGCAAGGACCCCGCCGCGCCGCGAACCAGCGCGCGGTAATAGCTGCCACCGCCATCACGATCGACGCCACGCTCGCCATCGGCAATCGCATCCGGGCTGATCGACAGCACCTGGCCGGTGAGCCCGCCGTACACCGTGTACTCGTAGGCCGACAGTTTGATCTGCACCTCCTGCCCGACCTTCACGAAGCCGATGTCGGCCGGCCGGACACGCGCCTCGATCAACACCTGCGGGCCAATTTGCACGATCTCCAGCAGCGGCGCACCCGGCGCCAGCACGCCGCCCAGCGTGTGGTTCTTGATGCTCTTGACGATGCCGTTCACCGGCGAGGTGAGCACGGTGCGGCGCAGCTGGTCGTCGCGCGCCACCATCTGCTCCTGCAGCAGCGAGAGTTCGGTGCGCACCTTGACGAGCTCGGTGCTGGCCTCCTGGCGGAAGCGGTTGATGCGCTCCTGCACCTGAAGCGAGAGGTCGTTGAGCTGCCGCCGCAGCCGCATCACCTCGACCTCGCTCATCAAGCCTTTGCCGGACATGCTCTCGGCCACGTTCAGCTCGCCGCGCAGCAGCTCGATGCTGCGCCGGTGCATCGCCACCGCTTCGTTGAGCGCGGTCTGGCGCGCCTGGTATGCCTCGGTCTCGCCGTCGAGCACGACGCGCGCCGCTTTCACGTCGTCGGGAAAGCGCAGCGGCTGCCCGGTGCTCTCGGACGTTAACCTGGCGATCGCGCCTTGCAGCGCCTGCCGCTTGGTCTTGCCCTCGGCCTGCTGCACCTCGAAGCGCGTCGGGTCGAGCAGCGCCAGCGCATCGCCGGCAGACACCTGCTGGCCTTCGCGCACATGCAGCTCGCGCAGGATGCCGCCTTCCAGACTCGCGATGACCTGCTCCTTGCCGTCGGGCACGACACGCGCCTCGGCCTTGGCGATGATGTCGACCTGCGCCACCCAGGCCCAGGCGGCGGCACAGGCCAGCAGCAGCAGCAGCAGGTAGATCGCCCAGGTGGCAGCGCGCGCTTCTTCCACAACCTGCGCGGCGCGCAGCGGATCGAGGTAGGCGAGGTCGCCCTCGCGCAGCGATCGATCGGCTGGAGCGGCCATGGCGTGCCGCGGCTAGAGCGCCGCCTCCCGTTCCACCGTGCGCGCCGCGGGATGCAGGTGCACCTTGCTGGCCGGGCCGGCCGGCGCCGCGGGCTTGGCGCCGGACAGCGCCGCCAGCACCTGTTCCTTCGGCCCGTCGAGAACGATGCGCCCGCCGTCTACCACCACGACCCGCTGCACGAGTTCGAGCACTGCCGGGCGGTGCGTCACCATCACCAGCGTGCACGGGCCACGGGCCCCTCCCGCCGCACCGCTGGCCTCCTTCAGCTGGCGCAGGAACGCGACTTCGCTCTGCGCGTCCATCGAACTGGTCGGCTCGTCCATCAGCAGGATCTGCGGTTGCGTGATCAGGCAGCGCGTCAGCGCCACGAGCTGGCGCTGGCCGCCCGAGAGCAGCGCACCGGCTTCGCCGACCGGCAGGTCCCAGCCCAGCGGGTGCGACGCGGCCACGCGGTCCAGACCGGTGAGCTGCGCCACGTCGGCGAGCCGAGCGGGGTCGGCCGCGGCGCGCTCGAGCAGCACGTTCTCGCGCAGCGTGCCGTTGAACAGCCGCGGGTCCTGGCCGACATAGCCGACGCGGGCGCGGAAATCCGCCGGGTCGATCTGTCGCAGGTCGATGCCGTCGACATTCACCTGGCCTTCAGTCGGCTGGTAGAGGCCGGCGAGCAGCCGCAGCACCGTGCTCTTGCCCGAGCCGATGCGGCCGAGCATCGCCACGCGTTCGCCGGGCTCGAACTTCAGCGTGATGCCTTTCAGAACCGACGGCGCGGCGCCGCCTTCGTGGCTGGGATACGCGAAGCCGACCTCGGCCAGCGCGATGCGGCCCGAGAGTTCGGTGCGCGGCACGTAGGCGCGCTGCGTGTCGCGCTCGATCGGCTGGCGCATCACCTCGTCGAGCGCGCGCATCGCGGCGCGCGCGCCCTGGTAGCGCGTGGCCAGTTGCACCACGCTGGCCAGCGGCGCCAGCGCGCGGCCCGAGAACATCACCGCGCCGATCAAGGCGCCGGCAGTGATGACCTTCGCGT
The DNA here is from genome assembly GCA_031400795.1 of Rubrivivax sp. GTDB lineage: Bacteria > Pseudomonadota > Gammaproteobacteria > Burkholderiales > Burkholderiaceae_C > Rubrivivax. The sequence goes on along the minus strand of JANNQO010000052.1, from coordinate 5,330 downwards.
CGATCAGGTACACGCCCCACACCAGCATCACCAGCGTCACGGCTTGCTGCGCCACCGCCGAGATGTTGTTGGTCCAGGCGGTGATGCGGCGCGAGCGCAGCTGCGACTCGGCCGCGGCGGCGGTGCACTCTTCGTAGTGGCGCAAGAAGCGGCCCTGCGCGCCGGCGGCCTTCAGGTCTTCGATGCCGTCCACCGCCTCGACGAGCACGCCGTGCAGGTCGGCTTGTTGCTTCAGGTTCCTCATCATCGCCCGGCGCAGTGCGCCCTGGATCAGCGCGGACAGAAGGATCAGCAGGGGAATCGCGATCACCAGCACCCAGCCGAGCGGCCCGCCGATGACGAAGCACATCGCCACGAAGACGAGGATGAACGGCAGATCCGAGATCGCCGACAGCGTGGCCGACGCGAAGAACTCGCGCACCAGCTCGATCTGCCCGAGCGTGTGTGCGTAGGCGCCCGACGAATCGGGGCGGTGCTCCATGCGCACCGCCAGCGTCTGGCGGAAGAGAGTCGCGCCGATGATCAGATCGGTCTTGCGCCCGGCGCTGTCGATGAGGTGCGCGCGCAGCTGACGTGCGATGAGGTCGAACGCCACCGCGATGAAACCCGCCGCGGCGAGCGCCCACAGCGTGACGAAGGCCTGGTGCGGGATGACCTTGTCGAAGACCACCGAGGTGACCAGGCCGACCACCAGCATCAACAGGTTGGACAACATCGCCGCCAGCAGCGCTGAGCGGTAGTAAGGCACGAAGCGGCGCAGCGTGCCCCACAGCCAATGAGTGGCCGGGTCGCGCAGCAGCGGCTCGTCGTGGCGCGAGGCCTTGGCCTGCAGCTGCGGCGTGGCGACGATCGCGATGCCGGTGTACTCGTTGGCGAGTTCCGCTTCGGTTGCCACCAGCGCATGGTGCTCGCGACCGGGCATCACCACGTCGTAGCGTGGCGGCGATCCGTCGTGACGCGCGCTGACGATGCAGGCGTCGCCGCCTTGCAGCAGCAGCACCGCGGGCAGCAGCATCGGATTGAGCTCGCCGATTCCACGCTGCACCAGCGCGGCGTTGTAGCCGGCTTCGCGCAGCACGCGCAGCGCCTGGTCGGGGGCGAGGCGGCCCGTCACCGGCAGACCGGCGAGCAGCGACTCGGGCGTGCGCTCGCGGCCATGGTGGCGCGTGAGCCACGACAACGCGTGCGCGAGCGCGTCGTTGTCGATGTCCCGGGCCGGTTGCTCTTGCACGATGCTCGATCAGCGCTCGGCGCGCTTTTCGCGTTCGGCCAGTGCGAGTCGCTCGAACTCGGCCTCGATGTCGCGCACGATGCGCGGCACGTCGAACAACGGCGAGCTGCGGCCGTGTTCAGCCAGATAGCGCTTGTACGACGCCGTGCGCGCCGGCTCGCGGCCGAGTGTGATGGCGAGCTTTTCGTAGGCCGGCAGCGAGTCGGTGATCAGGTCAGGCAGTCCGACCGCGGTAAGCAGGCTGCCGGCCATGCGCGCAATGTAGCTGCGGCCGGCCAGCGTGATCATCGGTGTGCCCATCCACAGCGCATCGCTGGCGGTGGTGCCGGCGTTGTAGGGGAAGGTGTCGAGCATCAGGTCGGCAAGGCGAAAGCGCGCCATGTATTCGGCCGGTGAGACCCGCGGCGCGAAGATCAGCCGGCCGCTCGACAGGCCGGCGTTCTCGGCCTCACGCTGCATGTTGCCTTGCGCGGTGGCGTTGTCGGCCAGCAGCCAGAGCACGCTGCCGGGCACGGCGTGCAGCACGCGCATCCAGGCTCCGAACATCTCGGGCGTGAACTTGTGGTTGTTGTTGAACGAGCAGTAGACGAAGGCATCGTCGGGCAGGCCGTAGCGGGCGCGCTGCGGCAACGGCGCTTCTTCGCGCTTGCGGTCGCTGACCTGGTAGCAGCCGGGCAGGATGATCGGCTTCTCGGTGCAGAACGGCACCAGTTCCGGCGGCATCGTGAAACGATCGGCGATCAGCCAGTCGACGCCGGGCAACGCACTGGTGCCGGGCAGACCGAGGTAGCTCACCTGCACCGGCGCGGCGCGGTGGCCGAGGATCGCCGGGCGCGCGCCGCTGGTCAGCGCCTGCAGGTCGACGAGCACGTCGATGCCGGCCTGCGCGATCAGCTTGGCCGCGGTGTGGTCGTCCACACCGGCCAGGCGCACGTGGTGGTCGAAGGCTTTCAACAGGCGGCGGCGCTGCGCCCCGTTCGACTCCGGTGTCCAGCAGAACGCGTACACCTCGAAGCGCTTGCGGTCGTGCAGCTCGATCAACTCGGGAATCAACAGGCCCACCGCGTGATGGTGCAGGTCGCCCGACAGGTAGCCGATCTTGATGCGACCATCCTTCGCATAGTCCCGAGCCGGCATCTGCGTGTGCAGCGGCAGCGCAGCGGCTTTGGGGGCGCGCTCATGCGCGAAGCGCATCGCGGCCATCAGCTGCAACGCCGGGTCGTCGTGGATTCCCATCATCGCCAGCGCCGAAGTGCCCACCAGCAGTTGGTTCGGCGTGACCTCGCCCACGGGTTGATACAGCGGCCACTCGCACTGCTTCTGGCGGATGTGCACGTAGTGCTGGATGACGTCGAACTGCGTCGCTTTGGTGGCCAGGCTCTTGCGCATCAGCGCTTCGGCTTCGGGCAGGCGCTTCAGCGACTCGAGAAGCCGCGCCGAGTTGTTCAGCGCGTGCAGGTGGTGCTCGAGGTCAGCCGGGATCGGTGGATCGGTACGCGCGATGGCCAGCTGCCAGGCCGCGAGCGCACCTTCGGCATCGCCGCGGCGCTCTTGCAGGTGGCCGAGGTTCAACAGCGCCGGCGGGAAGCCGGGCTCGATCGCCAGCGCTTGCCGGTAGGCGGCTTCGGCCTCGGCTTCGCGGCCGAGCAACGAGAGCAGCGTGCCCCAGTTGAAGCAGGCCACATGCTTGAGCGCGGCCTGGCACTTTTCGATCCACGCCGCGTACAGCTGCACGGCGCCTTCGACATCGCCGCCCTGCTGCAGCGCCTGCGCGCGATCCATCACCTGGGCCAGTGTGAGCTGGCTGGTCGGGGTCTGCGATAGGACGGCGGTCATGGGGCTCCTCGGCCGGGGCGTGGATGGCCACGATCCTAGGCAGCCACCCTGCGCAGCACGCCGACAATAGAACCGCCATCACCCACCAGTTCGCCATGAAGGACCAGTTCCTGCTCGACCCCGCAACGGTGTTCCTCAACCACGGCTCCTACGGCGCCTGTCCGCGCGAGGTGTTCGAGGTCTTCCAGCGCTGGCAGCTGGAAATGGAGCGCAATCCGGTGGTCTTTCTCGGCCGCCGCTCGGCCGATCTGCTGCGCGAATCACGCGCCAAGCTCGCCGCCTACCTCGGCGCGCAGGCCGATCACCTGGTCTACGTGCCCAACGCAACGACCGGCGTGAACATCGTCGCGCACTCGCTGCCGCTGCAAGCCGGCGACGAGGTGCTGACCACCGATCTCGAGTACGGCGCCTGCATCGCCACCTTCGCGCGGCGCTGCGCCGCGGTGGGCGCCACGCTGCGCACGCAACGCATCGAACTGCCACTCCAGCCCGAGCGCTTCGTCGAAGCGATGCTCGGCGCCATCGGCCCGCGTACCAGGCTGCTCTTCGTGAGCCACCTCACCAGCCAGACGGCGTTGACACTGCCGATCGATGGCCTGATGGCCGCGGCGCGCCGGCGCGGGGTGTGGACGCTCATCGACGGCGCCCATGTGCCGGGGCAGCTGCCGCTGCACCTGGACCAGCTCGGCGCTGATTTCTACACCGGCAACTGCCACAAGTGGCTCAGCGCACCCAAAGCCGCCGGCTTCCTGCACGCCAGACCCGAGCACCACGCGCTGCTGCACGCGCCGGTGGTGAGCTGGGGTTACCTGGCCGAGCAGATGTCCGACGCCAGCGGCGGCCACACCGGCTTCGACGCCTACACCGGCCGCACGACGCTCGAGCGCCGGCTGCAATGGCAAGGCACACGCGACATCGCCGCGGCGCTGACCGTGCCCGCAGCGATCGACTGGCAGGCACGGCGCGACTGGCCGGCGCAGCGCTCGCGCTGCCACGCGCTGGCGATCGCGCTGCTGCACCGGCAATGCCGCCGCTGGGGCACGACGCCGATCGCGCCTGACGACTCGTTCGCACAGATGGTGCCGATTCCCGTGCCGGTGCCGCCCGAACAGGCCGCCGATCTGCGCACGCGGCTCTTCGATGAGTTCCACATCGAGGTGCCGATCACGCTGCACCGCGGCCAGGTCTTCGTTCGCGTGGCGGTGCAGGCCTACAACGACGAGACCGACCTGGCCGCGCTGGAAGCGGCACTGGAACGCTTGCTCAGCGGGCCAGCCGCGCCGCCAGCGCGGCCCTGAACTGCCGGCTGCACGGCGCCTCCTGGCCACCGCTGAGTTGCACCGTGGCGTCGCCGCTGTCGCGCAGCTGCAGCTGCTGCACATGGGCGACGGCCACCGCGGCGCTGCGGTGCGTGCGCACGAAGCCGTCGCCCAGGTCTTGCAGCAGCGCCGCCAGCGTGCGGCGCAGCGAACGCGGTGACGAAGACCACCGCCGGCGCCGGATCGGGCAGCGACGCGGCTGCGGCATGGCCGTGCACGCTAGCGCAGGGCCGCCCGCGCCGTCAGCCGCAACGGCTCAGCGTGGGACGAATCGCTCCCCCGGCGTGGCCAGCGGCTGCGGGCCGCGCAGCAGCACAGCCTCGCCGGATCCGAGTCCCAAACCCGACAGCGCGGTGATGTTGACCTGGTGCGTCACCACCACCAGCACACCCGGCCCGCGCCAGGCGGCGATGTCGCGCCGCGCCCGTTCGGTCTGCGCAGTGCGCTGATCGTCGCGCTCGCCGAAGAAAGAATTGAACGCCGGCCGCGCGCTCACGCGGCCGGGGAAGGCCAGCTCGGCGGTCTCTTTCGTGCGGCACCACTGCGATGCCCACACCGCGCCGACCTGGATACGCCGAGCGCGGAACTGCTCGCCGATGCGGCGCGCGTCGGCGCGGCCTTCATCGCTGAGGTTGCGCTGCGTGGCGCAATCGCCGAGCTGGAACCCGGGTGGGTCACCGACGCCGGGCGCAAGCGCGTGGCGGATGAGCACGACGCTACCGGCGGGAACCGCCGGCCACGGTTCGGCGGCAGCGACGCCCAGCGAGACGAGGCCGATGAAGAACAAGCGCCACATCGACGCATCATCGTCGAATCAGCGCTGGTGCATGGCCACGCTGTCGTATTCCACCCGCGCGTCGAGGGCTACGAGCTTGCCGTCGCACTGCGGCATCGGCGGCAACCGGCACGCCGCCTCACTGCGCCGCCTCGGACACCAACAGCAG
>JANNQO010000051.1:0-11607 GCA_031400795.1 Rubrivivax sp. | reverse complement strand
CTGCTGGATTTGCGCGCCGAGAACCTGATGGTGCGCGGCGAGACCGAACGCGCCGCCGACGACCTGCGCGCGATGCAGGCCCTGGCCCAGCGCACGCGCAGCGCGGCCTTGCAGGCCTTGGCGCTGCGCCTCGAATCGTTCCTGCTGATGCGCAGCGCCGGCGGCGCTGCGGCGGCGGCCACCGGCCGCGCGGCCGTGAAAGCGGCGCAGCGCAGCGGCGATGAAGTCCTGCAAGCGCATTGCCGGGTGCATCTGGCCTGGACGATGACGCGCGACGACGCCGAAAGCGCGCCCGCGCTGGCGCAGCATGCGGTGCAGACCTTCGAGCGGCTCGGGATGCCGGTCTTCGCCGCCCGCGCCTGGCTGGTGCTGGCCAACACCTACGTCGGCCTGGAGCAGCCCGGCGCGGCCAACGCTGCGTCGATGCAGGCGCTGGCGTTGGCGCGCCGCTGCGGCGACCCGGCCTGCGAGGCCGGTGCCTACAACCTGCTCACCTGGTTCGAAGCCGACCAGGCACGGCTGCTCAAGTTGTACCAGCAGGCACTAGCCGCCTACACGCGCGCCGGCCATGTGCACGGCCGCGCCGTCGTCATCGGCAACCTGGGTGCCAACTGCGTGCAGATGGGCTTGTTCCGCCGCGCGCGCCGGCTGCTGCTGGAAGCCGATGCCGCGCACCGCCGCGCCGGCAACCAGGGCGCGCTGGCGGTGAACTGCAGCAACCTGTTCGAGACCGAGATGCGCCTGGCGCACCTGGACACCGCGCGCAGTGTCGCGGCCGAAGCCGCGCGGCTGATCCTGGCGCAAGGCATCAAGCGCTTAAGCGGCGTGCCGGCATGGTTCGAAGGCCGCCTGGCGCTGGCCGAAGGGCGCGCAGGCGACGCCGCGCGGCACCTCGAACAAGCCGTGCGGGATCAGGGGCCGTTCAACGACGGCGTGCTGTTGTCGATCCTGACCGACGCCGCGCATGCCCAGGTGCTGGCCGGGCGCGCCGCGCGCGCGCTGAAGTGGTCGCGGCAGGCGGTGCAACTGCACCAGTCCAAGGGGCTGGCCTGGCTCGACGGCATGGATCCACCGGTCCTGTGGTGGCGCCACAGCCAGGCGCTGCGCGCCAACCGGCGCCACGCCGAGGCCGACGAGGCGCTGCTGCGCGCCTACCGATTCGTCGTCGAGCGCAACGCCCAGGTCGGCGACGAAGGCCTGCGCCGCAACGCGCTGAACAAGAAGGCAGAGATCCGCGAGCTGCTGACGGCCTGGCACGCCCATGCGCGCCGGCTGCCGCAGGCCGAGCGCGAAGCGCACCTGGCCGGCAGCGCGAACCTGCGCGAACCATTCGAGCGGCTCGTCGATGCCGGGCTGCGCCTGGACGAGCTAAAGAGCGAAGCCGAGCTGCACGACTTCGTGATCGAAGAAGTGACCGAACTGGCCGGCGCCGAACGCGTGCTGCTGGTGCTGGAGTCGCCCGAAGGCTGGCGCATCGCCGGTTCGCTGCTGCCGCCCGGCGAGCCCGAAGCGGCGCTGCTGAACGCCGTCACGCCCTGGCTGCACGAGGCGCGGCGCACGCGCAGCAGCGCTCTGCACCAAGGCCCCGAGGGGGCCGAGGCGATCGACCAGCGCAGCTGCCTGGTGGTGCCGCTGATCGCCCAGCGCGACCTGCTCGGCTATCTCTACGCCGACATCGAAGGCCTGTACGGCCGTTTCCACGACGGCGATACGCAGCTGCTCTCGCTGCTCGCCGCACAGGTGGCGCTGACGCTGCAGAACCTGCGTGCCGCGCAGGCGCTGGAGCGCAAGGTGCAGGAGCGTACCGCCGAACTCGAGGCCTCGAATGTGCGCAACGAGCAGCGCGCCGCCGAGCTGGCCATCATCAATGGCGTGCAGCTGGGGCTGGCCGACAAGCTCGATGTGCGATCGATTTACGAACTGGTGGGCGACAAGCTGCGCGAACTGTTCGACTCGCAGGGCATCAGCATCGCCAGCTTCGATGCCGACGCCGACCGTCGCCACTACGCCTACCTGCTCGAGCGCGGCCAGCGCCTCGCGATACCCGACGGGCCGATCTCCACACTCGGCTGGCATGTCATCCGCAGCGCGCTGCCGCTGCTCATCAACGAGCGCATGGCCGAGCGCCTGGCCGAGATGGGCGTGGCGCGCCGCACCATTCCCGGCACCGATCCTTCGAAGAGCCTGCTGCGCGTGCCGGTGATCTCCGGCGGCCGGGTGGTGGCGATGATCGGACTGGACAACGTCGACCGCGAGCACGCCTTCGGCGACGCCGACCTGCGGCTGCTGACCACGCTGGCCGGCAGCATGAGCGTGGCGCTGGAAGGTGCACGATTGTTCGAGCAGACTCAAGCCCTGCTCGCGCAGGCCGAACAACGCGCTGCCGAGCTGGCCACGGTGAACGCGCTCGGCCAGGCGCTGTCGTCGACGATCGAATTGCCCGAGCTGATCCACACCGTCGGCGAGAAGATGCGCCAGACCTTCCGCGCCGACATCGTCTACGTCGCGCTGCTCGACGAAGAAGCGCAACTCATCCGCTTCCCTTACGCGCACGGCGACGATCTTGCGCCGATGGCGCCGGGCGAAGGCCTCACCGGCCGCATCCTCGACACCGGCCAGGCGCTGCTGCTCAATGAATCGCTGGACGAGGCGGTGCAGACCATCGGCGTCACCGCCCGGGGCGTGCGTGCCTTGTCCTACCTGGGCGTGCCGGTCACCGTGCGCGGCCGCGCCATCGGCGTGATCAGCGTGCAGAGCACGCAGCGCGAAGGGCGCTTCACGGCGGCCGACCAGAACCTGCTGGCCACGCTGGCCGCCGGCGTGGGCGTGGCGATCCGCAACGCACAACTCTTCGCCGAGGCGCGCGAGGCGCGTGCCCAAGCCGAAGGCGCTCGTCTGCTGGCCGAGAGCGCCAACGAAGCGAAGAGCGCCTTCCTGGCGACGATGAGCCACGAAATCCGCACGCCGATGAACGCGGTGATCGGCATGGGCGGGCTGCTGCTGGACACGCCGCTCACCGACGAGCAGCGCGAGTTCGCCTCCACCATCCGCGACAGCGGCGACGCGCTGCTGACGATCATCAACGACATCCTCGACTTCTCGAAGATCGAAGCCGGGCGCATGGACATCGAAGCGCAGCCTTTCGACCTGCGCGAGTGCGTCGAATCGGCGCTCGACCTGGTGGCCGCGCGGGCCTCGGAAAAGCATCTGGACCTCGCCTATCTGTTCGAAGGCGAGGTGCCGCCGGCGGTGCTGGGCGATGTGACGCGGCTGCGCCAGATCCTGCTCAACCTGCTCTCCAACGCGGTGAAGTTCACCGACAGCGGCGAAGTGGTGCTCACCGTGCACGCGCAGGGTGATAGCCTGCACTTCGCCGTGCGCGACACCGGCATCGGCTTGAGCGAGGAAGGCAAGAGCCGCCTGTTCCAGAAGTTCAGCCAGGCCGACAGCAGCACCACGCGCAAGTACGGCGGCACGGGCCTCGGGCTGGCGATCAGCCGGCGGCTCACCGAGCTGATGGGCGGCACGATGGGCGCTTTCAGCGACGGCCTCGGCCGCGGCGCCACCTTCTCCTTCAGCGTGCTGGCCAAGGTGGCCGAGCTGCCGCGCGCGCAGCGCCGCGACTTCATCGGCGAGCAGCCGCTGCTGCGCGGCAAACGGATGCTGGTGGTGGACGACAACGCCACCAACCGCAAGGTGCTGGCGCTGCAAAGCGCGAAGTGGGGCATGGTGCCGCGCGACACCGCGTCGCCGGCAACGGCTTTGCGGTGGCTCGCCGGCGGCGAGCGCTTCGATCTGGCGATACTGGACATGCACATGCCCGAGATGGACGGCACCGAACTCGCGCAGCGCATCCGGCGTGCGGGCCATCGCTTGCCGCTGGTGCTGTGCAGCTCGCTCGGCCGGCGCGAGGTCGGCGACGAGGTGTTCACGGCGTCCCTGGCCAAGCCGGTGCGCCAAAGCCAGCTCTTCGACCTGCTGGCTTCGCTGTGGGCGGCGCCCGATTCGATCGAAACCGCGGTGCCCACGACGCCGCACGAATCTCCCCGGTTCGACCCCGGTTTGGCTGCCCGCCACCCGCTGCGCATCCTGATCGCCGAAGACAACGTGGTGAACCAAAAGCTCGCGCTGCGACTCTTGCAGCAGATGGGCTACCGCGCCGATCTGGCCAGCAACGGCATCGAGGCCGTCGAATCGGTGCAGCGCCAGCCCTACGACCTGGTGCTGATGGACGTGCAGATGCCCGAGATGGATGGCCTGGAAGCGACGCGAAACATCATCCGCCGCTGGCCCAGCCGCGAGCGCCCGCGCATCGTGGCGATGACGGCCAATGCGATGCAGGGCGACCGCGAGGAGTGCCTGGCCGCCGGCATGGACGACTACCTCACCAAACCGATCCGGGTCGAGCAATTGCTGCAGGCGCTGCTGGCCAGCGCTTCGCGCGCATCGGGAAAACAAGGAGGGCCGACATGAACGACACCATCATCGACACCGCCGCTTTCGAGGAGCTCAAGGCCACGGCTGGCGCCGACTTCGTCGCTGAACTGGCGGCCACCTTCTTCGAAGAAGCGCCGCTGATGCTGGCTGAGCTGCGGCACGCACAGCGCAGCGCTGATGCCGAACGCTACCGCCGTGCCGCACACTCGCTCAAATCCAACAGCCAGACCTTCGGCGCGCTGCAGCTGGCGGCGCTGGCGCGCGTGCAGGAGCTGGCCGGCCTGCCCGCCGACGCCACGCCGATCGACGCGCTGCACGCCGAGTTCGACATCGCCGCCGCGGCCTTGCGGGAGTTGATCGATGGCTGAACAAGGCGCACGGTTGCTGGTGGCCGATGACAACAAGGTGAACCGGCTGCTGCTGGCGCGCAACCTCGAGCTGCAGGGCCACCGCGTGGCCAGCGCGCCCGATGGTCGCGTGGCACTGAAGATGCTTCGCGACGAGGCCTTCGATCTGTTGCTGCTGGACATGGAGATGCCCGAGCTCGACGGCTTCCAGGTGCTCGAACGCTTGCACACCGACCCCGAGTACCGCGAGTTGCGCGACCTGCCGGTGATCGTCACCAGTTCGCTCGAGGGCATCGCGCATGTCGTTCGCTGCATCGAACTCGGCGCCGACGACTACCTGCACAAACCGGTGAACCCGGTGCTGCTCAAGGCGCGCATCGATTCGAGCCTGGAGAAGAAGCGCCTGCGCGACCAGCAGAAGGCGCTGGTCCGGCGCTTTGCCACCAGCGAGGTGGCGCAGGACCTGCAGCAATCAGGCTTCGCGCTGGGTGGCCGGCGTGTGCAGGCGACGGTGATGTTCGCCGACATCCGCAACTTCACCGCCATCGTCGAGCAGCAGTCGCCCGAAGACACCATTGAGCTCTTGAACAGCTACTACACGCTGATGTTCGACGCCATCGCCGGGCAGGGCGGGGTGGTCAACCAGATGATCGGCGACGGGCTGATGGCCCTGTTCGGTGCGCCGATGCCGCTGGCCGAAGCGCCGCTGGCGGCGGCACGGGCGGCGCTGGACATGATCGACATGGTGAGCCTGTTCAACGCCGAGCGTGCTTCGGGCGGCTGCAGCCCGATCGCGATCGGCATCGGCATTGCCAGCGGCGAGATGATCGCCGGCTACACCGGCACCCAGCAGCGCGCCACCTACACCTGCATCGGCGACGCGGTGAACACCGCGGCGCGGCTGGAGCAGCACACCAAGGTCGCGCTGCGTGCGGTGCTCATCGATGGCACCACCGAGGCCGCGCTGGCCGGCCGGCTGCCACTGGAACCGCTCGGGCCGGTGCTCTTCAAGGGCAAGGCCTCGCCCGAGCCGGTGCACGCGCTGGTATTGCCGGCCTGATAGGAGCGATGCCGCCGCGAAGGGACTACTTCCCGTAGTCGTACAGCGGCTTGCCCTTGTCGACGATGTGCACGGTGAACAGCTTCAGCGAGGTGTCGCCCACCACCTTGAAGCCGCCGTGCTTCACATCGCGCAGATTCAGCACGCTGGCTCCCGTGGGCAAAGGTGATGGGTCGCGGCCCGGCGCCTGAACCAGGGCGCCCTGGATGACGTAGGCGGCTTCGATGCCGTGATGAAGATGCAGCCCGATGCCGTCGCCCGGCTTGTACTCGCCGATCGACGCGATGACCTCCATCCCGGGGGCGCCGGACAGGTCGGCGCGCTTGTGCTCGACACGCTGCGGCGAATCCGTGAGCGTCTGCGCTACCAGCGTGCTGGCAACACCGAGACAGAACACAGCGACACCCGCGGCGAAATGACTAGCTGATCGGAGTTTCAAAGCAGTGTGATGTTGGGCCAACGAAGGGCAGAGTGCGCGAGTTTCGCACCAGCCTTGCAGCGCTTCACTTCGTGAATCGTCCACAACATCGCTGCGACCTGCGGCGCTGAGTGGCGCCACGCCGGCGGCCACAGTCACCGGCAATGGAACTGTTCCTCGATGTACAGGCCTGGTGGGGCCAAACGACGAACTGGCTTTCGGCGACACGCCGCGACCCGTGCGATTCGAAACTGCCGGTGCAGCCGCTGGACAAGGGCCAGGTGCAGGAGATCGAGCGCCCGCTCGGCCTGGCACTGTGGTGCGTGCAGGGACGCCTGTGGCTGAAGCACGATGGTCATGCCGGCGACCAGGTGATCCAGGCCGGCGAGACCTTTCGCGCCGTGCATGCCGGCCGGCTGACGATCCTCGCTCTGAGCAACGCCTGTTTCGGCGTCGACCTGCCACAGTCCTGAGCTGCTGCCGTCCGCGGACGTGTAGCCTCGCGGCCGATGAGCCTCGAACTGATCGGCCTGCACCTGCTGCTGCACGGGCGCACGCTGGTGCCGCCGCTGTCAGCCCGCGTCGAGCCCGGCGAGGTGCTGGTGCTGATGGGCGAGAGCGGTTCGGGCAAGAGTTCGCTGCTGGCCTTCATGGCGGGGCTGCTCGAGCCGCCGCTGGAGGTGCGCGGCGCGCTGTGGCTCGATGGGCGCGACATCACCGCCAATCCGACCGAGCAGCGGCGCATCGGGTTGTTGTTCCAGGACGATCTGCTCTTCCCGCACCTGAACGTGCTGGAAAACCTGCTCTTCGCTGTGCCCGCCGGGCCGTCGCGGCCACAGCGTGCGGCACTCGCCGAGCAGGCGCTGGCGCGCGCTGGCCTGGCCGGCTACGCAACGCGCGCACCGGGCAGCCTGTCCGGCGGCCAGCGCGCCCGCGTCTCGTTGTTGCGCGCCTTGCTGGCACAGCCGCGCGCGCTGTTGCTCGACGAACCTTTCGGCAAGCTCGATGCGGCGTTGCGCCAGCGCATGCGCGAGTTCGTCTTTGCCGAGCTGCGCGCGCAGCAGGTCTGCGCCGTGCTCGTCACGCACGACCTGCAGGACGTGCCGGCCGGCGCGTCAGTGCTCCAGCTGCCGCCCTTGCAGACGGCCGAGCCGAGCCCCGATGCTTGACCGCGCGGCGCTCGTGCTGCTGGCGCCCCTTGTGCAGCGCCTGGCCGCAGCGTGCGTGCGTGCGCGCATCGGTGCCGACGCGCTGACGATCGGCGGCTTCGCGATCGGCGTGCTCGCGGCAGCGGCGATCGCGCTGGGCCGGCCGGGCGTGGGCTTGGTGCTGCTGCTGGCAAGCCGGATGTTCGACGCCCTCGACGGCGCGGTGGCCCGGCTCACACAGCCCACCGACCGCGGCGCGTTCCTCGACATCACGCTGGACTTCGTCTTCTACGCCAGCATCCCGCTCGCTTTCGCCATCGCCGACCCCGCCGCCAACGCCTTGCCCGCCGCGGTGTTGCTCGCGGCCTTCATCGGCACCAGCTCGAGCTTCCTGGCGTTTTCGATCCTCGCCGAGCGGCGTGGATTGAAGAGCAGCGAGTTTCCGAACAAAGGCATCTACTACCTCGGCGGATTGACCGAAGCCACCGAGACGCTGGTCTGTTTCGGTCTGATGTGCCTGTGGCCGCAACACTTCGCGGGCTGGGCTTACGGCTTCGCGGCCTTGTGCGGCATCACCATCGTCACGCGCATCGCCGGTGGCTACAAGGCGCTGTAAGGTCGCGCATTCGCCGGCGACCGAACCGCTGCCCTGGAGTTTCGAATGAATATCAAGAAGATCGCTCTCGTCGCTGTGTTTGTCGCTTTGGTGGTGGCGTTTTTCGCGCTCGACCTGGCGCGTTTCTTCAGCCTGGACTACATCAAGACGGCGCAAGGCGAGTTCGCCGCGCTGTACGAACAAAGGCCGGCCTGGGTCATCGGCGTGTACTTCGCGGTCTACGTGGCGGTGGCCGCGCTGTCGCTGCCCGGTGCGGCGATCCTCACGCTGCTGGCCGGCGCGATCTTCGGGCTGCTGGTGGGAACGGTGGTGGTGTCGTTCGCCTCCAGCATCGGCGCCACGCTGGCCATGCTCGTCTCGCGTTACGTGCTGCGCGACAGTGTGAAGTCGCGCTTCGGTGGGCTGCTCGCCGATGTCGACAAGGGCGTCGAGCGCGAGGGTTCGTTCTACCTCTTCACGCTGCGCCTGGTGCCGCTGTTCCCGTTCTTCGTCGTCAACCTGCTGATGGGCTTGACGAAGATGAAGGCCGGTGCCTTCTATTGGGTGAGCCAGCTCGGCATGCTCGCCGGCACGCTGGTCTACGTCAACGCGGGCACGCAGCTGGCGCAGATCTCGTCGTTGAAGGGCATCGTTTCGCCGGGGCTGCTCGGTTCGTTCGTGCTGCTCGGTGTGTTCCCGCTGGTGGCCAAGAAGATCATCGACGTCATCAAGTCGCGCCGCGTCTACGCGAAGTGGGCCTCGCGCAAGCCGAAGACCTTCGATCGCAACATGATCGTCATCGGCGCCGGCGCTGCCGGCCTCGTGACAAGCTACATCGCCGCCGCGGTGAAGGCCAAGGTCACGCTGGTCGAAAGCCACAAGATGGGCGGCGACTGCCTGAACTACGGCTGCGTGCCGAGCAAGGCGCTCATCAAGACCGCCACGCTGGTGCGCCAGATGCGCCACAGCGCCGACTACGGCGTGGCCGAGGCGCGCTGGACACTCGACTTCGCCCAGGTCATGCAGCGCGTGGCCACGGTGGTGCAGGCGGTCGAGCCGCACGATTCGGTCGAACGTTATTCGGGCCTGGGCGTGGATGTGCGGATCGGCACCGCGAAGATCTTGGATCCCTGGCATGTACAGATCGTCGCCGAGGACGGCAGCGCTGAGGTGTTGTCGACGAAGAGCATCGTGATTGCCACCGGCGCGCGGCCGTTCGTGCCGCCGCTGCCTGGGCTGGACGACGTGGGCTACCTGACCAGCGACACGCTGTGGGGCTTGCGCGAGCAGCCCAAGCGCCTGGTGGTGCTGGGCGGCGGGCCGATCGGCTGCGAGCTGGCGCAGGCCTTCGCGCGCTTAGGCTCGCAGGTCACTCAGATCGAGATGCTGCCACGCCTGATGGTGCGCGAAGATGAAGACGTCTCGGCCTATGTGCGCAAGGCGATGGAGGCCGACGGCGTGACCGTGCTCACCGGCCACAAGGCGCTGCGTTGCGAGAAGGCGGGCGAACAGAAATTCATCGTCGTCGAGTCGGGCGGCAAGGAGCAGCGCATCGAGTTCGACGTGTTGCTGTGCGCAGTGGGCCGCGTCGCGCGGCTGCAGGGCTTCGGCCTCGAAGAGCTCGGCATCCCGGTGCAGCGCACGGTGCAGGTCAACGAGTACCTGGAAACGGTCTACCCCAACATCCTCGCCGCAGGCGACGTGGCCGGCCCGTTCCAGTTCACGCACACGGCGGCGCACCAGGCCTGGTACGCAGCCGTGAACGGGCTTTTCGGCACCTTCAAGAAATTTAAGGCCGACTATTCGGTGATCCCCTGGGCGACCTTTGTCGACCCCGAGGTGGCGCGCGTCGGCCTCAACGAGCAGGAAGCGAAAGAAAAGGGCATCGCCTGCGAGGTCACGCGCTACGGCATCGACGACCTCGACCGCGCCATTGCCGACAGCGCCGCGCACGGCTGGGTGAAAGTGCTCACCGTGCCCGGCAAGGACAAGATCCTGGGCGCGACCATCGTCGGCCTGCATGCCGGCGACCTGCTTGCGGAATACGTGCTCGCGATGAAGCATGGCCTGGGCCTGAACAAGATCCTCGGCACCATCCACACCTACCCGACGCTGGCCGAGGCCAACAAGTACGCTGCCGGGGAGTGGAAACGGGCCCATCAGCCACTTGCCCTGTTGCGCTGGGTGGAGCGGCTGCATGCGTGGCGGCGCGGTTAGTTTGTTGCTCGCCTGGGCGGGCTGCGCCGGCGCGGCGCCGCCGCCGCTGCTGAACGAGGCCGGCAACATCGCCGAGGGCTGGCGTGTCCTCGGCCTGCCGCTGCAGAAGGCACCGCTCACGCAGTTCAGCGCCGCGATCATCGACGGCGTACCGGCGCTGCGCGTCGAATCCGTCAAGTCGTACGGTAACCTGGTGCACCGCCTCGAGCCGCCGCTGCCGGCCCGCACGCTTCGTTGGCGCTGGCGCTTGGACCGCGGCAACCCGCGCGCAGATCTCACCGAGAAGTCCGGCGACGATGTGGCGCTGCGCGTCTGCCTGAGCTTCGCGCTGCCGCTGGCGCAGGTGCCCTTCGTCGAGCGCCAGCTGCAGCGCATCGCGCAGGCCTCCGTCGGCGAGCCGCTGCCCACGGCCACGCTGTGCTACATCTGGGACAGTCGGTTCGTTCCCGGCACGCTGCTGCCCAACGTCTACTCCGCTCGCGTGCGCTACATCGTGTTGCGCGGACCGGGCGATGCCTTGGCACAGTGGCAGCATGAACAACGCGACGTGGCGGCCGACTTCCAGCGTGCCTTCGGCGACGAAAGCCACACCCTGTTGCCGGTGGACGCGCTGATGGTCGGCGCCGACAGCGACAACACGCAAGGCAGCACGCTCGGCGCGGTGGCCGCCCTGCGCCTGGAGTGAGCGCAGCTTGAAGCGCATCGTCTTGCTCGGCGGCGGCCACGCCCATGTGCAGGCGTTGAAGGCGCTGGTCCAGGCGCCGCTGCCGGGCTGCGAGGTGATGCTGGTCAGCCCTTTCGCCGAGCAGATCTACTCGGGCATGGTGCCGGGTTTCGTGGCCGGACACTATGCGCTGGAGGACTGCGCGATCCCCCTTGCACCGTTGGCCCGTGCGGCCGGCGTGCTGTTCGTCGAATCGGCGGCCACCGCCATCGATGCCGGCTCGCGCTGCGCAATGCTGGCCGATGGACGCCGCGCCGAGTACGAGTTGCTGTCGATCGACATTGGCTCGGTGATGGACCGCGACAGCCTTCAGGGCGCACGGGAGCACGGGCTCTTCGTGCGGCCGATCGAACACTTCGTGAAGCTGTTGGCCGCGCTCACCGAACTGGCCGAACGCCGGCCGCTGGACGTGGCGGTGATCGGCGCGGGCGCGGCCGGCGTGGAACTGGCGATGGCTTTGCAGCACCGGCTGGCCGGCCCCACGCGCGACGATGGCGAGCCGCGCGCGCGCGTGGCGCTCGTCACCGGTGGTGCGCCGCCGCTGGACGGCTATCCCGATGCTGTGATGGCCGCGGCGCTGGCGGCATTGCGCGAGCGCCGCATCACCGTGCTGCAAGAGTCCTGCATGGCGATCGGCGCGGACCATCTCGAGTTGGCCAAC
>JANNQO010000050.1:0-7676 GCA_031400795.1 Rubrivivax sp. | reverse complement strand
GAGCAGCCCGGGTTCGTCGAACGCTCGCTTCAGCGCTTCCATCTGCATGCGCTCCGAGGGGCTGAACTGCACGCACATGCTGGAGAGTTTTTCCACGCCCACGCCAAGTTCGCCGGTGACGGTGCCGCCCAAGGCGACGCTGGTCTCCAGGATGTCGGCGCCGAACAGTTCGGCGCGGTGCAGCTGGTCGGGGTCGTTGGCGTCGAACAGGATCAGCGGGTGCAGGTTGCCGTCGCCGGCGTGGAAGACGTTGCAGCAGCGCAGCGCGTACTTCTTCTCCATCGCGGCGATGGCGATCAGGATATCGGCCAGTCGCTTGCGCGGGATGGTCGAGTCCATGCACATGTAGTCGGGGCTGATGCGGCCTGAGGCCGGGAAGGCGTTCTTGCGCCCGCTCCAGAACTTCAGCCGCTGCGCTTCGTCCTTGCTGACTTCCATGCGCGTGGCGCCGGCACCTGAAAGAACGTCGAGCATCCTGTCGATTTCTTCGGCCACCTCTTCGGGCGTGCCGTCGCTTTCGCACAGCAGGATGGCTTCGGCCGTGAGGTCGTAGCCGGCGCGAACGAAGTCTTCGACGGCTGCGGTCATCGGCTTGTCCATCATCTCCAGCCCCGCCGGGATGATGCCCGCGGCGATGATCGAAGCCACCGCGTCGCCGGCTTTGCGGATGTCATCGAAGCTGGCCATGATGCAGCGCGCCAGGAGCGGCTTGGGCACGAGTTTGACGGTGGCTTCGATCGTCACCGCGAGCATGCCTTCGCTGCCCACCACCACCGCGAGCAGATCGAGGCCCGGCGCGTCGAGCGCTTCGCTGCCGAACTCGATCGGCTCGCCCTGCACGGTGAAGCCGCGCACACGCTGCACGTTGTGCACCGTGAGACCGTACTTCAGGCAGTGCACGCCGCCGGAGTTCTCTGCGATGTTGCCGCCGATCGTGCAGGCGATCTGGCTCGACGGGTCGGGCGCGTAGTACAGGCCGAAAGGCGCGGCGGCTTCGCTGATCGCGAGGTTGCGCACACCGCACTGCACGATCGCCGTGCGGCTCACCGGATCGACCTTCTCGATCTTGTTGAACTTTGTCAGCGACAGCGTCACGCCCAGCGCGTGCGGCAAGGCGCCACCCGACAGGCCCGTGCCAGCGCCGCGCGCCACCACCGGCACGGCCAGGCGGTGGCATTCGCGCAGCACGGCGGCCACCTGCGCCTCGGTCTCGGGCAGCGCCACCACCAGCGGCTGCTGGCGATAGGCGGTGAGACCGTCGCATTCGTAGGGCACCGTGTCTTCGCGCTGCCACAAGAGGGCGTGTGCCGGCAGCACCGCCGCGAGCGCGGCCACGACCTCGGCGCGCCGGGCGGCGCGTGCCCTGGGGTCGTCCACCGTGTCGGCGGTCAGCGGTGAGTTCATGTTGGATCGCACTGTAGCCCGCGCAGACTGTCGGCAGGCGGACCGCCCGCAGGCCGCGATGTCATGACCGCTTTGACCTGGATGCGCTCAATCGCCGTCCAGGAAAGCCGTCAGCACGCCGGTGTAGCCGTAGAGGTGATGGCGGGCGATCTCGCCGGCGGCGAAGAAACCGGCCAGCGGCACCTCGCCGAGCGCGTGCTGCACGATTTTCAGCTCGGCCGAGGGGCCGCCGAAATGGCCGCCGCCGCGGCCGTTGCAGCTGACGTAGAGCGCACCGGCGATGCCGCGGCCGGCGGACTCGGCCTCGTCGCGGATTTCGGCGCAGATGCGCACCAGGTCGCGCCGCGCCGCCTCCACATCGCGGGTGCAGAACGCCAGCTGCATGCCGGGCTCGACCCGGTCGGCCACCGCCACCGCGCCGCGCGCCGGGTCCAGGCCGACCAGGTGGCGCACGCGCGTATCGGTGCCGAACTGGCCGCCCGATCCCAGTTTGGACAACAGCGTGTCCTGCGGATCCGACAATCCCACCAGCGTCGCGCGCAGCCGCGGCAGCACGGCGCGCGGGTCGGCCAGGCTCTCGATGTGCAGGTCGTTCAGCAGCAGTGGCAGCGCGCTTTGGCCGTCGAGTTCGATGACGATGTTGCGTTCGGCCCGCGTCACCACGCGCTGCGGCCCGATCGGCTGGCAGCCCTGCGTGACGCGCGAGACCAGCGCCACGTCGCGGCGCAGTGCCACGCCCGACAGGCCGCCTTCGTGCAGGCCGTCGGCGATGTGCAGCCGCCGCGCGCGCGAGGACACGAGGCCGCCGAACAGGTAGCCCGAGGCGGTGCGCCCGCTCATCTCGCGCACCAGCTCGTCCATGTCGGGCGTGGCCGGGTCGGCGTGCACCAGGGCGCTGTCGGCGGCCATGTCCACCAGCGGCGCGGCGCCGGAGAAGACGCGAAACTGCTCGCGCGGCAGATCGGCGAGCATCACCACCAGACCCGGTTCGTCGAAGTATTCGATGCCCGAGGCCGCCACCCCCACCGCCAGGCAGCCGGCCCAGCTCACGTCCGGCCAGCGCTGGCGCAGTGTCGCCAGTGTCGCGTCGGCAGCGCCGGCGCCGGCATCGGTGAGGTAGAGCAGGCCCAGCGTCGGCGTGAGGCCGCGCCGCTCGATGTCGGCGTCGAGCTGCGCGATAGCGGCGCCCAACGCCCGCGCCGGCTGCGCGTGCGTGGCGTGGCCAACGGCGAAGCGCGGCATCGACGCTTCAGCGTTTTCGGCCGCCCGCGCGCGATGACAGACCGGCCGCGCGCCGCGCGGTCTTCTTCATCGTCGAGGCGGCCACTTTCACCGGCAGCTCGACCGCGGTTTTCAGCGCCTGGCCGGCGAGGTTGCGGGCTGCGTCCACGCCGCTGTCTTTCAGCGCGTTGGCGGCGAGTTCCGTGAACTGTTTCGTCAGCGCGCCCCACCATTGCATCGGATCGACGCCCGGCGCTACCGGGGCCGCCGCGGGCGCAGTCTTCTTCGTCGCCGGCTTTGCGCGCGGCTTGCGCGCGGTTGTTGGCGGCGCGCTTTCCTCGGCGCTCTCTTCGTCACGGTCGTCGCCGACTCCAGCAGCGGGCGGCTCGGCCGGCTTCATCGTGAACGCTTCGCGCATGCCGTCCATCGGCACCTTCATGCTTTTCAGCGTGGCCAGCGTCATGCGCTGCACCTCCAGCGCCTGGATGGTGGCCGAGAGCAGCTTGGCGTTCTGCTCCAGCCAGAACTGCACCGTGCGCAGTTGTTCGATGCGTTTTTCGATCTCTTCGGGGTCCAGCGTCGGTGCGATCCACTGGCCCATGTTGGGTATCGACTGCCCGGCGGTCTTCACCAGGCCCTGCAGGAAGTCGAAGCCGGGGACGAGCTTGGTGAAGTCGGCGGGGCCGGTCATGGGTGCTCCTCGAACAGGACGGTGCGGTCGATTGTGCAGCCCTTGCGGCCCGCCGGGGCCGGCCGATCAGCGGGACAACACCACCCGTTCGACCGCGAAGCCCAAGGCTTGCAGCAGCCGCGGCAGCGCCTGTGGCCCGGTCATGTGCAGCGCACCCACCGCGGCGAAGACCTTCAGGTCGCGACCATGCAGTTCGGCGATGCGCGCCGCCAGGTGCGGGTTGCGCTGGTCGTTGAGCCGCGCGAAAGCGGCGCGGTCGCGATCGTCGGCCTGGCAGTCGCACCAGTCGGCGTAGTTCTGCAAAGCGTCCAGATCGCCTGCCTCCCAGACCTGCGCCAGGCGGCGCAGCACCGGGCGAGCACGGCCTTCTTCGATCTGGCGCAGCGTGCGGTCCACATCCTCACCAAAGCGGCTCCAATCGTCCGGAAGAATCGCCGCCACCTGCTGCGCCGGTGTTTCCAGCGACAACACGTGCCGGTTCATCAGCGTGGCCGCGAGGCTGAGCACGATCTCTTGGGCGAAGGCGGGCTCGAGCCGCTCGTGGCGCGCTTCGAGCACGGTGAGCTGCATCACCTGCATCAGCGGGTGCTGGTCTTGCAGCGCTTGCGCGGGCAGGCAGGCCCGTTCGGCCAGGCGCCGCAGGCGCTGGCGCACCGGCTCGTCGAGTGCCGGCACCGCCGCCTGCTTCATCGCCTGCTCGAAGCCGCGACTCGTCTCTCGATCCAGCGGGTCGAGTTCCAGTGCCACCAGGTCGGTGTCGCGCAGCGCCTGGCGCACGCGCGGCCCCGGCGCGGACCAGGCCAGGCGGCCGACGTGCAAGGTGCCGTAGAGGTACGAATCGCGCCCGTCGCGCGACAGGCGCCACAAGAATCCACGGTCGCGCGCGGCGTCTTGCGCTTGCGCCAGCGCGTGCGCCGACGGCGCGGGCAGCGGCGGTGGGCAAGGCGTCCCGGTGGCCTGCGCCGCGCCGATCAACGCCGCGGCAACGAGCCCGCCCAGTGCAGCCAGCCGGCCCCTCATCGCGACGATCCGCTCAGGTCGAACTTCAACACCCCGTCATCCTGTTGCCAGCGCAGGCGGCCCAGCACATCCATGCCGAGCAGCGGCGTGGTCAGCCCGGGCAGCGCCACCATGCGCAGCCGCTCGGCCTTTACGCCGCCTTGCAGCGCCACATCGGCGAGCACGACACGGCCCTGCACCGCGCCGCCGGCGGTCTGCGACGTGATGGCGCCGACTTCGGGCAGCCCGAGCTGCTGGGCCATTGCCAGCGGTACCGCGCTGCCGCTGGCACCGGTGTCGACGAGGAAGTCCACCGCCTGCTCGCCGATGCGGCCGGGCCAGTGGTAGTGGCCATCGGTGCCGCGTTGCAGCACGACCTTCTGACCCTGCACCGTGAAGCGCGGCTGCTCCTGCTGTCGCTCCCAGGCCAGCACGGCCAGAAAGACGAGCGTGAAAACAACCGCGAAGACCGTGGCCGTCTTCAGCGTGCGCGGCAGCTCCGTCATCGGCGCGTCAACGCGCGGCCAGCTTCACCACGCGCTGCTCGATCGCGCCGAACAGGCTCTGCTCATCGGGCCCCATCATCTCGATGCGGATCGTGTCGCCGAACTGCATGAAGGCGGTGCTCGGCGCGCCATGTTGAATCGTCTCGATCGCGCGCACTTCGGCGATGCAGCTCCAGCCGCGGCTCCAGTCTTTGTTGCTGACGGTGCCCGAGCCGACGATCGAGCCGGCGCGCACGTTGCGCGTCTTGGCCAGGTGGGCGATGAGCTGGCCGAACGAGAAGGTCATCTCCGGCCCGGCGTCGCAGCGGCCGACGCTGCGGCCGTTCCATGTGCTGTGCATCGTCAGGTGCAGCCGCCCGCCTTGCCAAGCGCTGCCGAGTTCGTCCAGCGTCACCGCCACCGGGCTGAAAGCCGTCGCCGGCTTGCTCTGGAAGAAACCGAAACCCTTGGCCAACTCGGCGGGGATCAGCTGGCGCAGGCTCCAGTCGTTGGCCAGCATCACGAGGCGGATGCTTTCCAGCGCCTGTTCGGGGGTGGCGCCCATGCCCAGGTCGTCGGTGATGACGGCGACTTCGCTTTCGAAGTCGATGCCCCAGTCGGTGCTGGCGAACGGTGCGTCGTCCATCGCACCGAGCAGGTCGTCGCTGCCGCCCTGGTACATCAGCGGTTCGGTGTAAAAACTCTCCGGCATGTCGGCGTTGCGCGCGCGGCGCACCAGCTCGACATGGTTGATGTAGGCCGAGCCGTCGGCCCATTGGTAGGCGCGCGGCAGCGGCGCCATCGCCAGGCGCGGGTCGAAAGCGAAGGCATGGCGCGCCCTGCCGCTGTTCAGCGTGGTGGTCAGGTCTTCGAGTTGCGGCGAGACGAAGTTCCAGTCGTCCAACAGCTGCTGCATGCGCGTGGCAATGCCCGTGGCGAAATGCGCGCTCGTGAGGTCGCGCGAGACCACGGCGAGCTGTCCGTCGCGCGAGCCGTCCTTGATCGTGGCGAGTTTCATGGCGGGTCGTCGAGTCTTGATGGCACTATTGTGGAGTGAAGCTTTCCGCACTCCGCGCAGCGCCGCACGTCGCCCCGCTCGGCTTGGCACTGCTGGCAGCGTTGTTGCTGCACGCGTTGTTGCTGGGCCTGGTGCCGCTGGGCGCCGGGTTCGGGCTGGACGACGCCGTGCGCCCGGTGATGCGTGCGCGGCAGATCGTGCTCGCGCCGGTGCCGCCGCCGCCATCCGCGGCAGCGCCGGCCGCGCGGGTTCGCGCAGCAACGAAGGCGTCGCGCAAGCCCACGCCGGAAGTGGCCGCTGCACCCGAGCCTGCGCCGGCAGCTATCGAGCCGGCGCCACGCATCGAAACGGTCGAAGAAGTGCCCACGATGCCTGCGCTGACCGAGGTGGTTGCGCCGATCGATGCGGCGGCCTCTGCGCCGGCCTGGGCCGATGCCGGCGGCGTGTTGCTGCCGACCTTCGCGACGCAGTTGCCGCCTGCGGCTGTGCTGCGCTTCGAACTGCGGCGCGGCGCACTCACCGGCGACGGTGAACTGGTGTGGAGCCCGAGCGCCGACGGCTACACGATGGCGATGAACGCGAGCGCGTTCGGCATCCCGCTCATCACCTGGGCAAGCGCTGGCCGCTTCGACGCCGACGGGCTGGCGCCGGAACGCTTCATCGACCAGCGCCGTGCCCGCGACGTGCGCAGCGCGAACTTCCAGCGCGAGGCCGGCAAGATCACCTTCTCCGGCCCGCCGGTCGAGTACCCGCTGGTGCCGGGCGCGCAGGACCGGCTGTCGTGGATGGTGCAGCTGCCGGCCGTCGTGGCTGCGGCGCCGGCGTCATTCACGGCCGGCGCACGCATCCCGCTGTTCGTCGTCGGCGCGCGCGGCGACGGCGATGTGTGGACCTTCGTCGTCCAGGGCAGCGAGGCCGTGGATATCGTCGGCGGACGCGTCGAAAACGCGCTGCTCCTGCTGCGCGAGCCGCGCAAGCCGTTCGACACACGCGTGGAGATCTGGCTCGACCCCGAGCGCCACCACTTGCCGGTGCGAGTGAAGCTGACCTTGGCGCAGAGCGGCGAAGGCAACGAATTCGTGCTGCGGCAGCTGGCTTTTGCCCCTTGAAGCCTTGAAATCGCCGCGGCACCGCCGATATGGTCCAGACGGAGGTCGTCTCATGCAGATGCTCTACAACTCAGACAGCTACGTGGTGGTGCGCTTCGAACTCGCGCCGCAGCCGGCCACGGGTACGCAGGTCGCGCTGGCGCAAGGCGGCTACGAGATCGTCGACAAGTTCGCGCGCAAGGAGATTTTCATCGTCGGCGCCGTGGCCGAGAAGTTCCAACAAGGCGTGCAGGCGATCGCCGACGACAACCCGAGCGAAGAGCGCTTCGACGACTTCATCTCCGGCTTCACCGCGCTGGCCCAGCACCCGATCGCGCTGCACTGAGCGCTGCCAGGCGCTTCACGGACCCCCCTTGCCCGCGGGCGGGCGCTGCGCCAAGATCGAGCGCATCGATCTTGAGCTCCTCCCGCGATGGCCCGCACCAGCACCGAACACCGCGTGATCCTGTCACCGGCGCTGCACGACGCGCCGGTGCTGGATCTGTTGTGCTCGCACTTCGTGCTCACGCTCACGCTGCGCCAGCCCGGTCGCTTCAACCTGCGGCGCGACTGGAACAGCCTGCTCTCGCTGGTCGGCCGCCACCTGGTGTGGCCGGCGCCGGTGCTGGCGCGCGTGCGCGGCTTCCTCGTCCAGCGTTGCAAAGGCAACAGCCTGTGGCGCGGCCACGAGGCGCTCCCGGACGATGCTTTCGTCGAGCGCCACGGGCCCTGGCGTGGGCCCTACGAAGAGGGCACCCTGTTCTTCTACA
>JANNQO010000049.1:0-2386 GCA_031400795.1 Rubrivivax sp. | reverse complement strand
GCGCTGGCGGTCGGCTACCAAAGCACCAGCGCCTTCGTCGCCGCCTTCAAGCAGGCGGCATGACGCCCGGTGCCTACTTCGCAGCACCCCACCGGCCCATCGTCACTCGACCTTCAGCGCTCCTCGCCGAATCTGATCGCGTTCCAGGCTCTCGAACAGCGCCTTGAAGTTGCCTTCGCCGAAGCCTTCGTCGGCCTTGCGCTGGATGAATTCGAAGAACACCGGGCCGAGCAGCGTCTCCGAGAAGATCTGCAGCAGCACCTTCTTCTGCCCGCCGGCGGTGGAGCCACGCAACTTTGGACGGCGTCATCGGCTCGGCCAGAGTTCGACCAGCGCTCGCTGCAGGTCCGACAGCGTGGTCGCGCGGATGTCTTTCGCCAGCGGAAAGGAGTCGTTGCCCGCGTGCACGACGAAGCGAGCGGTGGCCTTGAGGTCAGCCGCACCGACGTGAAAGCCGCGGCTGACGGTTGGCGCACTGCTGCGCTTGATCTCGATGGCCCAGCGCTGTCGCTTTGGCAGTTCGAGCACGAGGTCGATTTCGGCACCGGCCGAGCTGCGGTAGAAGAAGGCTTGTGTGGTGGGTGGCGCGACGGCGAGCAGGTTCTCGATCACCCAACCCTCCCAGCTGCCGCCCGCCACGGGGTGGCCGATCACGTCGTCGAAGTCGTTGAGGCCGAGCAGGGCGTGCGCGATGCCACTGTCGCGCACATAGACCTTGGGGGTGCGCACCAGGCGCTTGCCTTCATTGGCCGCCCAGGGGCGCAGCCGGCGCACCAGCATGAGATCGCAAAGCAGGTCAAGGTAGCGCGCGACGGTTTGGCCGCTGACCGCGAGCGCGGCCGCGAGCTTGGCCGCGTTGATGAGCTGGCCCTGCTCGTGTGCGAGCATGGTCCAGAGGCGCCGCAACGTCTCGGCGGGAATGCGGGGCCCCAGTTGCGGGATGTCGCGCTCGAGGTAGGTCGCGATGAACTGCTGGCGCCAGCGCAGACTGGCGTCGTCACCGGCGGCCACGAAGGATTCGGGGAAGCCGCCGCGCACCCACAGGCGCTGCGCCGGTTCGGCGGGCACCTCGACCGTGGCCAGCGGCTGCAGCTCGAGGTAGGCGATGCGGCCGGCCAGACTTTCGGCCGATTGCGCGAGCAAGGCACCCGTGGCCGAACCCAGCAGCAGGAACTGCCCGGCGCGCCGGCCAGCGCGCCGGCGTCGGTCGATCACACCGCGCAGCGCAGCAAACAGCGCGGGTGCGCGCTGGACCTCGTCGATCACGACCAGCCGGTCGGCATGCACGTCGAAGTACAGCAGCGGGTCGGCGAGCTTCGCGGCATCGGCGGGCGACTCGAGATCCAGATACAGCGCCGACGGCCGGTCATGAACCAGTTCCAGCGCCAATGTTGTCTTGCCGACCTGGCGCGGGCCGAGGATCGCCACGGCCGGGAATTCGCCCAGCAGTTGGTGCAGGAAGGGCAGGCGGTAGCGGGTGTACATCACTGCAATTCTTCCACAGCGTAGAGGAATTGCGATGAAGCGCCGACTGGGCGTCTTGCCGCATCGCGGCCCACATCTCTCCGGATGCCGAGGTCAGGAGTTCGCGATCCCGGACCGATCATCGCTGCCTTGGCCTGCAACTCGGCGTGGGCCAGACCCAGCACTTCGGCAGCGCGCGGGTCACCCACGCGCTGCAGCACCCGGTAACAGGTGAGCAGGATCTGGCGCGACTGTTCGGCGCCCTCGAAGCTGTGCGCGCGGGCCAGGTGCGCGAGCAGCGCGTCGACGGCTGCCATGGCTTGCCCCAAGTCGCCCTCGGCCAGCGCGGTGCGCGCCAGGCCGGCGCCGGCGTCGAAACGCTGGCCATCGTCGATGTCGGAGGCGCCCGCACAGGCGCGCTCGAATGCCGCCTTGGCCTGCGCATGGCGGCCAAGCGCCAGTTCGGCGTTTCCCAGCCGGCCCAGCGCATAGGGGTGATGCAGCGGCACAGCTGCTCGAGCGCCTGACGCTCGTCGGCGCCGCAGCGCACGGCAGCGTGCAGGCTAAACCCGTTGCTGTCGGCGCACAGCGTCTGCTTGAAGTCCGTCTGCCTAGGCATCGTGCCCTGCACCGTCAGAACCTTCTGCCCGGCACGTGGTCCGAAAGCGATCCGATAAGTGCACGCCGCAGCCTGCAGCGGCCTGAGCGAGCACCGCCTCGAAGCAACGGGCGAGGTCTTCCTGCGCACCGTCTACCTTCGCGTTTGCTGCAAGCGCTGCGCCTGCTCGCCTCGGGCGACTCGGTCACCGCGGTCGCGCTGGCGGTCGGCTACCAAAGCACCAGCGCCTTCGTCGCCGCCTTCAAGCAGGCGGCATGACGCCCGGTGCCTACTTCGCAGCACCCCACCGGCCCATCGTCACTC
>JANNQO010000048.1:0-6066 GCA_031400795.1 Rubrivivax sp. | reverse complement strand
CAAGCTTGGTCTTCCTGCGCTTCCTGCCGCGCCTGCCATTCGGGCGGCGGCTGATCCTGGAGACCGGGCTGGGCTCGGGTCACCAGTACGGCTCGGCGCCCGACAGCGACCGGCGCTGGCTGGGGAAAAAAGGGCGGGCGTCGTCCGCGCTCCGGCCGGCAGGCATTGCCGAGATCGAAGGCGAACGCGTGGATGTCGTGTCTGAAGGAGAAATGATCGATGCCGGCCAGATCGTCGAGGTGACGCTTGTGGACGGCAACCGGGTCGTCGTGCGGCAGGTAATGAATACCAATGAAAAGGAGTGACAAATGACTGGGATCGAGGGCTTGACCGGAGGTATGGGGTTGCTGATATTGGTGGTAGCTGGGCTGGCTGTTGTCTTGTATCTGGTGCCCATTCCCCTGTGGATCGCGGCGTGGGCTTCCGGGGCTTACGTGGGACTGTTCACCCTGATCGGCATGCGGTTGCGCCGCGTTCCGCCTACAACGGTAGTCACGGCGCGGATCAGCGCGGTTAAGGCCGGCATCGACATCTCCATTAACGACCTGGAAGCCCATTTTCTTGCGGGTGGCAACGTCGTGAGGGTCGTCAACGCCATGATTTCGGCGGACAAGGCCAACATCCCCCTGCCCTTCAAGCGCGCCGCGGCCATCGATCTGGCCGGACGCAACGTGCTGGAAGCGGTACAGATGTCGGTCCTGCCCAAGGTGATCGAGACACCCAAGATCGCGGCCGTCGCCAAGGACGGAATCCAGCTTATCGCCGTCTGCCTGGTCACGGTCCGCACCAACATCGACCGGCTGGTGGGCGGCGCCGGCGAGGAGACCATCATCGCCCGCATCGGGGAAGGCATGGTGAGCACCATCGGTTCTTCCGTGAGCCACAAAAGCGTGCTCGAGAGTCCGGATCACATCTCCAAGCATGTCCTCACCAAGGGCCTGGACGCGGGCACGGCCTACGAGATCTTGTCCATCGACGTCGCTGACGTGACCGTCGGCGAGAACATCGGCGCCAAGCTGCAGATCGACCAGGCCAACGCCGACAAGCAGATCGCCCAGGCCAAGGCCGAAGAGCGCCGGGCCATGGCCGTGGCACTCGAACAGGAGATGCGTGCGCGGGTCGTCGAAGCCGAGTCCGAAGTGCCCAGGGCCATGGCCGAGGCGTTCCGCAAGGGACACATCGGCATCATGGACTACTACCGCATGAAGAACCTGCAGGCCGACACGGTGATGCGCCAGGAGATCGGCAGTGTCGATGACACGCGCGTCGCGGTGCGGGCGTAGCGCCGAGGTCGCTTGTGCAGAACCTCCCAGAAGGCCTGATCTACCTGCTCGTGCTGGCCGTGGCCTACCTTGCGAACTACTTGTTCAAGAGGTTCGGCCCAAAGATGGAGCCGGAGCCACCGCAAGCTGAAGTTGACGAAGGGCCGACGGCGCAGGAGCCGGTGCCGGTCGGCCTGGCTGCGGCATCGATCACTTCGTTCACCCCGCTGCCTGGGCCGCAGGTCGCGGTGGCGAAGGCGATGCTGCCAACACAGCCTCGTGGCCAACTTCCGAGGCTCGCTTTGTTGGGCTCCAAACGGAACAAGCAGACCGCCGTCGCGATGGCAGCGATTCTCGGCCCCTGCAGGGCATTCGAACCCGACGGCAACCCGGCATCGCCCGGACGCTGAGCGGGGCCTCCACACAGCCTGTACGTCTTGATCTTCAACCTGTCCACGAGACCGCCGAGCCTTCTCGGCTTCGGCGGCTCTGATCCATGAACCCTACCAAGGAACTGACCATCAAATGCCCGAGTTGTACCGACACCGCGCTCGTGATGAGCGATCGCCAAGGCGTCGAGATCGACTACTGCCCGCAATGCCGCGGCGTTTGGCTGGACCGCGGTGAACTCGACAAGCTGATCGAGCGCTCGGCCGCGATGACGCCGACCCCGGCCCGCGACGGGGCTGCCCGATCGCAGCCTCAGTTTGCTGACTCCGACTACGACCACGGCCGAAGCCCGCAGGGCCGACATAAGAAGTCCTGGCTGAGCAACATCTTCGACTGACCCACGACCGAAAGCATCCAAGAGGCCACCATCATGCGCAGTTATCCCGTGAACAGCCCGCAGGCAGCAGCCCGCATCGTCGCGCTGACGGTGGTCGCCGACGGCGACATCGGAGACGCTGAGATCGAGTGTCTCGACCGTCTTGCCGTGCATGAGCAACTCGGCCTGGCGCGGCAGGAGTTGCACGCGCTACTGGACACCTTCTGCGAAGACTTGCTTTCGACCGATCAGTTGAAATGGGCTGACGCTTGCCCAGTGGACGAACGCACGCTGGCCGGGTTAATGGGGGAGATACAACACCCCGCGCTGCGGCTGAAGTTGCTCCGCTTGTGCGTCGCGCTGGCGGAGGTCGACGCGCACGTCGCCGAGGGCGAATCGATCGTGCTCGTCGCTGCCGTAGAGCACTGGGGCCTGCACCACGAGATGTTTCGGTCGTCGTCCCAGAAGTCATCGCCGGGACTTGTCTGACCCTTCCAGGCTGCACATCGGTGGGCTGGCAGACTAACCCCTGTGCGGTGCCGCACCCCATGCAGATCTCATCATCACCATGGTGTCTGGGGACTGGCTGTCCGCTATGGAGGAGCAATCGCTGTGACTCGTGCTCGCCGGCAGTGTGAGGTCGACCAACTGTGAAGCAGACGCCCGCGACTCTCCGAGGCTGTGCTGCTGGCCGAATTCATGCGATAGAGCTGCCTGAGCCGTGAGGGGCGTGAGGGGCGGGTCCTTGCCTGTCAAGTGCGGCCATTGCTTGCGACAGCCGCCAGGGCAGCCTTCGCGAGCGTGACCTTGGCAAGGATGTCCGAGGCAGTGGCGCGTTGCTCGAGCCTCCCGCGACTCAGCGATCCCGCGGGTGCCACTCGAAATCAGTCGCGCCGAGCGAAAAGACCGCAACGCCTGATGCCTGCTCGGGCAGCCTGAACAGCAACTCACCCGTCGGCGCGATGACGGCGCTGTGGCCGGTGTGTTCACTTTCCGCCGGCCTATTCAGCGCATTCGGCCAGTTGGCCTGAATGACATGCGCCTTCAGGGCCTGTGCCAACTGCTGCGCCTGCACCACGTGCTCGGGCGGATCGGTGACGGGCTTGTCCGGATCGGGGCGCATCTGCCCCGGCCAAAGGATCAGATCGATACTGCCGGCGGGCAACTGTTCACGCAGTTGCTCCTGGTCTTCGATCTCCCGGCAGATGACGGCCGAGCAACGCAGGCCCTGCAAGACCGCAACGGGTCGTTCGGCACCCGCCTGGAAGAACGTGGCCTCGGGGGCTGTGAGCCCGGCCTTGCGCACCTCCGAAACCAGCTCACCACGTTCGTCGATGAAGAGGTGGCTGTTGAACCGCGCGCCCTCGTCGCCGAACGTCGGCGCACCAACGGCCACGGCAATCGCTCGGCTCGCGCAGAGCTCCTGGATCCGGCGCACTTGAGGGGCCACCAGATCCGGCTTTGCCAAGGCAACGATCTCGCGGTGGAACCCCGTCACGGCCAACTCCGGGAACGTGCAGATGCCGGCGCCACGGCGCTGCGCCAGTCCGATCGCGTCGAGCATCGAGGCCATGTTCGCCTCGATCGTCCAATGCATGCGCAATTGGCCGATGGCGATGCGCGGGTTCGAAGGCGAGTTGGGTTGTGCGAAACCGGGTGCCGTCACCGTGGACACCGATCCGCACCCTCGCGCATCGAAGCCAGCTTGGCGTAGACGATGTCTTCGTCCACCGCGCCGAAGCCGGCGAAGGTGCCGAAGCCGCAGTCGCTGCCGGCGATGACGCGCTCGCGCCCGACGATGTCGACGAAGCGCTGCAGCCGCTGCGCGATCAGCTCGGGGTGTTCGACGAAGTTGGTGGTGGTGTCGAGCACGCCGGGGATCAGCACCTTGTCGTCGGGGATCCGCGGCTTCATGTCGCGGATCGTCACCCACTCGTGGCCGTGGCGCGGATTGGCGGTCTCGAACAGCAGGCCTTGCGGTTTGGCCTTCAACACGGTCGGCAGGATGGTGGCGAGCGGCACGTCCTTGTGGTGCGGGCCTTCGTAGTTGCCCCAGCAGACATGCATGCGCACCTTGCCGGCAGGGATCGCGGCGAGCGCGAAGTTCAGCGCCTCGACATGCTTCTCGATGCGGGCAAGATAGGCCGCTTCGTCGAGTTCCTTGAACATCATGTGCCGGCCCAGGCCCAGGTCGGGTGAATCGAGCTGAAGCACGAGCCCGGCATCGACGATCGCGTGGTACTCATGCCGCAGCGCCAGCGCCAGGGCTTCGAGATACGCATCATCGCCGGCGTAGTGCTGGTTCGGCTGGAACAGCGCCACGACACCCGGCGAGGCCGCGTTCATGAAGACCTGTTTCGCACCGTGCTTGGCAGCCGCCGCCTTGACGTGCGCGATGTCCTTCATCAGCGGCTGCATCGTCTTCACGCCGATCGGCCCCACGCAGCAAGGGCGCCGATAGGTCGGCGTGCCGCCACTCTTGCGCAGGCGGTCGAGGAAGCCGGGGTAGTCGAGCAGATCGGCCGGCGTGCGCCGCGGACTGTCGCCGTCGAAGCCGGTGAAGCGGTCCTTGATGTAGGTGGCGTAGCTGATCTTGCTCATCTCGCCGTCGCAGACGATGTCGACGCCCGCGGCCACCTGGCGCGCCACGCAGGCGTCGACGGCATCGGCCATGATCGAATCGAAGACAGCTTCGTCGACCGGCTCGCCCTTCTCGCGCGCGAAGATCTGGTCGACGACCGGTTGGCTGCGCGGCAGGCTGCCGACGTGGGTGGTGAGCAGGGGGATCATGCGTCTCCTGAAAGTGGATCAGCGATCGTTGGATGCATACGCATGCATCATGGCACATCCGCTGCGCCCGGCAGCTCGATGCCGACGGCGCGCGCGGCAGCGCGCACCGGCTCCGGCCAGTTGATCATGCCCGGATCTCGCCCGCCGGCGATGCCCATCAACCAGGCCTCGTCGTCGCCGACGTTTCGAAAGCCGCGCGAGACGCCGGGCGGGATGCTGATCGCGTCCCAACGCTCGAGGCGCAGGCAACGTTCGCCCAGCGGACCCCAGAACACTTCCCAGATGCCCGAGAGAGGGATGAACACCTCCTGCGTCAGGTGGTTGTGTAGCGGCGCCTGGCGGCCCGGAGCGCAGCGCACGAGGTTCAGGTGGAAGTGTTCGGCTTCGATCGGCGCGCCGGGCGCCGCCCCGATCACGCGGTAGGTGCTGCGCTCGCAGCCGGGGATGCCGGCATCGACGTAGTCATCGGTCGGCTGCAGCGTCGCGAAGCGCGCCACGCGGGCCTGCATCTCCGGCACGCTCGGGTTGGCGTCGGTGATCGGGGCGCTGAGCTCTCGATGTGCGGGATCCTCGGGGTTCATCGCACCGATGCTACTTGTCCGCCGCCATCCTAGAAGTTGCTGTACGCGAGTTTCACGCCGAACATGCGCGGCGGCGCCGCACTCACCTGCAAGGCACCACCGCCGCCCCAGACGTAGCGGTTGAGGGTTTGCTTGTCGCTGAGGTTGTCGGCGTAGGCCTGCACGGCCAGCGTGTCGCTGATGCGCCAGTTCAGTTTCAGGTCGACCTTGGTGTAGGCACCTTGCTTCTCGATCGCGGCATTCGTCGGCTGGCCGAAGAAGCCGCTCGAGTAGTTGACGAGCACGAGCGGCGTGAGCGTGCCCATCGAACCCAGGCCGATCTCGTACTTCACGAACAACGCGGCCTGGCGCTCGGGGCTGTACGGCAGCCGGTTGCCCGACAGGTCGCAGCCGAAGGCCGCCGCGGGCTGGCCCGTGCCACCGGTGCCGGGCACGACGCGGCAGTTGTAGCCCGGTGCGTACAGGCGCCGCTGGCCGGCGGGCGCGATGACCACGCCGTTCTCGGTCTGCGGCGCGGTGCTGCTCGGATCGGCGACGAGGATCGAGGTGCCGAACGGCAGCGCCACGTCGGGGAAGCTCGTGTACTTCGCGTCGAGCAGGCTCAGCGAGCCGCCCACCGTGAACGCCGGCGATGCGCGCCACTCGGTTTCGAGTTCGAAGCCGTTGG
>JANNQO010000047.1:0-5415 GCA_031400795.1 Rubrivivax sp. | reverse complement strand
CGCGCAAGGCCGGGAGGGCGGCATGAGCCCGGCCCTCTCGATCTCGGCGCAGGCCGCGGCCCGCGAGCGCCAGCAGCGCAGCGCCTGGCGGCGCCACTTCACGCCGGCCCGCCTGGGCATCTACGCTTTCCTGCTCGGCGCATCCGCGTTCTTTCTGCTGCCGCTGTACGTGATGGTCGTCACCTCGCTCAAGCCGATGAGCGAGATCCGCATGGGCGACATCTTTGCGCTGCCGCAGCAGCCCAGCGTGCAGGCTTGGGCGCAGGCCTGGTCCAGCGCCTGCACGGGGCTCAACTGCGAAGGCATCAGTGTCGGCTTCTGGAACTCGGTGCGCATCGTCGTGCCGAGCACCATCCTGTCGATCTTCATCGGCGCGGTGAACGGCTACGCGCTGTCGTTCTGGCGCGTGCGCTGGGCCGGCGCCTTGTTCGGCGTGCTGATGCTGGGCACCTTCGTGCCCTACCAGGTGGTGATCTTCCCGCTCGTCAAGGCGCTGGCGGCGATGGGCCTGTTCGGCAGCCTCGCGGGCATCGTGCTCATCCACACGATCTTTGGCATGCCGGTGATGACTTTGCTGTTCCGCAATTACTACGCCAGCGTGCCCGAGGAGCTGTTCAAGGCGGCGCGCATCGACGGTGGCGGCTTCTGGCGCATCTTCCTGCAGCTGATGCTGCCGATGTCGCTGCCGATCATCGTGGTGGCTGTCATCCTGCAGGTCACCGGCATCTGGAACGACTTCATCCTGGGCTTGGTGTTCGCCGGGCGCGACAACCTGCCGATGACGGTGCAGCTCAACAACATCATCAACAGCAGCCAGGGCGAGCGTGCCTACAACGTCAACATGGCGGCCACGATCTTGACGTCGGCAGTGCCGCTGTTCATCTATTTCATTTCAGGCCGCTGGTTCGTGCGCGGCATTGCCGCGGGCGCGGTCAAGGGGTAAGCCATGGCGCAAGTTCAGATCTCCGACCTCGACATCCGCCTGGGCGGCATCAACATCATCGAAAAACTCAACCTCGAGGTCGCCGACGGCGAGTTCCTGGTGCTGCTCGGGCCCTCGGGTTGTGGCAAGTCGACGCTGCTGCACAGCATCGCCGGCCTCATCGACGTGCACGACGGCAGCCTGGCCATCGGCGGCGTCGACGTCACCTGGGCCGACCCCAGCAAGCGCGGCATCGGCATGGTGTTCCAGAGCTACGCGCTGTACCCGACCATGACGGTGGAGCGCAACATGTCCTTCGGCCTGCGCATCAGCGGCGTCGACAAGGCCGAGATCGAGAAGCGGGTGACGCGCGCCGCCGACATGCTGCACCTCACCGAGTTGCTGCAGCGCAAGCCGGCCCAGTTGTCGGGCGGCCAGCGCCAGCGCGTGGCGATCGGCCGCGCGCTGGTGCGCGACGCCGGGGTGTTCCTGTTCGACGAGCCGCTGTCCAACCTCGACGCCAAGCTGCGCGGCGAACTGCGCCGCGAGCTGAAGCAGTTGCACAAGGACATCGGCTCGACCATGGTCTACGTCACGCACGACCAGGTCGAGGCGATGACACTGGCCAGCCGCATCGCGGTGATGAAGAAGGGCAAGATCCAGCAGATCGACACGCCGGCGGCCATCTATGCGCGGCCGAGCAACATGTTCGTGGCCGGCTTCCTGGGTTCGCCGAGCATGAACTTCATCGAGGGACGGCTGCGCTTGCGGGGCGGCCAGGTGGTCTTCGAGTCGGCAGCCTTGCCCATCGATGTGTCGGGCTATGGCTTCGCCACCTCGCCGACGGACGGACAGACTGTCGTGCTCGGCGTGCGGCCCGAGTCCTTGTCGCTGCTGTCCCCAACGGACGCGCGTGCCGCAGCGCGGGCCCGGGTCTCGCTGGTCGAACCCATGGGCGCGAATCAGGTGGTCTGGCTCGACGCGGCCGGCGTCTCGCTGTCGGTCAACCTCGAGGCCACTGCGCTGCCGGTGGAAGGCAGCGAGATCGGCATCGCGGTCGATGCAGTCGGCCTGTCGCTGTTCGATGCCGCCAGCCAGTTGCGGCTGTAGAGCTCGCTGCGATCGCAGCGCATCGCCCACCACCGCCGTCCCTCGTTGCATCGAAGCACCGGTGTCATGGCGGCAATGGCGCGCATCGCGACGTCTGTGACAGATGAGAGCACGTCGATCCTAGGAACAGCAGTTGACCTGTCGCGAAATGCGCGCTGCGGTTCATCGGCGCTTGACGGGCTGCCATCGACCGAAACAAGCCCACAAGCGAAGCCTCGACCCGTGGGCCTGGCCGCCCCAGCTGCTCGAACGGGGCTGTTGAACGCCATATCCTCCGCCTCATCCACCGGCTTGGTCCAGACAACAACATCCAAAGGAGAAACCATGAACCGACAGATTTTCCCGGGCCTGGCCGTGGCGCTGATGATCGGCGCGTCCGCCACGGCGCTGAACGCCAAGGCTCAAGCCCTCGCACGAGCCCCCGCGCCCTCCGCCCAGCCCTGGCTGGACCCCAAGCTGGATGCCGACACCCGCGCCGACCTGGTGGTCAAGGCGATGACCCAGGACGAGAAGCTGGCGCTGGTGTTCGGTTACTTCGGCGCGGACATGCAGCCCAAGTACACGCGCATCGAAGCTTCTTTGCCCGGCTCGGCCGGCTATGTGCACGGCATTCCGCGCCTGGGCATCCCAGCGCAGTGGCAAACCGACGCTGGCATCGGCGTGGCCACCCAGGGTAGCGCCAAGGAGTTTCGCGAACGCACCGCCTTGCCATCGGGCATGGCCAGCACCGCCAGCTGGAACCCCGAACTGGCCTTCAAGGGCGGCGCGATGATCGGTTCGGAGGCCCGCAATTCGGGCTTCAACGTCATGCTGGGGGGCGGCATCAACCTGGTCCGCGACCCCCGCAATGGCCGCAACTTCGAGTATGGCGGCGAAGACCCGCTGCTGGCGTCGGCCATGGTCGCCACCCACATCAAGGGCATCCAGTCCAACCGCATCGTCTCGACCATCAAGCACCTGGCGCTGAACAACCAGGAGACGGGCCGCTTTGTGCTGAGCGCCAACATCGGCGACGCCGAAGCCCGGATGTCCGACCTGCTGGCCTTCCAGTTGGCCATCGAGCAGTCAAACCCGCTCTCGGTGATGTGCGCCTACAACCGCGTCAACGGCGTCCATGCCTGCGAAAGCGACTGGCTGCTGAACACCGTGCTGAAGAAAGACTTTGGCTACAAGGGCTATGTGATGTCCGACTGGGGCGCGGTGCATTCCGGCGCGAAGGCAGTCAATGCGGGCCTGGACCAGCAGTCAGCCGGTGACGCCTTCGACAAGCAGAACTTCCTGGGCCCGGTGCTGAAGGCCGACCTGAAGAGCGGCGCCGTCAGCGAGGCCCGTCTCGACGACATGGCCCGCCGCATCACCCGCGCCCTGTTCGCCAGCGGCGCGGTGGACAACCCGGTCAGGATGGCGCCCATCGACCTGAAGGCCAACGGGCTGGTCAGCCAGGCCGCCGCCGAAGAAGGCATGGTCCTGCTGAAGAACGAAGGCGGCCTGCTGCCCTTGGCCAAGGGCGCCAAGACCATCGCGGTGATCGGTGCCCATGCCGATGTGGGAGTGCTTTCCGGCGGAGGCTCCTCGCAGGTCTATCCGGCCGGCGGACGCGCGGTGCAGGGCCTTCAGCCCGCCACCTGGCCCGGCCCGGTGATCTACTTTCCGTCCTCGCCGATGGCGGCGCTGAAGGCGCGCTATCCGGGCGCTAGAGTCACCTTCAATGACGGCAACGACGCGGCGGCCGCCGCCAAGGTGGCCGCCGGCAGCGACCTGGCCATCGTCTTCGCCGACCAATGGACCACAGAGTCCGAAGACGTCTGGACCTTGAATCTGCCCAAGAACCAGGACGCCTTGATCTCTGCCGTCGCCAAGGCCAACGCCAAGACCATCGTCGTGCTCGAGACCGGCGGCCCGGTGCTCATGCCCTGGCTGGCCGACGTCGGCGCCGTGCTGCAGGCCTGGTACCCGGGCACCAATGGCGGCGAGGCCATCGCCCGCGTGCTGACGGGCGAGGTCGACGCCTCGGGCCGCCTGCCCGTGACCTTCCCCAACGACGTGATGCAGTTGCCGCGCCCCAGGCTGGACGGCGACCCCAAGTCGCCCTATGCCCCGTTGGATGTCGACTACACCATCGAGGGCGCGGCGGTGGGCTACAAGTGGTTCGACAAGCAGGGCCACCAGCCGCTGTTCCCGTTCGGCTACGGCCTGTCCTACACCAGTTTCGAGTTTTCGGGCCTGAGGGCGTCGGACGTCGACGGCGTGCTGACGGTCAGCTTTTCGGTCAAGAACACCGGCGCCCGCGCCGGCAAGGCCGTGCCGCAGGTCTATGTCGCGCCCAGGGCAGGCGGCTGGGAGGCGCCCAAGCGGCTGGCCGGCTTCAGCAAGGTCGAGCTTGCGCCCGGCGCCAGCACCAGTGTCACCTTGACAGTCGATCGGCGGCTGCTATCGGTGTGGGAACCCAAGTCGCATGGCTGGTCGGTGGCCGCAGGCGACTATGACGTGACCCTGGGGCCTTCGTCGCGGGCGGTGTCGGCGACCACGAGCGTCGCCCTCAAGGCCCAGGCCCTGCCGGTTTCGCCGCTGGCCAGATAGCGCCCGAAGGCGGCGTGGCCGAGGCCGCCAATGACCGCGTTTCGGACGAGGCCCGCACGCTCACGCCGCTGCAGGCCGCGGCGTGTGCTGCGAAGGCAGATCAACAACTTGGCGGCGTCGGCACTCGGCAACGTCACGGATTCAGGGTGATGGCTTTTCGCTCAGGCCATGAGATCAACGGTGAAGATATGGGGCAAGGGCAGGCCCAGCCTGGCGAAAGATCCATCGATGTCATGGTGTGACCGTCTTTGTGAAAGCGACTGCTGAACGGCAGGCGCAATCTCTGCAACACAAGCCCAAGGACTGACCACGATCAAGCACCGCATCGTGCTTGCTGCACGCCCCGCCGCTGAAGCCGCGCTGGAGCACTTCCGCCTGGAAACAGTGGACACCCCGCCCGTGCCCGAAGGCCACCTGCTGGTGCGTGTGCACTACTTGAGCCTGGACCCCTACATGCGCATGCGCATGAACGACGCCAAGAGCTATGTCGCTCCTGTCGGCATTGGCGAGGTGATGGTGGGCGGCACCGTGGGTGAGGTCGCCAAGGTCGATGCATCGCGCGTTCCGCTGTCGGCCTTTTTGGGTGCCGTGGGCATGCCCGGCGTCACCGCCTGGGTGGGCCTGAACCACATCATCGAGGCCAAGGCCGGCGAGACCGTGGTGGAGGATAGGAAATTCAAACACCATTTTTCTCGCCCATGACCGGCCCGGCACGGCACCTGATTCCGCTGGATGGTGACTTTGGGAGTTGGCTGCGACCTGCAGAGCGTCGACGGTGCCGCCAAGACGCGCTTTTCACGAAG
>JANNQO010000046.1:0-27487 GCA_031400795.1 Rubrivivax sp. | reverse complement strand
GAGCTGCCCGACGGCAAGCCGCTGCTGCTCGAGTACGCCACCCAGCCGGACCAGCAAAGCCGGCAACTGGTCGAACAATGGCAGCGCAACATGGATGCCTTGGGCGTGCGCATCGAGTTCAAGCCCGCCAAGTGGCCCGAGAACCTGAAGAGTTCGCGCGCCGGCAAGCTGATGATGTGGGGCGTCGGCTGGTCGGCGGGCGATCCCGACGGCGACACCTTCCTGGCGATCGCCTACGGCCCGAACAAGGGCCAGTCCAACCATTCGCGCTTCGACCTGCCCGCTTTCAACAAGCTCTACGAAGCCCAGCGGCTGTTGCCCAACGGACCCGAGCGGCTGGCGCTGATGACGCAGGCGCAGCGCCTGGCGGTGGCCTACTTGCCGATCAAGGTGCATGCCCACCGCATCTGGACCGACATGGCGCACCCCTGGGTGAAGGGCTACCACCGCAACGTCTTCGTCAGCGGTTTCTTCCGCTACGTCGACATCGACAATGCCGAATTGAACCGCGGGAACCAGCCATGAAGATCCAACGTCGCCAGACCCTAGCCCTCGGCGCGTCGCTCGCCTTGCCGGCCGGCGCGAGCGCCGCAGGCAACGGTGAGCAGCAGGGCAAGAAGGTCTTCCGCTACGCTTTTCCCACGGCAGAGACCGGGTTCGACCCGGCGCAGCTGAGCGACCTCTATTCGCGCACCGTCACGCCGCACATCTTCGAAGGCTTGTACCGCTACGACCCGCTGGCGCGGCCGGCCAAGCTCAAGCCGCTCACTGCCGACGGCATGCCGCAAGTCTCGCAGGACTACACGACCTGGACCGTGAAGGTGAAGCCGGGCATCTTCTTCGCCGACGACCCGGCGTTCAAGGGCCAGAAGCGCGAGCTG
Organism: Rubrivivax sp.; assembly: GCA_031400795.1. Classification (GTDB taxonomy): domain Bacteria; phylum Pseudomonadota; class Gammaproteobacteria; order Burkholderiales; family Burkholderiaceae_C; genus Rubrivivax. The sequence goes on along the minus strand of JANNQO010000046.1, from coordinate 26,606 downwards.
ATTGCCGCCGACTACGCCTATTCGATCAAGCGCTTCGCCGATCCGGCGGTGAAGGCCCCGGCCTGGACATTCTTCGCCGACTTCGAGTTCGTGGGCCTGGCCGAGCTGCGCAAGGAAGCGCTGGAGAACAAGAAGCCCTTCGACTACGACAAGCCGATCGAGGGCCTGAAGGCGCTGGACCGCTACACCGTGCAGTTCAAGCTCGGCAAGCCGTCGCCGCGCTTTTCGTCGACGTTGGCCGGCAGCGATCTGATCGGCGCGGTGGCGCGCGAGGTGGTCGAGTTCTACGGCGACAAGATCATGGCCAATCCGGTCGGCACCGGGCCGTTCAAGCTCGTGCAATGGCGGCGCAGTTCCTTCATCGCCTTGGAGCGCAACCCGGCCTACCGCGAGGTGCTCTACGACGCCGAGCCCGCTCCCGACGATGTGCAGGGCCAGGAGATCCTGAAGAAGCTCAAGGGCCGGCGGTTGCCGATGATCGACCGCGTCGAGATCTCGATCGTCGAGGAGACCCAGCCGCGCTACCTGACGTTCCTGCAAGACCGGGCCGACCTGATCGAAGGCGTGCCCGCGGAGTTCGTCGAGCAGGCGATGCCCGGCGGCAAGCTCGCGCCGCACCTGGCCAAACGCGGCGTGCAGAGCTACCGCATGGTGCGCCTGGACCAGGCGTACACCGCGTTCAACCTGGAAGACCCGGTGGTTGGCGGCTACACGCCCGAGAAGGTGGCGCTGCGCCGCGCGATCGCCCTCGCGGTCGACCTCGAAACCGAGATCCGCCGCGTGCGCAGGGGGCAGGCCATTCCCGCGCAGTCTCCAGTGGTGCCGAACACCTGGGCCTACGACCCCGCTTTCAAGAGCGAGATGAGCGACCATGACCTGCCGCGCGCGAAAGCGCTGCTCGACATGTTCGGCTACGTCGACCGCGACGGTGACGGCTGGCGCGAGATGCCTGACGGTTCGCCGCTGGTGCTGAAGAAGAACACGCAGCCCGACGCGCTGCAACGCCAGCTCGACGACCTGTGGCGGCGCGACATGAAGGCGCTCGGCGTGAAGATCGAGTTCATCCCGCAGAAGTGGCCCGAGAACCTGAAGGCGGCGCGCTCGGGCAAGTTCATGATGTGGGGCGTCGGTGGGCTGTCGGCCGAGGGCGACGGGCAAGGCGGCCTGCAGAAGTTCCACAGCAAGCAGGCCGGCGGACAGAACATCGCGCGTTTCAGGAATGCGCGAATGGACGAGGTCTACGACAAGCTCAGCGAGATGCCCGACTCGCCCGAGCGCCGCGTGCTGTTCGGCGAAGCGCGCCGCATCGCCGCGGCCTGGATGCCTTACAAGATGCACGTGCACCGCATCGTCACCGACTTGGCCATGCCCTGGGTGATCGGTTTTCGCCGCCCGCTGTTCTGGCAGGACTACTGGCAGTACCTGGACATCGATGGGTCCTTGTTGCCGGCGGCGTGAGCTGCTGCTGGCCGGGGCGCTCGCGCCCTGGTCTGTCGAGCCGCTAGCGGCGGTCGCAACGAAGACACTGCGCACCGCCTTCGACTTCGCCGAGACCGGCTTCGACCCGCCGCGAATCTCCGACAACTCGTCGGCCCAGGTCAACGCGCACATCTTCGAAGCGCCGCTGACCTACGACCCGCTGGCCAATCCGCCCCGGCTGGTGCCGCTGACGGCAGCCGCGTTGCCCGAGATGCTCGACGGCGCGCGGCGCTTCGTCTTCACGCTGAAGCCCGGCACGCTGTTCGCCGACGATCCGGCCTTTCGGGGCCAGCCGCGCGAGCTGGTGGCCGCCGACTATGTCTATTCGATCAAGCGCTACGCCGATCCGGCGCTGAAGAGCGAACACGTTTATCACTTCGAAAACGCCGGCCTGCTCGGGCTGGCGGCGCTGCGCCGGCGCGCGCTGAAGGACAAGGCGCCTTTCGACTACGACACGCCCATCGAAGGGCTGCGCGCGCTGGACCGCTACCGCTTCGAAGTGCGCACCACCGAACCGCAGCCGCGCCTGCCCTATGTCTTCGCGCAGGCCGGCCTGGCTGGCGCGGTGGCGCGCGAGGTGGTGCAGGCCTATGGCGACGACATCCTCGCGCACCCGGTGGGCACCGGGCCGTTTCGGCTCGCGCAGTGGCGGCGTGGTTCGCGCATCGTGCTCGAGCGCAACCCGCGCTTTCGCGAGCTGCGCTACCACGGCGAGCCACCGCCCGATCAGACCGACCTGGTGGCCCTGGCGGCACGGCTGAATGGCCAGCGGCTGCCTTTCCTGGACCGCATCGAGATCGCGATCATCGAAGAATCGCAGCCGCGCTGGCTGGCCTTCCTGCGCGGTGAACTCGATCTGCTCACGCTGCCCAGCGATTTCTCGCCGCTGGCCATGCCGAACGGCCAGCTGGCGCCGTACCTCGCCAAGCGTGGCGTGCGTGCGCGGCGCGACCTCACGCCGTCGGTCTTCTTCACCTTCTTCAATTGCGACGATACGATCGTCGGCGGCTACCGCGCCGAGCAGGTGGCGCTGCGCCGCGCCATCGCGCTGGCCTACGACAACGCTTTGGAGAACCGCCACGCGCATGGCGACGCCCATGTCGCCGCGCACAGCCTGGTGGCGCCGCACTGCTACGGCTACGACCCCGGCCTGCTCAGCGGCACGGGCAGCGGACAGGTGGCGCGCGCCAACGCGCTGCTCGACACCTGGGGCTACACCGAGCGTGACAACGGCGGCTGGCGCAAGACGCCCGACGGCAAGCCGATTGTGCTCAGGCGCGCCTTCGCGCCCAGCCAGCGCTCGCGGCGCATCGCCGAGGTCTGGCAGAAGCAGATGCAGGCGATCGGGCTGCGCCTGGAGGCCGAGTTCGCGCCGTTCGGCGAACTCATCAAACGCAGCCTGGCCGGGCAATTGATGATGTGGGGCTTCGGCTGGTCCATGCCTTCGCCCGACGCCGATTTTTCGCTCGGCCTGGCTTACGGCCCCAACGCCGACCAGGCCAACGACGCGCGCTTCAAGCTGCCCGCCTATGACCGCCTGTACGAACGCCAGCGCGCCTTGCCCGACGGCACCGACCGGCTCAAGCTGGTGCGCGAGGCCAACCGCCATTTGTTCTCCTACATGCCCTACATCCCGCACTACCACGCGGTGGTGGTGAACCTGACCCAGCCGCACGTGCTGAACTACTTCCGCCACCCGTTTGCGACCGATCGCTGGAAAGCACTCGATCTGGCCCCCTCATCGGTCTAAGCATCCCCTAAGCGATTCACGGACTCAACCTCGGCTGGGTTTCGGGAACGATTGCACGATGGCTACATGGCCTTACAACTTTCCCCCGGGGCTGTATCTCGGACCCCTCGAATGGGGGGGGTTCGTAATCTATGGATACACCTGCCGTCTCTACGCTCGGTGAGACTCCCCCCTAGTTTGAACTGCGCCGGGCTACGGTGACTGTTCAGTCACTGAGAGAACTCTGATGATTACCAACACCATCATCGCGGCGCCACTGGAGCCGCGACACCGGGCGGCATCGATGCTTGTCGAGCAGCCGCGCATCGACCTGCTGCCCGAAGGCGATCCGCTGCGGCGGCAGTTCAAGATCAAGTCGGCCGATTCATTCGTTCGCCGCAGTTCGGCAAATTTGTTGTTGCGTGCGCGCTACGCCTGGCGCGGCTATCAGACCGTGAGTCTGCCCAGCGACCAGACCTCCAACCGCATCACGCTCACCGCCTGCGAAGACGGCGTGACGATCGGCACCATCACCATCGGCCTGGACGGCCCCGAAGGCCTGGCCAGCGAAGACGTGTTCCGCGACCAGCTGACCGAAATGCGCGCCGGCGGCCGGCGCATTGTCGAGTTCACCAAGCTCGCTATCGACCCCATCTCGGGCACCAAGCGCGTGCTGGCGGCGCTGTTCCACGTCGCCTACATCGTCGCGCACCGCATCCGCGGCTACGACACGCTGGTGATGGAAGTCAACCCGCGCCATGTGCGCTACTACGAGCGCATGCTCGGCGCGCGGATCGTCGGCGAGCCGCGGCTGAACCGCAGCGTCAACGCGCCGGCGGTGCTGCTGTCGATCGACTTCGACTACATCATGGCGCAGATCGGCGAATTCGCCGGCCAGCCCGAGCGCGCTGCCACCGAGCGCTCGCTGTACCCCTACGCGTTCACGCTCTCCGAAGAGGCCGGCATCCTCACCAAGCTGATGACGGCCCAGCGGCCGATGTCGGCGGCGCTGAACTGACGCAGCAGGTTAAGCCAGAGCGCGGCGATCGGCTCGGACACCGCCCCTGGGGCGATGAAGTTGCGCGCCTAGAATTTGATCGATGATTCCCTTGGCCGGCTTTCCGGTAGCCGGCCTGTGGCGCCTCCTCATCGTCGCCCTGCTCGGTTTTGCCTCCGGGCTGCCGCTGGCGCTCACCGGCCAGGCGATGCAGGCCTGGCTCATCACCGCCGGTCTGGACATCGCGGCAATCGGCTTTCTGAGCCTGGTCGGCCTACCCTACACCTTCAAGTTCCTGTGGGCGCCGCTGATGGACCGCTTCGAGCTGCCCTGGCTCGGGCGGCGGCGCGGCTGGCTGGTGCTCACGCAGTTGCTGCTGGCCGGCGCGCTGCTGCTGCTGTCGGCCATTTCACCCACCGGCGCGACCCGCGCTTTCGCGCTGATGGCCGTCACGGTGGCTTTCCTGTCGGCTTCGCAGGACATCGTCATCGACGCCTACCGCACCGATCTGCTGCCCGCAGCCGAGCGCGGCATGGGCGCTTCGCTGAACGTGATGGGCTATCGGCTGGCGATGATCCTCTCCGGTGGCGTGGCGCTGATCTGGACCGACGCCAACCAGGGCGGCGGCTGGAGCTGGCCCGAGGTGTACCGGCTGATGGCCTGGATCATGGTCGGCGCAGCGCTGCTCTCGGCCCTTTTGCTGCCGCGCCTGGCGATGCCCGCGACGAAAACCAGCGTCGCGCGGCAGGACTTGTTCGGTTTCGCCGCGGTGCTCGCCGCGGTGGCCGCCGGCTATCTGCTCACCGATCGTTTCGGCGGTGCCATCGCCGGCCGCGTGCTCGCTCCGTGGCTCGAAGGCAGCACACTCGCGCCCGCGCTGCAACGGCGTTGGGTCGACCTGCACACGCTGCTGCTGGGCATCGCGCTCACGCTGCCGCTGGCCGCCTGGGCGGCGCGGGCGGCGCGATTCCAGACGCTGCTGTCGGGCCTGTCCAGCTACTTCAGCCAGCGCGGCGCGGCGGCCTTTTTGCTCTTCATCGTGCTCTACAAGCTCGGCGACGCGTTCGCGGGCTCGCTGCTGACGCCCTTCCTGCTCAAGACCATGGCCTACAGCTCGGCCGAGGTGGGCGTGGTGAACAAGGTCATCGGCCTGTGGCTGACCATCGCCGGCGCGTTGTTCGGCGGCTTGTTGATGCTGAAGATCGGCCTGTGGCGCGCGTTGATGGGCTTCGGCGTGCTGCAACTGGTGAGCAACCTCGGCTTCTGGTGGCTGGCCAGCGGCGGCAAAGGCATGCTGCCGGGGCTCACCATCCCGGCCTTCGATTGGGGCTTCGTGCAGCTCGCGCAAGCGGCGCCGGTGGATGGCGGCCTGCTCGCCGTGGTGGCGTTCGAGAACCTTTCCGGCGGCATGGGCACGGCGGCCTTCCTGGCCTTTCTGATGAGCCTGTGCAACCAGCGCTTCACCGCCACGCAGTTCGCGCTGTTGTCGGCGTTCGCGTCGGTCGGACGGGTGTGGGTCGGGCCGCTCGCGGGCGTGCTCGCCGAAAGCATCGGCTGGCCGACGTTTTTCATCATCAGCACCGTGCTCGCGGCGCCGGCGCTGGTGATGCTGTGGTGGCTGCGCGCGCCGGTGCGCGCGCTGGAGCTGGACCCGGCGGCCCGTTCGTAGCTGCGGGTATCCTCTGCCGAGGATCGATGCCGCGGCTGCTGCGGCGCGTTGGAGAGAGCATGGATCGAGACCCCGCCCGGTGGGCATCGGCATGTGGCTGCAGCCGGCATTCGCGGCGGCTGTTCAGCGGCGCGCTGCTCGCTGCCGGGCTGGGCGCGGCGCTGCCGGCCGCGGCGCAGATCCCCGAGTGCAAACGCTCGGGTTTCACCAAGGCCGTCTCGGCCGACCAGGTGGAGCAAGCCGCCGGCCAGCAGTACCGGCAGATGCTGCAAAAGGCCAGCAGCGACCGCGCGCTCGCGCCCGGCGAGCACCCGCAGCTGCAGCGCCTGCGCTTCATCGCCGAACGCATCATCCCGTTCGCGCCCGAGTGCAACGAGCGCGCGCGCAGCTGGCGCTGGGAAGTCAACCTGATCGGCCAGCGCAGCATCAACGCGTTCTGCATGCCCGGCGGCAAGATCGCCTTCTATTTCGGCATCCTCTCCGAGTTGCAGCTCGACGACGACGAAGTGGCGATGATCATGGGCCACGAAGCCGCGCACGCGCTGCTGGAGCATGCGCGCGAGCAGATGGGCAAGAACACCGTCACCACCGGCGTGCTGCGCCTGGGCGCGGCGCTGCTCGGCCTGGGACAGCTGGGCGACATCGGGGCGCAGCTCGGGGCCCAGCTGGCGTCGCTGAAGTTCAGCCGCGACGACGAGACCGAGGCCGACCGGCTCGGTCTGTTGATGGCCGCACGCGCCGGGTACGACCCGCGCAAAGGCGTATCGCTTTGGGAGAAGATGAGCGGCGCCGGCGGGGGTGCGCCACCGGAGATGCTCTCCACCCACCCCTCGGGGCCGCAGCGCATCAAGGATATCCAGGGGCGCCTCGCCGACGTGGTGCCGGTGTTCGAGCGGGCAGCCAAGCCGGGACGCAGCTTCGGGGCGCCGGCGCGGTTGCCGGCGGCGCAGAAGAGGGAGTAACGAACCTCGAACCGCAATGGCGCTACCAGCGTGCGGGCAAGGATGGGCCGATCCGCAATGACGGGCCCTGCGCGCGGACGTGCCCTCCCGTCTCAAGATCCTTCATCACCCGACTCACCATCTCCCGCGTACACCCGATCCGGTTCGCGATCTCCTGGTGCGTCAGCCGCTCGGCGACCACGCGCGTACCGTCTGCGGCGGGCACCGCCAACGCCTCCAACAACAACTTCAACCGCCCATACACATCGTTCAGCGCCAACTGCCGCGCCGTCAGCGTGGCCGCCCGCGCGCGGCGGATGACCTTGGCGAGCAGGTCGAACGCAAAGCCCGGGTGCTCGGCGATGAAGCGCTCCAGCGTCGGCCGCGTGATGACCACGCACACGCTCGGCTCCAGCGTGATCACGCTGGCCGAGCGCGGCCCACCGTCCAGGCTCATCTCGCCGAGGTACTCGCCGGCGCCGTACGTGCCGTAGGTGATCTCGCGGCCGTTGTTCGCGTTCACGCTGTAAGCCCGCAAACGCCCGCTGATGATCGCGTACAGCGTGTCGCCCGTATCGCCTTCCTGGATCAGCAGCGTGCCCTTGGTGTAGCGCCTGCGCTCGCCGCGCTCGACGAGCGCGAGCAGTGCGCCGCTGAAGGGGCCGGGCGGTTCCGGCGACGGCGGGGCGGCTTGGCGCGGCATCGCCGCATCGTAGCGGCCCGCCCGCTGTCGCCCCGCCGACCCCCGCCGTTCAAGCCGCCATGCGCAGTGTGCCCACCATCGGCGGCAGCACCGACACCTGGCGCACCAGTTCGCGGATGCTGTCGGCGCCGGTCTTGGCGCGGATGCTGCCGATCTGCGTGCGCACGGTGGACAGACCGACGTGGAAGCCATCGGCGATCTCGCGCGGCTCCCTCCCGTCGCACAAGGCTTCGAGCACGCGCGATTCGGCCGGCGTCAGGGCGTGGTCGCGCGCGAACCACTGCACCGCCAGGCGCCCGCAGACATGGCGCTTGCCCAGCACCACCAGTGTCGGATGGCTGTCGTCCTGCGCCGCGCGCGGCAGTGGGATCACCGCCACGCTGACGCCATGCGCCGCTTCGCCCAGCGTGAGCAGCTTGCGCAACCCGCGCTGCGCACCGGCCAGCGCCTCATGCAGCCGCAGCACGTCGTGCGGGTGGCGCGCGCGCAGCTCGCGGCCCAGCAGCTGCAGCGGGTGGCCTGCGTCGAGCTCGCTGCGCGCCATGTGGTTGGCGTGCAGCACCTGGCCGTCGTCGGCGAGCAGCAGCACGCCGTAGTCGATTTCGTCCAATGTCAGCGCCAGGCAGCGCGCTGCGAGGGCCTGGCCTGCCGCGGCCTGCGGTGCTGAAGCGGAATCGACGAGTCGTGAATCGAACATGATGCGCTCCCCTGTTTGAACCGGTGCCCCCGATGGGGGACTCAGCGGCCCTGACGTTAGGGAGGGGCGAGCCGCTTGTGCGGGAAGGGTTTCGCAGCCGTTCGGTGAACTATTTACCTCGGCACCTCCACCGGCGGCAGCCTCTGGATGCGCGGCACGAGAGTGCCCAGCAGGTCTTCGCCGCACTTCTTCTTCACCCGCGCCAGCTGCGTGCGCACCGTGGACAGGCGCACGCCGCGCCGCGCGGCGATCTGGCGCGGCGTGTGGCCCTGGCACAGCGCGTAGACCACGGCCAGTTCGCCCGCCGAGAGGCCGTATTGGTAGGCGAACAGCCGGCAGGCCTCGTCCATCGCCGCTTCGGCGGGCAGCACCAGCATCAACATCGGCACGCCACGCTCGCCGACCACCGGGGCGATGACGATCAGGTGCTGCGCGTCGAGCTGCCATTCGGTGCGCCGCGGTTCGTGCGCTGCGCGCCGCAAGGCGGCCGCCCATTCGTCGCGGCGCGCTGCGTCGGCGGGCACGATGCGTTCATCCTCCTGCACCAGCCACTGCGCGCGCTTGGTCTCGCGCAGGCCGGCCATGTTCGCGTTGAGCAGCGCGCCGTCGGGGCGAATCAGCAGCAGCGGCAAGGTCAGCGCCTCGGCCATCGCGGCTACCCACGACAGCAGCCGCGGCGAGGCGTGCAAGGGGGTGACGTTGGAGCGCGGGTCCGCCATCACCCGACCATAGAGGCCGCGGCCGGCGCGGGTCATCCCAACATCGTGGGATGAGCGGCCTGCCAAGGTGTCAAGGTGCTTCGCGCTGTCCAAAGCCGGTGTCGATGCGGATGAAGGCCGCCGCCGCGAACGACGGGATTGTCGCGATGCAGACCCAGACGAAGAAGTTCGTGTAGCCGAGCTGCTGCTGCAGCCAGCCGGCCCACATGCCCGGCAGCATCATTCCCAGCGCCATGAAACCGGTGCACAGCGCGTAGTGCGCGGTCTTGTGCGGGTTCTTGCCGCCGGGGCCGCTGGCCACCATCAGCATGTAGACCATGTAGGCGGTGAAGCCGAAGCCGTAGCCGAATTGCTCCACCGCCACCGCGGCGCTGACGGTCCACAGGCTTTGCGGCTGGGCCATCGCCAGCGCGACAAAGACGGTGTTGGGCAGGTGCATGCACACGATCAGCGGCCACAGCGTGCGCTTCAGGCCGAGGCGCGCGATGACCCAGCCGCCGAGCAGGCCGCCGATGGTCAGCGCGCTCACGCCCACCGTGCCGTAGGCGATGCCCACGTCCTGCGTCTTCAGGCCCAGGCCGCCGGCGCTGATCGGGTCGAGCATGAAAGGCGTGACGAGCTTGAGCAGCTGCGCCTCGGCAAAGCGATACAGCAGCAGGAAAGCCAGCACGCGCAAGACATCGGCCTGACGGAAAAAGGCCGCGAAGACGGTCGCGAAGTCGCTCCACCACTGCCCCGAGCGCGGCGCCGGCCGGTCGATCGCCGGCCGCGGCAAGGCCCACGCATGCCAGGCGCCGAGCAGCCCGAACGACACCGCCAGCACCCCGAACACGATCACCCAGGCCTGTGCGGGTTGGCCGAGCCGATCGGTGAGCACGCCCGCCAGGTAGACCAGCCCGCCTTGCCCGGCGATGTTGGCCAGTCGGTAGAAGGTGCTGCGCACGCCGACAAAGGCGGCCTGGCTCTTCTCCACCAGGCTGAGCATGTAGAAGCCATCGGCGGCGATGTCGTGCGTGGCGCTGGCGAAAGCCATCAACCAGAACATCGCCAGCGTCATGCGGAAGTAGTCGGGCCCCGGCAAGGTGAGAGCCACCATCGCCAGCGCCGCGCCGATGGCGAACTGCAGCAGCACGATCCAGCGCCGCTTGGTGCCGAGCAGGTCCACCAGCGGGCTCCACAGCGGCTTGATGACCCAGGGCAGGTAGAGCCAGCTGGTGTACAGCGCGATCTCGGTGTTGCCGACGCCCAGGTTTTTGTACATCACCACCGACAGCGTCATCACGACGACGTAGGGGATGCCCTGGCCGAAGTAGAGGGTGGGGATCCAGCGCCAGGGGGCGATGCGGGTGTCGGTGGTCAAGATCGCGCCGGATGCTACCTGCGCCTGCGGCGCCAGCGGTGGCTCACGGCACGCCTCCTGGTATGCGCAGCATCGGCAATGAGCGCTGGCACTGTCGATTGGGCAACACAGCATTGGTTTTCACGGATGACTGCGCCGGTGCGGCGGCGCAACACTCCGTCAAAGCGCCTGCGATATTCACATGACGCGATCTGCCAACGGTCGGCCGAAGTCAAGCGGCAGGCCACCTCCACAAGGACAACCATGATGCTGAGAACCCTTGCCCATTGCCTGTTGCTGGCCGGCCTGGCCACTTCCGCGCTGGCACAGACGACGCAAAGGGTGGAGATCACCGGTTCCAGCATCAAGCGCCTGGCCGACGAGAGCGCGCTGCCGGTGCAGGTGATCACTGCCGAAGAGTTGCGGCAGGCCGGCATCATCAACGCCGAGCAGCTGGTCAACTCGCTCAGCGCCAATGTCGACGGCGTCAACAATCCGACGTCCAGCAACACGGTCTTCGGGCCCGACCAGGACCGCCTCACCGGCGGCGGCTCATTTGCCAACCTGCGCGGCCTGGGCCCGACCGGCACGCTGGTGCTGCTCAACGGTCGCCGGCTGTCAACGCACGGCACCAGCGGTGCCTCGGTGGACCTCTCGGCCATCCCCTGGTCGGTACTGTCCAGGGTGGAGGTCCTGCGCGACGGGGCCAGCGCCATCTACGGCACCGACGCCATCGGCGGCGTGATCAACTTCATCCTCAGCAAGGAGGTGCAGGGCTTCACCCTCGGCGGCGGCTACAGCCAACCGACCGCGGACGGCGGCGGCACCACGCGCCGCCTGTACGCCACTGCGGGCTGGGGCTCGCTGGAGAGGGAAGGTTTCAACCTGATGGCCAGCGTCACGCTGGACAAGAACGACATCCTGCGCGGCATCGACCGCCCCTGGGCCAGCGGCTTCCAGCCCGAGCGCGGGCTCTCGCCCGACACCACCAGCGCGCCGCACGCCAACATCATTGCATCCGCCGGCACGGCGCTGGCCACCGCGGGCACGGTGGTCGGCACCGGGGATGCCACGCGCTACACCACCCTGAACCTGCTGGCCATCCGAAACCAGTGCGACCAGCAGCCCTTCGGCGCTGCGATGGCGCCCAACATCACGCTGTGGGACCGTTTCGGCTACACCAATGCCAACAGCCGCTACCGTTGCGTCACCGACTACGGCCGCCAGTTCATGCTGATACCGCCGCGCGACGCGGTCAACGTCGTGGCGCGCGGCACGATGCGCTTCGGCCAGTCGCACGAAGCCTTCGTCGAGTTCACCGGTTCCAAACACGAGCTCGAGGGCGAACTCACGCCGTTTCAGTTCAGCACCACCGCCAACGCGGTGACGAACTACCCGGTGAATGGGCCCTACTACCTGAACATGCAGCAACTGGTGGGAGCGACGCAGTTCAACCCGACCCTGCCGATCGCCTACCGCATGCGCATGTGGGACTGGGGCTACCGCACCTACAAGTACACCGCGGAAAACCAGCGCATCGCGGCCGGGGCCGATGGCGAGATCGGCAACTACAACTACAAGGTGGGCCTCTCGCACGGCAAGGCCAAGAGCGAGTCGTTCATGATCGACGGCTATGCCGACTCCGGCAAGCTGGTGGCAGCGCTGGCCAGCGGCATCATCAACCCCTTTCTGCTGCCCGGCCAGCAACAGACGCAGGCGGCCAAGGACCTGATCGCCTCGACCAAAGTCAACGGCCTGCTGTCCAGTGGCGAGACGAGCGTGACCCAGTTCGATGCCACGATCTCCGGCGAGCTGTTCAAGCTGCCGGGTGGCGCCATGGACTTCGCGGTCGGCACCGACATCCGCAAGGAGTCCTATGTCTTCTCGGGCACGCCCAACCACAACTGCGTGAGCACCTTCGCGGCGGCGAACGTCGCGCTGCCCAACTCGGTGATGGGCTGCGCCGGCAACTCCACGTCGCCCGAGCGTTCGCGCGACGTCAAGGCGGTGTTTGGCGAACTGATGGTGCCGGTTACCCAGAGCCTGCTGGTGCAACTGGCGGTGCGCCACGACGAGTACGAGGGGGTGGGCGGCAGCACCAACCCGAAGGTCGCCTTCAAGTTCACGCCGTCGAAGGAGGTGCTGCTGCGCGGCTCGGCCGGCACGGGCTTCCGCGCGCCCACGCCGCAGCAGCTGTACCTGGGCACGGTGACGCTCAACCTGACTGGACAGTTCAACGACCCCGAAAAATGTCCGGCCGACCCGACCCAGTGCGGCCGCGTCAGCCTGCCTTACCGCCAGGGCGGCAACCCGACTCTGAAGCCCGAGGAATCCAAGCAGTACTCCTTCGGCCTGGCTTTCCAGCCGCTGCCCAGCCTGACGCTGCAGGCCGACTGGTGGAAGGTGCGTATGGACGACCGCATCCGCCAACTCTCGCCGGCGTTCATGATCACCAACTACGGTCTGTTCAAGGGCAACTTCATACGCGACGCGAGCGGCAACGTCGACTACATCCAGGCCGGCTGGGTCAACGCTGCGGAGAGCATCACCGAGGGCATCGACTTCTCGGCCAGCCACTCGATGCCGCTGGCGGGCGGGCGTCTGAAGACCGACGTGACGGCGACCAAGATGCTGAGCCACCAGGAGCGTTTGATCGACACGGCGCCGCTGCAGGAATTCGTCGGCCAGTGGAGCAACACGACGCTGTACCTGCCGTGGAAAGGGTCGGTGACCCTCAACTACAAGCACGGTGTTTGGAGCACGACCATGTTCATCAGCTACCGCTCCAGCTACAACGACGAGAACCGCTCGGCTTACACGGTCAACGCGCCGTTCGAGCGCAAGGTGGCCAGCTACACGACGACCAACCTGTCCACCACCTGGACCGGCGTGAAAGGCCTGTCGATCACCGCGAGCCTGCTCAACGTGTTCGACCGCGACCCGTCCTTCACTTGGCACAACGTCGACAACGTGATCGGCGCCGGCTGGGATCCGCGCGTGGCCGACCCGCGCGGGCGCACGCTGGCGCTGTCGGCCCGCTACGACTTCTGACGCTTCGCGCCGCGGCACCGGCCTGGCTCCCCAGGCCTGGCCGATGTGTTCACCTTCCTCCTGAAGAAACTCGCCACCCTGATCCCGACCTTCCTCGGGGTCACGCTGGTCGCCTTCGCGCTGATCCGTCTGGTGCCCGGCGACCCGATCGAGGTGATGGTGGGCGAGCGCCGCATCGACGAAGCGGCACGAGCGCGGCTGATGTCGCAGCTCGGGTTGGATCAACCGTTAGCGGTGCAGTACCTGCGCTACGTCGGCGGATTGCTGCAGGGTGACCTGGGCCAATCGCTGGTCACGCGCGAGCCGGTGGCCGCCGAATTCGTCGCGCTGTTCCCGGCCACCATCGAGCTGGCACTGGCGGCGTTGCTGCTCGCGCTGGCGGTCGGCCTCACTCTGGGCGTGATCGCCGCGCTGCGGCGCGGGCGCTGGATCGACCAGTGCGTGATGGCGCTGGCCACCCTCGGCAACTCGATGCCGGTGTTCTGGTGGGGGCTGATCCTGATCATGGCGTTTTCGGTCGGGCTCGAATGGACGCCGGTCTCGGGACGCGTGGGCATCGAATACGACGTGCCGGTGGTCACCGGGCTGATGCTGATCGACACGCTGCTCTGCGACGAAGCCGGCTCGTTCGTCTCCGCCGTGCTGCACCTGATCCTGCCCGCGGTGGTGCTGGGCACGATCCCGATGGCGGTGGTGGCGCGCATGACACGCTCGGCGATGCTCGAAGTGCTGCGCGAGGACTACATGCGCACCGCGCGTGCCAAAGGTCTGTCGCCGGCGCGCGTGGTGGTCGTGCACGGCCTGCGCAATGCGCTGATCCCGGTGGTGACGGTGCTCGGTCTGCAGATCGGCAGCCTGCTCGGCGGCGCCGTGCTCACCGAGACGATCTTCTCGTGGCCGGGCATCGGCAAGTGGCTGATCGACGCGATCGCGCGGCGCGACTACCCGGTGGTGCAGGCGGCGATCCTGATCTCGGCGTCGATCTTCATCGTCGTCAACCTGATCGTCGATGTGCTGTACGGTGTGCTCAACCCGAGGATCCGCCATGCACGCTGAAGCGGCTGTGCTGGAGCCGCCATCGCCTGCGCGCGAGTTCGTGCGGGCGTTCACCGCCAATCGCGGCGCGACGATCGCGTTCGGGGTCTTCGCGCTGATCGTGCTGGCTGCGCTGCTGGCACCGTGGATCGCGCCGCACGATCCGGTGCAACAGTTTCGCGAGCACATGCTCACGCCTCCCTGGTGGGCCGCTGACGGACTGGCGCGATTTCCGCTGGGCACCGACGAACTCGGCCGCTGCATGCTGTCGCGCCTCTTGCACGGCGCGCGCATCTCGCTCTTGATCGGCAGCTTCTCGGTGCTGCTGGCGCTGCTGCCCGGCGTGGCGCTGGGCCTCGTCGCTGCCTTCTACCCGCGCTGGGCGTCGCCGCTGATCATGCGCGTGGTCGACATCCTGCTTGCGTTGCCCGGGCTGCTGCTGGCGATCTGCGTCATCACGATCCTCGGGCCCGGGCTCTTCAACACCGTCATCGCCATCGCGGTGGGCGCGCTGCCCGGCTATGTGCGGCTGGCACGCGCGTCGGCACTGGCCGAAATCGAGCGCGACCACGTCACGGCCAGCCGCGTGGCCGGTGCGGGCACGCTGCGGCTGATGACCTGGTCGGTGCTGCCGAATTGCCTGGCACCGATCATCGTCAACGCGACGCTGTCGTTTTCGTCGGCGATCCTGGAAACCGCCGCGCTCGGCTTCCTCGGCCTGGGTGTGCAGCCGCCCACGCCCGAGTGGGGCAGCATGCTTTCGGCCGCTCGCGACTACATCGAGCGCGCGCCGTGGACGGTGACGCTGCCGGGGCTGACGATCCTGATCAGCGTGCTGGCCATCAACCTGATGGGCGACGGGCTGCGTGATGCGCTCGATCCGAAGCTGCGGCAGGCGTCATGAGCGCATTGCTGTCGATCAAGAACCTGCGCGTCGATTTCGGCGGTTTCCCTGCGGTCGATGGCGTGGATCTCGATGTCGGCGCCGGGGAGCGCTTGAGCATCGTCGGCGAATCGGGCTCGGGCAAGTCGGTGGCGATGCTGGCGCTGATGGGGCTCATCGATGCGCCCGGCACAGTAACGGCCGACCTGATGCAGTTCGATCGACAGGACCTGCTGGCGATGCCGCCCGCGGCGCGCCGCCGCATCATCGGCCGCGATATCGCGATGGTGTTCCAGGACGCGCTGAACGCACTCAACCCGTCGTACACCGTCGGCAATCAGATCCGCGAGCCGCTGCGCCTGCACCTGGGCTTGCGCGGCGCGGCGCTTGACGCGCGCATGCTCGAGCTGCTCGATCGGGTCGAGATCCCCGATGCAAAGCGCCGCGCCCAGGCCTACCCGCACCAGCTGTCGGGCGGCATGAACCAGCGCGTGATGATCGCGATGGCGATCGCCTGCGAGCCACGCCTGCTGATCGCCGACGAGCCGACCACGGCGCTGGACGTGACCATCCAGGCGCAGGTGATGGCGCTGCTGACGAAGCTGCAATCAGAGCGCGGCATGAGCCTCGTGCTGATCACGCACGACCTGGCGGTGGTGGCCGAAATGGCGCGGCGCGTGCTCGTGATGTACGCCGGGCAAGTGGTCGAGGTGGCCACGGTGGACACGCTCTTCGACGCACCGCGCCACCCCTACACCGCAGCGCTGCTGGCGGCAATTCCCGAGCACAACCGCGGCGCGCTTCGGCTCATCGCGCTGCCCGGCATCGTGCCCGGGCGCTGGGACCGGCCGCGTGGCTGTCTGCTCGCGCCGCGCTGTCCGCAGGCGCAGCCGCGCTGCACGGCCGAGCGGCCGGCGCTGATCGACGGCGTGCGCTGCTTCTTCCCGCTGACGGTGGCTGGCCATGGCTGAGCCGGTGCTGCAAGCCCACTCGCTGGCGCGGCACTACCGCGTGGGCGGTGGGCTGTTCCGCCCGCCGGCCACGGTGAAGGCCTTGAACGGCGTGAGCTTCACGCTGCACGCCGGCCGCACGCTGGCGGTGGTCGGTGAATCGGGCTGCGGCAAGAGCACGCTGGCGCGCCAGCTCACGCTGATCGAGCCGCCGACCTCGGGTGCGCTGCGCATCGATGGCGTGGATGCGGCGCAAGCCGATGCGGCCCAGCTGGCCGCGCTGCGCAAGCGTGTGCAGATGGTGTTCCAGAACCCGTTCGCATCCCTGAACCCGCGCAAGACGATCGCCGCCACGCTGGCCGAGCCGCTGGTCATCAACACCACGCTGTCTGCCGCCGAGCGCAGCGCAAGCACCGCGGCCATGCTGCAGCAGGTCGGCCTGCGCCCCGAGCATGCGCAGCGCTACCCGCACATGTTCAGCGGCGGCCAGCGCCAGCGCGTGGCGGTGGCGCGCGCGATGATGCTGAGGCCCGCGATCGTGATCGCCGACGAGCCGACCTCGGCGCTGGATGTCTCGATCCAGGCGCAAATCCTGAATCTCTTCATGGATCTGCAACAGGCCACCGGCGCCGCGTACGTCTTCATCTCGCACAACCTCGGCGTGGTGGAACATGTGGCGCACGAGGTGATGGTGATGTACTTCGGCAGCGTGGTGGAGATCGGCGCGAAAGCGCGGGTGCTCGGTGCGCCGCGGCATCCGTACACCCGGGCCTTGCTCAGCGCCTCGCCCGCGATCCGCGCCGCCGATCGGCGCGAGCGCATCCTGCTGAAGGGCGAGATGCCGAGCCCTTTGTCGCCACCTGGGGGTTGTGCGTTTCACACGCGCTGTCCGTTGGCCGAGGCGCGGTGCCGCAGCGAGGCGCCGGCGCTGCGCGAGGTGGCGGGTCGGCAGATCGCTTGTCACGTAGTTAGCGAATGACATGACCCACGAGTTGCTCGCGCAGGCCCTGCTGCACGCCGTGCGCGAGCAAGACTTCGGCAGCACCATCGACCCCTGGGACGCCGGCCGCCCGCTGCGCCACTTCCCGAGCATCGATCTCGCCGTGGCCGCCTTCCCCGCGGGCTGCGCGCCGGTGTGGGCCAACGTGCTGTTCTCGCGCGAGCACCGCGACGGGTTCGTTGCGGCGATCGACGCGCAGGGCGGCCCGGTGAGCAACGTGCTGTTCCACGCCGACCAGCGCGACGCGCAATCCAACTCGATCGCCTGGCTGCCCGAATCCGACTGGTCGGCGATGCACTGGACGGCGCTCTTCGGCTGCGGCCCGCACCGTTTCGTCGCGCCTTATCCGGCGTCGCTGTTGAAGATGATGGTGGCGGTGGGCGTGGGCATGGCGATCGATGCCGGCCTCGGCGCTTGGCCCGAGGCCGAGATGAGCGCGATGATCACCGTGAGCGACAACGATGCCACCACGGCGATGGTGGCGCTGCTGCACCGGCTGAAGATGATCGAGCCATTGCTGCAGCGGCTTGCTGCTTGCGGGCTGCCCACGCTGCGCCTGCAAGGAACGAAGCCCGACGGTGGCTGGGTCAACGCCTCGGGCGCGGGGGTGGGCAAGATCCACATGACGGCCTGGGACAGCGCGCGGCTGATGTGGCTGCTCGATCCCGCGGCGCCGCCGGCGCCCTGGCTGCACGCCGGCCCGCCGCTGCTGAGCGCGGCCAGCCGGCAGCGCCTGCACGATTGGATGGCGGCGCAGCAGCTGAACGAGATCCTGTCGTCGCAGTCGCTCGCCGATGTTCCCGGCTGGGTGCCGGGTCTGCCCGACGACGTTGAATTCGCACACAAGACCGGCACCACGGACAACTACGCCTCCGACGCCGGCATCGTGCATGCCAAAGCGCCGGGCAGGCGCCGCTACGTGATCGCCGTGTTGACGAGTCTCGGCCGCCGCTACGCCCCCCACGAACGCTGCGCTACCACCTGGCGGCTGCCGGCGCTCGGCGCGGCGATCGACGCGGCGCTGAAGCCGCGGCTGGAGGCGTGATGCCGGTCAGCTATCGAACCTTGCGCGACGGCGATGTGGTCGGCATCGTCGCCGCCGCCGGCCCGGCTGAGCCCGAACAGCTGGCGCTGATCGAGCCGCTGTTCGCTCGCCACGGCCTGCGCGCAAAGTTGTTCCCCAGCTGTCAGCGCCACACGGGCTTTCTCGCCGGCTCGGACGACGAGCGCCTGCGCGACCTGCACGCAGCCTTCGCCGACCCCGAGGTGCGAATGATCTTCAGCCTGCGCGGCGGCTATGGCAGCGGCCGGCTGCTCGACCGCATCGACATCGGCCTCTTGCAGCGCCACCCGAAGCTCTTCATCGGCTACAGCGACATCACCGCACTGCACGCCTGCCTGTACCGCGCCGGCCTGGCGAGTCTGCACGCGCCGATGCCGGCCTCCGACCTGGTGCGTGCCGGCCATGAAGACGATGCGGCAGCGCTGTTCACGTTGTTGCGCGAGGGCCTGTGCGCCGGTCAGGCGCTGCAGCCCACGCATGCGGTCGATGGCTGGTGCATCGCGGGCAGCGCCGAAGGGCCGCTGATCGGCGGCAACCTGAGCCTGGTGGCCTCGCTGGTCGGCACGCCCTGGGCCTGGCCGATGCAAGGCGCGATCCTCTTCCTCGAAGACATCAGCGAAGAGCCGTACAAGGTCGATCGTTACCTGCTGCAGCTGCGACTGTCGGGCGCGCTGGACGCGGCGGCGGGGTTCGTCATCGGCAGCTTCTCCGACGAAGCCTCGCCGGCCGAGGTGCTCGAGCACTACCTGCGGCCGCTCGGCAAGCCCGTGCTCGGCGGCTGGCCCGCAGGGCACGGCACGCCGAACCGGGCGTTGCCGATGGGGGTGCGCGTGAGAATCGATTCGCGCGCAAGGAGCCTTGTGTTGCTCGAGGGCCTGCTGATCGGCCAGCCCTGAAGATCCCGCCATGCTGTCGACGCCTTTGACAGCGGCCTTCAGTCCCCTCTGGGACGCAATCCGCAAGGCCTTGCTGCATCGTCGGATTCGCGCCGATGGCGCAGAACTTGCTTCCGTTCCTTTATTCCCGCACATCGAGCGGGCCAAGAGGGAATTGACATGCGTAGCTTCTTTCCGTCATTGCTTCTTTGCGGCCTCTTTGCAGCAGCGCCGTTGCACGCTGCGGTCACCACCACGGCCGACTTGGTCGCCGTCGCCCCGGGTGCACCCGGAACCTGGACATACTCGGTCGGCGGATGGGCTGGTGGCGGCTTGGTCACCGGCTCTTTCGCCGGGGTCGATACGAACATCGACGGACAGTTGTCGTCCTTCGACGGCGAAGTGTCGGGCTTCACCATGTCGTACAGCGGCGGCGCAATCGTCGCGCCCGTGGGCTTCGGTTTCGCCGATCTGTTCGGGCTGGTCTACGACCTTGATGGCGGTCCGCTCGGAGACGGCCTGGTGTTGGACGTTGAAGGTATCGGTGCGGCCGGCGGTGGCGCAAGCTTCGTGATCGGGCCGGGCCCGGTGGGTCTGTGCGGCACGGGGGCAGTTTGCGGCATCATCGACGGGCCGGCGGCGGTGGTTTCGCAACCGCCGATGTTGGCGTTGACCCTGCTCGCCCTGGGCTTGCTGGCCAGCACTTCGCGCCGCCGACTCTCCTGAAGCGTCCCGATGCGACTGCCGGCATCCGCGGGGTGCCGGGGCGCTGGGCTGGGTGCCTCCCCGGGGGATGGCTGCGAGCGGTTCCTAGAATGAGCCGATGCACGCTCAGTCCACCACCGCTCACTTGCAAGCGCACCAGTACCGCGGCTTCGCCCCCGGCCCCAGGCTCATCGTCACCGGTGCCGTGCATGGCAACGAGACCTGCGGCACCAGGGCCATTGAGCGCGTGATCGGCGAACTCGCGCGTGGCGAGATTCAGATCGTTCGCGGCCAGGTCACTTTCGTGCCGGTGTGCAACCCACTGGCCTACGCACACCGCCGCCGTGCGGGCGAGCGCAACCTCAACCGGCGCTTGCAGCCGACATCGAACCCGCAGCAGTACGAGGACCACGTCGCCAACATCCTGTGCCCCTGGCTCGCGGCGCACGATGTGCTGCTCGACCTGCATTCGTTCCGCAGTCCGGGCCGGCCCTTCGTGCTGCGCGGCCCGGCGAACAACAGCGGCGCGCTGGAGCCTTTTGCGCATGAAGCCGAAGAGTCGGCGCTGTGCGCGCACCTGGGCGTGCAGCGGATCGTCGAAGGCTGGATGCCGGCCTACGCCGGCGGTGTGGCGCGGCGGCGCGAACGGCTGGCCGCGGCCGGAGCTGCACCGTCCGCGGCCATCGAAGACCCGAGCTACGGCATCGGCACCACCGAGTACATGCGCAGCCAGGGAGGTTATGCGGTGACGCTGGAGTGCGGCCAGCACGACGACCCGCAAGCGCCCGAAGTTGCCTGGCGCGCCATTCGCCAGACGCTGGCACAGCTCGGACTGGTCGACGCAGCGCCCGCAGCACCGCAGGGGCCGTTCGAATGTCTGCTTCTCACCGCCGTCATCGACCGCATGCACGAAGGCGACCGCTTGGTGAAGACCTGGACCAGCTTCGATGCGCTGGCCGAAGGCGAGCTGATCGCGCTGCGCCACGACGGCAGCGAGTTGCGCGCGCCACAATCCGGCTACATCGTGTTCCCCGACATGAGTGCGTTGCCCGGGCATGAGTGGTTCTACCTGGCTGATCGCAGTCCGCGAACCCTCGCGTGACCGAGCGCGCCCCTTCATCGCAGGAGGTCGTGCCGATGAGAAGCGTCCTGATGCTTTCGACAGCAGCGCTGGCCCTCTCGGCTTGCACAGCCTTCGGCCCGCCTGCCTTGTCGCCCGGGCAAGCCGAAGCCGACGTGCAGCAGCGCCTGGGCACGCCGACTGCGCGCTACGCCATGCCGGACGGCCGCACGCGGCTGGAGTACGCCACCGGCCCGCTGGGCCGCGAGACCTGGATGGTCGACCTCGATGCCGCCGGGCGCGTTCGCGAATGGCATCAGGCGCTTGATGAACCGCGGCTGCACGCCTTCCAGGCGCGCGCGCCGGGCTTGTCGATCGACGAGCTGCTGCGCACCCTGGGCCGGCCGGCCGAACGGCGCGGCGTGGCGCGCGTCGCCGGCCAGCCCGGCGAGGTCTGGTCGTGGCGCTACGTCACCAACGAATGCCTGTGGTACGAGGTCTCGATCGGCCGCGACCAGCGTGTCGTCGACGCCGGCTTCGGCATCGACCCGCGCTGTGATGCCAAAGACCGCAGCCGGTCTCCCACCTGAGGTCGGCGGCGCGATGCGCGAGCGGCGCGGCAGCGCCGCCGCTCTGAACTGCAGGGCGCGGTGCACATCGTGATCCTCGCGGCCTTCGTGGTCCTCACTGTCGTACCGTAGCCGCTGGGTTGCCTGCCGGATCAGGCCGGTTCAGAACGTCGCCAGCCACTCCAGCAGCGCGCGGTTCACCTCGGCGGGCCGCTCCATCGTGAGCAAGTGTCCGCAGCGCTCGATCGTCACCAGCCGCGCCTGCGGCACCGCCGCGGCGATCTCTTCGGCGCATTCGGGTGGAGTGAGCAGGTCGGTGTCACCATGCACCAGCAGCACCGGGCAGCGCAGCGCCGCAAGATGCGGACGCTGATCGATGCGCGCCATCACCGCGCGGTTCTGGCGCACCAGCGCCGCCGCTCCGGCGCGGCGCATCATCGCCAGGTAGTCGGCCACCAGGCCGGGCATGTTGTCGGCCTCGGGGTGGAAGGCCAGCGGCACGTTGGCGCGCAACACCTCGTCCATGCGGCCGCCCTCGAACATCACGATGGCTTCGCTGCGCAACCGGATCAGCGCGTCGGTGTCGGCGCGTGCGCTGCTGCCCAGCAACGCCAGCGCTTTCACTCGCCGCGGGGCCTGGCGCGCCGCCTCCAAGGCGAGCATGCCGCCCATCGAGCTGCCGATGAGGACCAGCCGATCGGCGATATGTTCGCGCAGCAGCGCCGCGGCCATCTGCTCGGTCGTGTCATGTCGAAAGTGCACGTCGCTCACCGTCACCCGGTGCGCTGCGTCGAGTGCGGGCACCTGATGGCGGTACAGCGCGGCGTCGCAGGCCAGGCCGGGCAGCAGGATCACGTCGTGCACCGGCGCAGTGTGCCAGCCCGTCATCCCCGGCGGGCATACTCGAACCCGACATGACCACCTTCACCTTCATCCGCCACGGCGAGACCGACTGGAACCGGCAGCAGCGCTTTCAAGGCCAGATCGACGTGCCGCTGAACGCCACCGGCCATGCCCAGGCAGCGCGTCTGGCCGAGCGACTGGCCGAGCATCCTGCCGACCTGCTGGTGTGCAGCGACCTGCTGCGCGCGCGCGAGACCGCTGCACCGGTGGCTGCTGCCTGGGGCGCCCAACCGCACTTCGACGCCGCGCTGCGCGAGCAGTCGTTCGGCATCGTCGATGGCCTGGACGTGCCGACCATCAAGAGCCGCCATGCCGATCTGTGGGCGTTGTGGCTCGAACAGCGCGCCGATTTCCAGCTGCCCGGCGGCGAGAGCCTGCGCCAGTTTCACGCCCGCGTGATGCAGGCGGTGCAGGCGCTGGCCGGGCGCTGGCCGGGCCGGCACATCGCGGTGGTCACGCATGGCGGCGTGCTCGACATGCTGTGGCGCAGTGCCCAAGGCCTGTCGCTGGACGGCTTGCGCGAATGCGAGATTCCCAACGCCGGCATCAACCGGCTGCGCTGGGATGCCGGTGCGCTTGCCATCGAGCGCTGGGCCGATGCCGACCATCTGCGCGGACTGCCCGAGCCTGCGGGCGCGGCGGCCGGCGAGCGCTGAAGCGCGCGCGCCGAGAATGCAGTCATGACCTTTCCGCTCGGATCATTGGGTGTCGGCAACGCCGGCAACGCAGCCGGCACCGCTGCGCAGCGCCGCCCGCGTTGGCGCCACCAGCTGATGTTGATCGCCGGCGGCCTGGCCTGGCTGCTGCTGCTGCTGGCGATGCTGACGCACAACGCCAACGACGCCTCGTTTTCCACCTCGGGCAACGGCGACGCCGTGCGCAACCAGGCCGGGCTGCTCGG
The DNA here is from genome assembly GCA_031400795.1 of Rubrivivax sp. Lineage (GTDB taxonomy): Bacteria > Pseudomonadota > Gammaproteobacteria > Burkholderiales > Burkholderiaceae_C > Rubrivivax. The sequence goes on along the minus strand of JANNQO010000046.1, from coordinate 3,338 downwards.
CGCGCGTTTCTCGGATCTGCTGTACTTCCTGCTCGGCTTTTCGGCCTGGTGGTTGCTGCCGGTGGGCGCGCGTGCCTGGCTCGCCTCGCTGGCCGAGCTGCTGCGCGGTGATGGCGAGGCACCGGCCACGAGCGCGCCGAAGTGGATGTTCTGGCTCGGCCTGGCGCTGCTGTTGGCGGCCAGCGCCGCGCTCGAATGGACTCGCCTGTACACCTGGGAAGCCGCGCTGCCGGGCCATGCCGGCGGCGTGCTCGGCCACGCGCTCGGGCCCCTGTCGATGCAATGGCTCGGCTTTGCCGGCTCGGGGGTGTTGTGGATTTCGCTGCTGGTCGTGGGCACGGCGCTGGCGCTGCGTTTCTCGTGGGTGCGTGTGGCCGATGCGATCGGCGAGAAGATCGATGCGCTGCGCGAACGGCGCCAGGACCGGCGTGAACTCGAACAAGACCTGAAGCTCGGCGAGATGGCGCAGCGCGAGCGCGATCTCGTTGCCGCGGTCGAGCGCCGCGAGATCAGCGAGCATCTGCCGATCCTGATCGAGCCGGCCGTGGTGGAAGTGCCACGCTCGGAGCGCGTCGCCAAAGAGCGCCAGAAGCTGCTCTTCGCCGAACTGGTGGACACCAAGCTGCCGCAGGTCGACCTGCTCGACGCTGCGCCCGGCCGCCAGGAAGCGGTGACGCCCGAATCGCTGGAGATGACGAGCCGGCTGATCGAAAAGAAGCTGAAGGATTTCGGCGTCGAGGTGCGCGTGGTTGCCGCGCAACCCGGGCCGGTGATCACGCGCTACGAGATCGAGCCGGCCACCGGCGTGAAGGGCGCGCAGGTGGTGGGCCTGGCGAAGGACCTGGCGCGCTCGCTCTCGCTGGTCTCGATTCGCGTCGTCGAGGTCATCCCGGGCAAGAACTACATGGCGCTCGAGTTGCCCAACGCGCGCCGGCAGACCATTCGCCTGGCGGAAATCCTGGGCAGCGAGGTCTACAACGATGCCGCGTCGATGCTCACGCTGGGGCTGGGCAAGGACATCATCGGCAACCCGGTGGTGGCCGACCTGTCGAAGATGCCGCACCTGCTGGTGGCCGGCACCACCGGCGCGGGCAAGAGCGTGGGCATCAACGCGATGATCCTGTCGCTCTTGTACAAGGCCGAAGCGCGCGATGTGCGCTTGATCCTGATCGACCCGAAGATGCTCGAGATGAGCGTCTACGAGGGCGTGCCGCACCTGCTCGCGCCGGTGGTCACCGACATGAAGCAGGCCGCCAACGCGCTGAACTGGTGCGTGGGCGAAATGGAGCGGCGCTACAAGCTGATGAGCCGGCTGGGCGTGCGCAACCTGGCCGGCTACAACAAGAAGATCGTCGAGGCTAACGATCGAGGTGAGCTGCTGGGCAACCCCTTCAGCCTGACACCCGAAGCGCCCGAGCCGCTGGAGCGCTTGCCCCACGTGGTGGTGGTGATCGACGAACTCGCCGACCTGATGATGGTGGTGGGCAAGAAGATCGAGGAGCTGATCGCGCGTCTGGCGCAGAAGGCGCGCGCCGCGGGCATCCACCTGATCCTGGCCACGCAGCGGCCGAGTGTGGACGTCATTACCGGCCTCATCAAGGCCAACATCCCGACGCGCATCGCGTTCCAGGTGAGCAGCAAGATCGACGGCCGCACCATCCTCGACCAGATGGGCGCCGAGGCCTTGCTCGGCCAGGGCGACATGCTGTACCTGCCGCCCGGCGGCGGCGTGCCGGTGCGTGTGCATGGCGCCTTTGTCAGCGACGACGAGGTGCACCGCGTTGTGCAGTACCTGCGCTCGCAGGGCGAACCCAACTACATCGAAGGTCTGCTCGAAGGCGGTGTGCTCGAGGGTGATGACGACGCACTCATCGGCGGCGAAGGCGGCAACGGCAGCGGCGAAAGCGATGCCCTGTACGACCAGGCGGTAGCCATCGTGCTGCAGCACCGGCGCGCGTCGATCTCGCTCGTGCAGCGGCATCTGCGCATCGGCTACAACCGTGCGGCGCGGCTGTTGGAGCAGATGGAGAAATCGGGTCTCGTCACGGCGATGGGCAACAACGGCAACCGGGATTTGTTGATCCCCAAACGCGACGAGTAACGAGGCGGATGATGGCGAAGGTTTGGTTGTTCTCGATGCTGCTGGCCGCCTCGACGGCGCAGGCTGACGCCGTCGACACGCTGCGCGAGTTCGTGCGTGAGGTGGGCAGCGGCCAGGCCGCGTTCACGCAGACCGTGACCTCGGCCGACGGCGCGAAGAAGAAGGTCAGCAGCGGCAGCTTCGAGTTCCAGCGCCCGAACCGCTTTCGCTTTGCCTACACCAAGCCTTTCGAGCAAGTCATCGTGGCCGACGGCCAGAAGGTGTGGATCTACGACGCTGATCTGAACCAGGCCAGTTCGCGCAAGCTCGCCTCGGCGATCGGCAGCACACCTGCGGCGCTGCTTGCCGGCGGCTCGCTCGACAACGAATTCAAGCTCAAGGCCGACGTGTCCGCAGAAGGTCTCGACTGGGCGCTGGCCACACCGAAGGCCAAGGACGGACCGTTTCAGACCATGCGCGTGGGCTTTCGCGGCAAGACGCTGGCCGCGGTGGAGATCGCCGACAGCTTCGGCCAGCGCTCGGTGCTGCTGTTCAAGGATTTCGCGGCCAATCCGAAACTGGCCGACGATCGCTTCAAGTTCGTGCCGCCCAAAGGCGCTGATGTGATCGAGCAGTGACGGTCGAGCAAGACTCCCTTTTCGAGGCCGAAGCACCGCGGCCGACGTCTGCCTCGACGGCCGACGCCCCGCTGGCCGAGCGGCTGCGCCCGCAGACACTCGACGACGTGATCGGCCAGGCGCATCTGCTCGGCCCCGGCCAACCGCTGCGCGCGGCCTTCGAGGCGGGCCGCCTGCATTCGATGATCCTGTGGGGCCCGCCGGGCGTGGGCAAGACCACGCTGGCGCGCATCCTGGCGCGTGGCATGGACGCCGAGCTGGTGGTGCTCTCAGCGGTGCTCGCCGGCGTGAAGGACATCCGCGAGGCGGTGGAACTGGCGCAAACGCAGCGCCGCCGTGGCCGGCGCACGATCGTCTTCGTCGACGAGGTGCACCGCTTCAACAAGGCGCAGCAGGATGCCTTCCTGCCGCATGTCGAATCAGGGCTCTTCACCTTCATCGGCGCGACCACCGAGAACCCGTCGTTCGAAGTCAATTCCGCGCTGCTGTCGCGCGCCACGGTGCATGTGCTGCAACCGCTGACGGACGAAGACCTGGCCGCGCTGATCGAGCGCGCCCGCGCGATGCTGCAAGCACCGCCGATGACCGCAGCGGCGCAAGCCCAACTCATCGCCTGGGCC
>JANNQO010000045.1:0-20343 GCA_031400795.1 Rubrivivax sp. | reverse complement strand
CCTTCATCCTCCGCCGCCTGGCCCAGGCGATCGTCGTCATGCTGACGGTGGCCTTCCTCGCCTTCATGCTGTTCCAGTATGTCGGCGACCCCGTTACCAGCCTGCTCGGGCAGGACGCCACGCAAGACCAGCGCGATGCGCTGCGCAAGGACCTGGGCCTGGACCAGCCGTTCCCGCTGCAGTTCGCGCACTTCATCGGCAATGCCGTGCGCGGCGAGTTCGGCCTCAGCCTGCGCCAGGGGCGCAAGGTGTCGTCGCTGATCGCCGAACGTTTTCCGGCCACGCTCGAGCTGTCGATGGCTGCCGCGGTGATCGCGCTGGGGGTCGGGCTGCCCTTGGGTGTCTACGCGGCGCTGAGGCGCGGCAGCTTCGGCTCGCAGGCGGTGATGACCTTGTCGCTGCTCGGCGTGTCGCTGCCGACCTTCCTGATCGGCATCCTCTTGATCCTGTTCTTCTCGGTGCAGCTGAAGATGCTGCCGAGCTTCGGCCGCGGCGACACGGTGGCACTCGGTGCCTGGAGCACCGGGCTGCTCACCGCCGACGGCTGGAAACACTTGATCCTGCCGGCGATCACGCTGTCGGTGTTCCAGCTCGCGCTGATCCTGCGCCTGGTGCGCGCCGAAATGCTCGAGGTGCTGCGCACCGACTATGTGAAGTTCGCTCGTGCGCGCGGCCTGCAAGACCGCGCGGTGTACTTCGGCCATGCGCTGAAGAACACCTTGGTGCCGGTGATCACGATCACGGGCCTTCAGCTCGGCTCGCTGATTGCTTTCGCGATCATCACCGAGACCGTCTTCCAGTGGCCCGGTATGGGCTTCCTCTTCATCCAGGCGGTGCAGTTCGCCGACGTCCCGGTGATGGCGGCCTACCTGTGCCTGATCGCGCTGATCTTCGTCATCGTGAACCTGGTCGTCGACCTGCTGTATTTCGCCGTCGACCCGCGGTTGCGCATCGAGAAATCCACCGCGGGGCATTGATTCGATGAGCGCCACCATCCCATCGACCACAGCGCCCGGCGCGCTGGCGCGCTTTCTGGACGGCGACGTCTGGTACAGCTTCAAGCGTTCGCCGACAGCGATGATCGCTGCGGCGATCGCGCTGGTGTGCATCATCTGTTCGGTGTTCGCGCACTGGATCGCGCCGCACAACCCGTTCGACCTGGCGACGCTGAGCCTGTCGGACGCGCGGCTGCCTCCAGCCTGGGAAGAAGGCGGTTCGGCGAAATACGCCCTGGGCACCGACGACCAGGGCCGCGACATCCTCTCGGCGCTGATGTACGGCGCGCGCATCTCGCTGTTCGTCGGCTTCGCTTCGGTGATCGTGTCGATGATCGTCGGCGTGAGCCTCGGGCTGCTGTCGGGATTCGCCGGCGGGCGCACCGACGCTTTCATCATGCGCGTGTGCGACGTGATGCTGTCGTTCCCGTCAATCCTGATCGCGCTGCTCATCGACGGGGTCGGCCGCGCGATGTTCCCGAACGCGCACGAAACGCTGGCTTTCGGCGTGCTGATCATCGCCATCTCGCTCACCGGCTGGGTGCAGTACGCGCGCACGGTGCGCGGCTCGACGCTGGTGGAGCGCAACAAGGAGTACGTGCAGGCGGCGCGTGTCATCGGCGTGGCGCCGCTGCGCATCATGCTGCGCCATGTGTTGCCCAACGTGCTCGGGCCGGTGCTGGTGCTGGCCACCATCCAGGTGGCCGCGGCGATCCTCACCGAGGCCACGCTGTCGTTCCTGGGTGTCGGCGTGCCGCCGACCTCGCCGTCGCTGGGCACGCTGATCCGCATCGGCAACGACTTCCTGTTCTCGGGAGAGTGGTGGATCACGATCTTCCCGGGGATCATGCTGGTGCTGATCGCGCTCTCGGTGAATCTGCTCGGCGACTGGCTGCGCGACGCGCTGAACCCGAGATTGAGGTGATGGCACAAGCGCTGTTGGAAGTGAAGAACCTGCGCGTGGAGTTCCCCACGCGGCGCGGCACGCTGCTCGCGCTGGACGACATCTCGTTCGAAATCGCGCCCGGCGAGATCCTCGGCGTGGTCGGCGAGTCGGGGGCCGGCAAGTCGCTCACCGGTGCCGCGATCATCGGCCTGCTGGAACCGCCCGGGCGCATCGCCGCGGGCGAGATCCGCCTCGAAGGCGAGCGTATCGACAACCTGCCCTACGAGAAGATGCGCGCGATCCGCGGCCGGCGCATCGGCGCCATCTTCCAGGACCCGCTGACCTCGCTGAACCCGCTGTACACGATCGGCCGCCAGCTCACCGAGACCATCCAGACGCACCTGCCGGTGGGTGCTGCCGAAGCCCGCGCGCGCGCCATCCGGCTGTTGCAGGAAACCGGCATCCCGGCCGCCGAGCAGCGCATGGACCAGTACCCGCACCAGTTCTCCGGCGGCATGCGCCAGCGTGTGGTGATCGCACTGGCGCTGGCCGCCGAACCGAAGCTGATCGTCGCCGACGAGCCGACCACTGCGCTGGATGTGTCGATCCAGGCGCAGATCATTTCGTTGCTCAAGCGGCTGTGCAAAGACCATGGCGCGGCGGTGATGCTGGTCACGCACGACATGGGCGTGATCGCCGAGACCTGCGACCGCGTGGCCGTGCTCTACGCCGGTCGTGTGGTCGAGATCGGACCGGTGCACGAGGTCATCCACCACCCCTCGCACCCGTACACCGTGGGCCTGATGGGATCGATCCCGGTGATGGACGAAGACCGCGAAAGACTGTTGCAGATCGACGGTGCGATGCCACGGCTGAACGCGATCCCGCAGGGCTGCGCCTTCAACCCGCGCTGCACGCAGGTGATGGAACGTTGCCGGCGCGAGCGGCCCGATCTGATGGCAGGCCGCTCGACGCGCGCGGCCTGCTGGCTGGTTGGGAGCCGCGCCATGCCGGCGCCGGTGTCGGGAGCCGCACCATGACGGCGCTCGTGCAAGTGCAAGGACTGGCCAAGACTTTCGACGTCTCGGCGCCCTGGCTGAACCGTGTCGTCGAGCGCAAGCCGCGCCAGTTCGTGCACGCGGTGGACGATGTCTCGTTCTCGATCGAACGAGGTCGAACGTTGGCGCTGGTCGGCGAGTCGGGCTGCGGCAAGAGCACCGTGGCGCGGCTGCTGGTGGGCTTGTACGCACCGACGCGCGGCACGGTGTCGTTCGACGGCCAGGCCACCGACGCCGGCCGCGACCCGGCCGAGCTGCGAACGCTGCGCCGGCGCATGCAGATGATCTTCCAGGACCCGTACGCGAGCCTGAACCCGCGCTGGAAGGTGCTGGACATCGTCGCCGAGCCGCTGCGCGAGCATGGCTTGTTCGACCGTGACGAGGCGATGCGCGCCAAGGTCGGCGAGTTGCTGCAATCGGTGGGCCTAGCCTCCGCGGACGGCGAGAAGTTCCCGCATCAATTTTCCGGCGGGCAACGCCAGCGCATCTCGATCGCGCGCGCGCTGGCCACGCAGCCCGAGTTCCTGGTCTGCGACGAGCCGACCTCGGCGCTGGATGTCTCGGTGCAGGCGCAGGTGTTGAACATCATGAAGGACCTGCAGCGAAGCCGCGGCCTGACCTACCTCTTCATCTCGCACAACCTGGCGGTGGTGCGGCATGTTGCCGATCAGGTCGGCGTGATGTATCTCGGGCGCCTGGTCGAAGTCGCCGACAAGGCCGATCTGTTCGCACGGCCGCGCCACCCCTACACGCGCATGCTGCTCGACGCGATTCCCGACATGCACATGTCGGGCCGCTCGCGCACACCGGTGCAGGGCGAGGTGCCGAACCCGCTGAATCCGCCGTCGGGATGTGCCTTCCATCCGCGCTGCCCGCATGCCAACGCACGCTGTTCGAGCGAGCGGCCGGCGCTGAAAGCCTTTCAGGGCATCCAGGTGGCTTGCCACGCCGTCGAAGAAGGGCGGCTGTAGCGCCGGTCGTCAGCGCGGCGGCAGCAACTTCTCGCCGGCGAAGAGTTCGCGCACCGATTCGCGGGCGCGGATGACATGCACTTGTGCACCGTCGATCAGCAGTTCGGCAGCGCGCGGGCGGGTGTTGTAGTTGCTGGCCATGGTCATCGCGTACGCACCGGCCGAGAGCACGGCGAGGATGTCGCCGGGCTGCACCGCCAGCATGCGTTCGCGGCCCAGCCAATCGCCGGATTCGCAGATCGGCCCCACCACGTCCCAGGTCAGCGTTGGTTCGGCGCGCTGCACGCAGGGCTCGATCGCCATCCAGGCCTGGTACATCGCCGGGCGCACCAGGTCGTTCATCGCGGCGTCGACGATGCAGAAATTCTTGCCGCCACCGTCGCCGGCGGCGTTGTCGTCGCGGCCCGGCTTCAGGTACAGCACTTCGGTAAGCAGCACACCCGCGTTGCCGACCATCGAGCGGCCGGGCTCGAGCAGCAGCTCGCGCTGGCCATGGCCGCGTGCGTCGATACGCGCCAGCATCGCCGCCACCAGTTCGTCGGGGCGCGGCGGCGTTTCGTCGGTGTAGGTGATGCCCAGGCCGCCGCCGAGGTCGAGGTGATGCAACGCGATGCCCGCTGCCTCGACCGCTTCGACGAGATCGAGCACACGGTCGAGCGCGTCGAGATAGGGCGCGACCTGCGTGATCTGCGAGCCGATGTGGCAATCGATGCCCACCACGTCGAGCATCGGCAAGGCGGCGGCGCGCCGGTATGCGGCCAGCGCCTGGTCGTGCGCGATGCCGAACTTGTTGCCTTTCAAACCGGTGGAGATGTAGGGATGCGTGCCGGCGTCGACATCGGGGTTGACACGCAAGCTCACTTTCGCGCGGCGGCCCAACGAACTGGCCACTTGCGACAGCCGTTCCAGTTCGCCGACGCTTTCCACGTTGAAGCAACGCACCCCGGCGTGCAGCGCCTGCGCCATCTCGCGCGCGGTCTTGCCGACGCCGGAGAAGACGATGCGATCGGGCGGTGCGCCGATCGCCAGCGCACGCTCGAGTTCACCGCCGGAAACGATGTCGAATCCGCATCCGGCTTCGGCAAAGGCCTGCAGCACTGCGAGGTTCGAGTTTGCCTTCATCGCGTAGCACACGAGGTGCGCGCGGCCATGCAGCGCTTTTCGGTAGGCCGCCGCCGCGTCTTGCATCGCGCGGCGCGAATACACGTACAGCGGCGTGCCGTGCTCGCGCGCCAGTGCATCGAGTGAATGGCCGTCCAGGCGCAACTCGCCGCCCTCACGCGCCAGGTACGGGCCACCGGGCAAGGTCATCGCGCGGGCGCCGACGCGGCGCCGGCCGGCGGCTTGGGCAGGGTCAGCGGGCCCTTTTGGCCGCAGGCCGCGAGCAGCGGCAGCACCAACAGCAGGCAGGAGCCCCACCGCGATGTCGGCAACAGGCGCCGCCTCATTACACTCGATCGAATGACTTCCGGCATGCGAAGCATTCTATGGGCAGCCCCTCCTCGAACCTGAGCGACGCCGAGTACCGCCGCCTCACCAGCGCGGTGCTGGCCGCCATCGAGGCGACGGCCGATCGCTGGTTACAGGACGACCTGATCGACATCGACACGCAGCGCACCGGCGGGCTGCTCGAATTGAAGTTTCCCAACGGCAGCGCGCTCATCATCAACACGCAGCCGCCGCTGCACGAGCTGTGGCTGGCGGCGCGTGGTGGCGGGTTCCACTACCGCCTCGAACAGGGGCGTTGGGTCGACACACGCGACGGCAGCGAGTTCTTCGCCGCACTCTCGGCGCACGCCAGCCTGCAGGGCGGCTTGCCCTTGCGCTTCGAGCCGCCTAACGCCTGAACAGATCGAGGATGCTGCTGCGCTCGTGCGCATCGGGTGGCTGGGGCACCTTGTCGTCCAGGCCCAGGCTGCGGACGCCACCGCCGGCGCCGTATTCGTCGAAGACCCAACGGCCTTCGACACGCTGAACGCCCTCGGGCGCGGAGGCTTCCTGCACCGGCACGCCGCGCAGCGCGAAGCCCATCAACTCGATCCACACCGGCAACGCCAGGCCCCCGCCGGTTTCGCGGTCGCCGAGCTTCTTCGGGTTGTCGTAGCCGATCCAGACCACGGCGGTGAGCGTCGGGTGCCAACCCGCGAACCAGGCGTCCATCGAATCGTTGGTGGTGCCGGTCTTGCCGTAGATGTCGGCGCGCTTGAGCGCCTGGGCCCGCGCGGCGGTGCCCGATCGGGTCACCTCCTGCAGCAGGCTCGTCATCACGAACGCGTTGCGCGCGTCCAGTGTGCGCATGCCGTCGTCGAGCGCCGGCGGTGCGGTTTCCAGCAGCACGCGGCCTTTGCTGTCGCTGAGCTTGGTGATGAGCATCGGCGCGATGCGGTAGCCGCCATTGGCGAACACGCTGTAGGCGGTGGCCATCTGCATCGGCGTCACCGAGCCTGCGCCCAGCGCCATCGTCAGGTAAGCCGGATGCTTCTCGGCCTCGAAGCCGAAGCGCCCGATCCACTGCTGCGCGAAGTCCGGGCCGATCGACTTCAGCACGCGGATCGACACCATGTTCTTGGACTTCGCCAGCGCGGTGTACAGCGGCATCGGCCCTTCGAACTTGCCGTCGTAGTTCTTCGGTTCCCAGGGCTGGCTGCCGGTCTCCGCCGCGTCGAAGAAGAGTGGCGCGTCGTTCACCACCGTCAGCGGCGTGATGCCCTTTTCGAGCGCCGCCGAGTAGATGAACGGCTTGAACGCCGAGCCCGGCTGGCGCCAGGCCTGCGTGACATGGTTGAACTTGCTCTTGCCGAAGTCGAAGCCGCCGACCAGCGCGCGCACGGCGCCGGTGTTCGGCTCCAGAGCCACCAGCGCGCCCTCGACCTCCGGCTGCTGGGTCAGCATCCAGTCGCCCTTGGCGCCTTTGAGCGCGCGCACGATGGCGCCGCGCCGAATCTCGACCTTCGGCCCAGCCTTGTTCGACAGGCCCGAGGTCACCGGCTTCAAGCCCTCGCCGGTGACCGTGATCGAGTCTCCGTTCTGCATCATCGCCAGCACCTTGCGCGGCGAGGCTTCGAGCACCACCGCGGCGCGCAGGTCGTCGTTGTCGGGAAACTCGGCCAGTGCCTCGGCGACGCGCGCGTCGAGCTTGGCAGCGTCGCCGGGCAGATCGACATAAGCCTCGGGGCCGCGGTAGACCTGGCGCAACTCGTAGTCCATCAGGCCTTTGCGCAGCGCGCGATGGGCCGCGATCTGCATGCCGGCATTGATGGTGATCTGCACGTTCAGGCCGCGTGTGTAGGTTTCGTCGCCGTACTGCGTGAAGACCAGCTTGCGCACCTCCTCGGCGACGAACTCGGCATGCACCGCCACCTCGCTTTGCGTGCGGTAGCGCAGCTGCTGGGCCAGCGCCTCGTCGCGCTGTGCCTCGGTAATGAAGGCGTTGTCGAACATGCGCTCGATGATGTAGCGCTGGCGCAGCGTGGCGCGCTTCGGGTTGGCGATCGGGTTGTAGGCCGAAGGCGCCTTGGGCAGGCCGGCGAGCATCGCGGCCTCGGCGATCGTCACGTCCGCCAGCGCCTTGCCGAAGTAGATCTGCGAGGCCGCCGCGAACCCGCTCGCGCGCTGACCGAGGAAGATCTGGTTCATGTACAGCTCGAGGATCTGGTCCTTGCCGAGCAGCCGCTCGATCTTCAGGGCCAGCAGGATCTCGTAGATCTTGCGCGTGAAGGTCTTCTCGGTGGATAGGTAGAAATTGCGCGCCACTTGCATCGTGATCGTCGATGCGCCCTGGCTGCGCGCATCGCGCAGGTTCTCGATCGCCGCGCGCGCCACGCCCCGGTAGTCGACACCGCCGTGCTGGTAAAAGCGCGAATCCTCGGCGGCGAGCACGGCGTCCTTCATCACCTTGGGAATACGCTCGATCGGCATCAGCTCGCGCCGCTCTTCGCCGAACTCGCCGAGCAGCACGCCATCGACGGAGTAAATGCGCAGCGGCAGCTTGGGCCGGTAGTCGGCCAGGCTCGAGATGTCGGGCAGGTTGGGGTAGGCCACCGCCAGGGCCACCGCCACCACCAACAACAAAGCCAACAGTGCGCCGCCCAGCAGCCCGACCGCCCACAACACCAACCGCGCGGCACTGCGCAAGGCACGTCGACCGGCGGAAGTCACGGTCGTGGACGGGACGGGTTCGGTGGACGAGGGCATGCACGCAGCCGGTTGGGGCGACCTCATTATCGATGCGGGGAGGCATTCACCGACCTCATCGCGTTAACCCGGAGCGCTTGGTGCAGGCTGTTTCAGGCGTTAACGAAAGACAACGCCGTGGTGCCGTTCGCGCACCGTTTTTCTTTGGTGCACAAGGGCTTTACTGCTAGCATTGAAGTAACTTCTTAACACTGCGCGGTGTCCACAACCTGGTCGCCGGGTGCCCTGGGAGAGGGTTCAAGTGAGTCTGCTGGACCTGCTGCGTGGCCGCAAGCACTCGCCGATGATCGGTCTGGACATCAGCTCTTCCGGCGCCAAGCTGGTGGAACTCGGGCAGAGCGGAACAGGCGAGTATGTCCTGGAGCGCATGGCCTCCGAGCCATTCGAGAAGGGCTGGATCACCGACGGCCAGATCGAAAAATTCGACGAAGTCGCCGATGCCGTGCGGCGTGCCGTCTCCAAGAGCGGCACCAGGACCAAGAACGTCGTGATGGCGATGCCGCAGTCGGCGGTGATCACGAAGAAGATCATGTTGCCTGCCGGCCTGCGCGAAGAAGAGATGGAGCTGCAGGTCGAGTCCGAGGCCAACCAATACATCCCGTTCTCGCTCGATGACGTGAGCCTGGACTTCTGCGTCGTCGGCCCGAGCATGACCTCGGCCGGTGATGTCGAGGTGCTGATCGCCGCCTCCCGCAAGGAGCGCGTGCAAGACCGCCAGGCGCTGGCCGAAGCCGCCGGACTGAAGCCGGTCGTGCTCGACATCGAGTCGCATGCCTCGCGCATGGCGATGGGCCGCATCATCGGTGCGCTGCCCAACGAAGGGCGCGACGCGCTGGTCGCGCTGTTCGAGATCGGCGCCGACACCACCAGCCTGAAGGTGCTGCGCGACGACGACATGCTGTACGACCGCGATCAGGCCTTCGGCGGTGCGCAGCTGACCCAGCTCATCTCGCGCCAGTACGGCTTCTCGTTCGAAGAGGCCGAGCAGAAGAAGCTTGCCGGCGACCTGCCCGAGGACTACGAAAACGCGATCCTCGCGCCCTTCGTCGACAGTCTGTCGCAGGAGATCGGTCGCGCGCTGCAGTATTTCTTCACCAGCACGCCGCACCACAAGGTGCACTACGTGATGCTCGCCGGCGGCACGGCCACGCTGGCCGGCCTGACCGAGCGCGTCAAGGACCTGACCGGCTTCGCGTCGATGGTGGTGAACCCGTTCGACCACATGCAGCTCGGCTCGGCGGTGCGTGAAAGCCGCGTGCGTCGCGAGGCGCCGGCTTACCTGACGGCCTGCGGCCTGGCGATGCGGAGGTTCGTGCAGTGATCCTGATCAACCTGCTGCCGCACCGCGAGGCCAGGCGCGCGCAGCGCAAGACGGCCTTCTTCGCGGGTCTGGCACTGTCGGCGCTGGCCGGTCTGGCGGTGGTGGGCATCTGGTACACGGTGCTGCAGCAGATGACTTCGGCGCAGACCTCACGCAACGACTTCCTGCGCGCTGAGATCGCCCGGCTGGACGCGCAAGTCAAGGACATCGCCAACCTGCGTGCCGAGATCGAAGCGCTGAAGGCGCGCCAGAAGTCGGTGGAAGACCTGCAGACCGACCGCAACACACCGGTGCATCTGCTCGACGAAATCGCGCGTCGCACGCCCGAAGGCATCTACCTCACGGCGATCAAACAGGCCGGGCAGGTGGTGGCCGTGAACGGCGTGGCGCAGACCAACGAACGGGTCTCCGAGATGCTGCGCAACGTCGGCTCGGCGACCTGGATCGAGCGCCCCGAGCTGGTCGAGATCAAGTCCGCCAACATCACCACCGCCAACAAAGAGCAGCGCCGGCTGTACGAGTTCTCGATGCGCGTCACGCTCAAGCGCCCGCAGGCGGCCACGCCCGCCGATGCGGCCGCCAGCGGACCGGCGGCAGCCAAGAAGGCTTCGTGAGGGCTGCCATGGCGACCAAATCTTCGTCCTTCAATCTCGACATCGCGAGCACCTTCGACAAGGCCTCGTCGCAGTTCCGCGGCCTCAACGCCAACGAGCCCGGCCAGTGGCCGATGCTGCCCAAGGCGCTGGCCTGGCTGGGTGCGGCCACGCTGGTGATCGTGCTCGGCTGGTTCATGCTTTTGTCTACCGCCAACGACGAGCTGATTGCCGAACGCAACAAGGAACCGGAGCTGAAGCAGAACTACCGCGGCAAGCTGGCCCAGGCGGTGAACCTGGGCGAGTTGCGCAAGCAGAAGCTGCAGGTGCAGGAATACGTGACGCAGCTCGAGAAGCAGCTGCCCGGCAAGGCGGAGATGGACGCGTTGCTGTCCGATATCAACCAGGCGGGCCTCGGGCGCGGGCTGCTCTTCGACCTCTTCAAGCCGGGCCAGGTCGAGGTCAAGGATTACTACGCCGAGTTGCCGATCACGATCAAGGTCGGGGGCCGCTACCACGATGTCGGTGCCTTCGCGGCCGACATCGCCAACCTGTCGCGCATCGTCACGCTGCACAACTTGTCGATCACGCCACCCACGGCGCGCGACATCACCGGCGGCGGCGGCCTGGTCATGGAAGCCACCGCGCGCACCTACCGCTACCTGGACGCGACCGAGATCGCCGAACAACAACGCCAGGCAGCGGCCAAGGCCGCTGCGGCGCGCGCGGCGCAAGGAGCCAAGAAGTGAGCGCGCGGGCCTTCGGGATGCTGGCGGTGGTGCTGCCGGCCGTGCTGCTGCTCGGCGCGTGCAGCCCGAATCACGAAGAGCTGCAGCTGTGGATGGAGCAGCAGCGGCGCGAGGTCAAGCCCAACGTCTCGCCTCTGCAACCGCCGCGAAAATTCAACCCGCAGCCCTATGCCTCGGCGCAGTCGATCGAGCCCTTCAGCAACCAGAAGCTGACGGTGGCCATCAAACAAGAGTCGCGCCAGCCGAATTCGTTGCTGTCCGGCGAGGTGAACCGCCGCAAGGAGCCGCTGGAGGGGTTCCCGTTGGACAGCATGCGCATGGTGGGGAGCCTGGCCAAGGCGGGCCAGCCGTTCGCGCTGCTGAAGGTGGACAGCCTGCTTTACCAGGTCAAGGTGGGGGACTACCTGGGCCAGAACTACGGGCGCATCACCCGGATCGCGGAGACCGACATCGCGCTGCGCGAAATCGTCCAGGACGCCGCCGGCGAATGGATCGAGCGCGCGGGCAGCTTGCAGCTCCAGGAGAAAGCGCGATGAGGATCATCGAGGAGACCTTGAACATGCGAAACATGCGAGCGGTGATCGGCATCGCGGCCTTGGCTGTGTTGGGAGCCTTCCCGGCATGGGCGCAGACAGCGATCCAGTCGATCACCAGCACGCAGCAGGCGGGCACCGAGGTCGTGCGTATCGAGTTGAGCGAAGCACTGGCCGCCGTGCCGTCCGGGTTCTCGACACAATCGCCGCCGCGCATCGCGATCGATCTGCCTGGCGTTGGCAACGCGATGGGCCGCAACCTGGTCGAGATCAACCAGGGCAACCTGCGTTCGGTGGCCGTCGCCCAGGCGGGTGACCGCACGCGCCTCGTGCTGAGCCTGAAGCAGGCGTCGGGCTATCGCGCGCAGTTGCAGGGCAAGGCGCTGTTGCTGGTGCTGGACGCCAGCGCCCCCGGCTCCAGCGGCGAGACCGCGCAGTTCGCACCTTCGCAGAACACCGAGCCGCAGGGCCTGCGTGATATCGACTTCCGCCGCGGCACCGATGGTGCCGGCCGCATCGTCGTCGCGCTGCCGAGCACGCAGGTGGGCGTGGACATCCGCCAGCAGGGCCAGTCGCTGGTGGTGGAGTTCCTGCGCTCGACGCTGCCCGATCGGTTGCGCCGCCGACTGGATGTGACCGATTTCGGCACGCCGGTGCAGGCGGTCTCCACCTTCCAGAGCGGCGACCGCGTACGCATGGTGGTCGATCCGCGCGGCGCCTGGGAGCACAGCGCCTACCAGACCGACAACCAGTTCGTGCTCGAAGTGCGGCCGGTGAAGATCGACCCCAACAAGCTGACGCAAGGTCCCGGCTTCCAGGGCGAGAAGTTGTCGCTGAACTTCCAGAACATCGAAGTGCGCGCGCTGCTGCAGGTGATCGCCGACTTCACCAACTTCAATGTCGTGACCAGCGACACCGTGACCGGCACCGTGACGCTGCGCCTGAAAGACGTGCCCTGGGACCAGGCGCTGGACATCATCATGCAGAGCAAGGGGCTGGGCGTGCGCAAGAACGGCAACGTGCTGTGGATTGCGCCCAAGGACGAACTGGCGGCGCGCGAGCAGGTCGAGCTGGAAGCGAAGAAGAAGGTCGCCGACCTCGAGCCGCTGCGCACGCAATCGTTCCAGCTCAACTACACCAAGGCCGAAGAGATCGCGCGCGGCCTCACCGGGCAGTTGCAGAGCCAGTCCACCGGCGGCGGCGCCAACACGCAGGCGACGCGCATGCTGTCGCCGCGCGGCAGCGTGATCTTCGAAACGCGTACCAACCAGCTCTTCGTCAGCGACATCCCGTCCAAGCTGGAAGAGATTCAGATCCTGATCTCCAAGATCGACGTGCCGGTGCGCCAGGTGGTGATCGAAGCGCGCATTGTCGAAGCCAGTGACAGCTTCGGCCGCGCGCTGGGCGTCAAGCTCGGCGCGTCGGACTTCCGCGGCCTGGCCGGCGGCATCCCGGGCTACAACATCGGCGGCAGTAACTTCGTCACCATCGGCGGCAACTACAACGCCGTGGGCGGCCAGACCCGCCAGTTGGCGCGCGACGAATTCCTCTACAACGACACGCAGTTCATCAACCTGCCGGCCAACGTCTCAACGCTGGGCGGGTCATCGGCGGCGACTTTCGCGCTGTCGCTGTTCAGCGCGGCAGCGAACCGCTTCCTGAACCTCGAACTGTCGGCGCTTGAAGCCGACGGCAAAGGCAAGATCGTCTCCAGCCCGCGCGTCGTCACCGCCGACCAGGTGAAGGCGCTGATCGAGCAGGGCGAGGAATTGCCCTTCCAGGCCGCTACCTCCAGCGGGGCGACGCAGATTCAGTTCCGCAAAGCGAGCCTGAAACTCGAGGTCACGCCGCAGATCACGCCCGAGGGCAACGTCATCCTCGACGTGGACGTGAACAAGGACAGCGTGGGCCGGCCGACCGCGGCGGGCTTCGCGATCGACACCAAACACGTCAAGACGCAGGTGCTGGTGGAGAACGGCGGCACCGTGGTGCTGGGCGGGATCTTCACCCAGACCGAGCGCAATGAAGTCAACAAGGTGCCGTTGCTGGGCGACCTGCCTTGGGTGGGTTACCTGTTCCAGAACCGCCTGAAGTCCACGAGCAAGACCGAGCTGTTGATCTTCATTACGCCGAAGATCGTCACCGATCGATCGGCGGCGCGCTGACAGCGCCGCCCCCGTCATTGGAACCCCAGCGATGAATATGTTGAAGTCTTTGTTCGGTGTCGCGATGCTGTCGCTGCTGGCAGCTTGCGGCGGCGGGGGCGGCAGTTCCGGCGCGCCGTTGAACGGCGGCACGCCCACGGCCACGGCGAGCGACTTGGTGCTCGTGCTGAGTTCCGGCACCATTTCCAACAGCGGGACGGAGACCGTCACCGCCACCGTCACCGCCGTCGACGCCAATCGAAACGCCCTGCCCAATGTGACGGTGACCGTGGCGGTGGACAACGGTGGCGTCTTGACGACCACTTCGACCGCGACCAACGATGCCGGGCAACTCATCGCCACCGTCGGCATCGGCTCGGATCGCACCAAGCGCACGCTGAACATCTCGGCCCGCGTGGGCTCGTTGACCAGGAGCATCGCGCTTGCGGTCACCGAAGCCAACGCCACGGCGGTGGCGTCCGACCTGGTGCTCGTGACGAGTGCGGTGAACATCGCCAACAACGGTAGCCAGACCGTCACCGCCACCGCCACTGCGCTGGACGCCAAGCGCAACGTTCTCTCCGGCGTGGCCGTTGAGCTGACCGTTGATGCCAACGCCACCATCTCGCCCAACGCCAAGACCACTGACACCACAGGCACCGTGCGCGGTGTGATCGGCATCGGCGCCGACCGCAGCAACCGCACCATCCGCGTCACCGCCGCCTCGGGCGGCATCACACGAACGGTGCTCTTGCCGGTCACCGACGCCACCAGCGGCACGCCCGTGGCCTCCGATCTGAGCCTCACGCTCAGCGCGCCCACGCTCGTCAACTCGGGCAGCGTCGTCATCGTGGCCACGGCCACGGCGGTGGATGCGAACCGCAATGCGGTCAGCGGTATCCCGGTGACGATCGTCGTCGACCGCAGCGCGCTCGCGGTGGTCAGCGGGCCCACCACGAACAGCCTCGGCGTGATCACCGCCAACGTGAGCGTCGGCGCCGACCGCTCGAACCGCGTCGTGACGGTGACCGCCAACAGCGGCACGCTGACCAAGTCGGCTTCGTTCCGCGTCATCGGCGCCGACCTGACCTCCGCGTTCACGCCGCTGGTCGACGCCGGGTCGGAGACGAACCAGATCGAGTTCAAGCTCGTCGACACGAACTCGATTGCGATGGTCGACCAGCAGATCCGCGTCTCCGCACCCGGGCTGCCGACGGTGACCGGCCTGACCGACCTGAACGGCAAGTTCATCTACGCCTACCGTGCGCCGACCGCGACCGGCACCTTGGCGATCACAGGCAGTGCCGCGGGCGATACGGAGGTCGCGACGATCACCGTGCAGACGGGCGGGGCAATCCCAGCGGCACCCGAGCGGCCGCAATCGGCCTCGGTGACGCCCAGCCCCAGCGTTGTCAGCGTCAACACCGTGGGCAGCACGCTCAACCAGAGCGAACTGCGGGCGCTGTTCCTGGGCGCGGACAATCGGCCGATCCCGCGCATCCGCGCGCGATTCGACCTCGCCGGCAACGCCACCAGCAGTGACGGCGTGGCGTCCTGGCTGGGTGGCAACTACGCCTACTCCGACGCATCCGGTGTGGCACGAGGCACCTTCACCTCCGGCCAACGATCAAGCCCGACCGACGGCATCACGATCCGCGTCTGCTACGACGTGAACGACTTTCCGGTCGACAGCTGTCCGAACTCGGCCACGGCCAAGCTGACGGTGGCAGCCGAGGCTTTGTCGGTGAGCATCCGCACCAACGAGTTGATCAAGGAAGGCCGCTCGCTGCTTACCTACATCAAGGAGTACGTGGTGTTGGTGGTGGATGCGGCCGGCCAAGCCAAGTCCGGCGTGGTGATCACGCCGTCGGTCGATCTGACCGCGTACTACAAGGGCTTCTATGTTCTGGTGGGCGACAAGTGGGTGCAGATTTTCACGCTGGCAGCCGACGAAAACTACCGCTGGGACGCTGCAGCCCGTACCTGGGTCAAGGCGGGCCTGGGCTTCGGGCAATGCCCGAACGACGACGTGAACCGCAATGCCGTTCGCGAGGCGGGCACCTTCGTCGCCGGCGCCACGCCCCCTGCGGTATCCGGACGCGAGGAAGATCTGAACTGGAACGGCGATCTCGATCCACGCAAGGCCGATGTGGCGATCAGGATGGTCGGCGGAGCCACCACCGACGCCAACGGTCTGGCCGTCGTGCAGATCGAGTATGGCAAGAGCGTCGCCTCCTGGGTGGAGTTCGTCATCACGGTCACCGCATCGGGCATTGCCGGTACCGAGGCGCGCGCGCGCACCCAGGGCCTGTTGCCGGTCTCTGCCGAAGCCATCAGCAACGAACAGGTGACTCCGGCCTTCACGCCCAGCCCCTACGGCACCTCCGCCGTCTGCACCGACGCGAAATAGTGATGTGAGCTTCTCCCTCGTCGGCATGCCCGGCTGTGGCAAGTCCACGGTTGGGCGCCACTTGGCGAGGCAGCTCGGCCTGGGGTTCGTCGACAGCGACCGCGAGATCGAACAGCGCTTGCACATGCCGATCCGCGAGTGGTTCGCGCAGCAGGGCGAGGATTCGTTCCGCGATGTCGAGCAGGACGTCCTCGAAGAGTTGACGGCGCGCGAGGACCTGGTCATCGCCACCGGCGGCGGCGCCGTGCTGCGGCCCTCCAACCGCGATGCGCTGCATTCGCGAACGCATGTGCTGTACCTGCGTTCTTCGCCCGAGGAGATCCACCGCCGGCTGCGCCACGACCGGCAGCGCCCGCTGCTGCAGGTGAGCGACCCGTTGCAGCGCCTGCGCGAGTTGTTTCGCGAGCGTGACCCGCTGTACCGGCGCACCGCGCACTTCATCGTCGAAGGTGCGCGGCCATCGGCGAACGCGCTGCTGGGCATGGTGCTGATGCAACTCGAGCTGGCCGGCCTGGTGGACCCGGCGCGTGTGCCCTCGCCGATCGACCAGACGGCACGCTGAGCGCCCTGGGCCCCGGCCGGCGGCCCCTACACTGCGCGGCATGACCGTCAACGTCGCCACTCCTGGAGGCACCTACCCGATCCTGATCGGCTCGGGATTGCTCGCGCAGCCACAGACCTGGGCGGCCCTTGCGAAGCCGACGCGCTCGGTCATCGTCACCAATCGGACGGTGGCGCCGTTGTTCGGCGCGACGCTCGAAGCGGCGTTGCGCAGCGCCGGGCATGAGGTGAGCCTGCTCGAGTTGCCCGACGGCGAGCAGCACAAGGACTGGCCGACGCTGCAGATCATCTTCGACCATCTGCTGCAGCACGGCTGCGACCGCAAGGTGCTGCTGTTCGCACTCGGCGGCGGCGTGGTCGGCGACATGACCGGCTTCGCGGCCGCCTGTTACATGCGCGGCGTGCATTTCGTGCAGGTACCGACCACGCTGTTGGCGCAGGTGGACTCGTCGGTCGGCGGCAAGACCGCGATCAACCACCCGCGGGGCAAGAACATGATCGGCGCGTTCCACCAGCCGCGGCTGGTGGTGTGCGATCTGCAAACCCTGGTGCGCTTGCCGGCGCGTGAGTTTGCGGCAGGATTGGCCGAAGTCATCAAGTACGGCCCGATCGCCGACGCGACGTTTCTCGACTGGACCGAACAGCACCTGGATGCCTTGCTGGCGCGCGACGCCGCGGCGCTGGCCCATGCGGTGCGCCGCAGTTGCGAGATCAAAGCCGAGGTGGTGGGCCAGGACGAGCGCGAAAGCGGCCTGCGCGCCATTCTCAACTTCGGCCACACCTTCGGACATGCCATCGAAGCGGGGCTCGGTTACGGGCAATGGCTGCACGGTGAAGCGATCGGCTGCGGCATGGTGATGGCCAGCCGCTTGTCAGCCGAACTCGGCCTGATGCCTGCGGCCTTCGTCGAACGCATCGAGCGGCTGGTGCATCGCGCCGGGCTGCCGGTGCTCGGGCCGCCGCTGGCCGCAGATCGTTATCTCGAGCTGATGAGCCTGGACAAGAAGGCCGAAGCGCGCAGCATCCGCTTCGTGGTCATCGAAGCGCTCGGCCGCGCGGCGCTGCGGTCGGCGCCCGACGCGCTGGTGCGCCGCGTGTTGCTCGCCCACGGCGCCGCGGCCTGAGCTTCGAGGCAGCGCGCGGTGACGACGCTTGCCGCCTGGGCCTGTGATCCGCGGCGCTCGCGCGGCAGGCGCGTGCTGGAAAGCGAGGACCCGCTTCGCAACGTGCACCAGCGTGACCGCGACCGCATCGTGCACAGCGCTGCGTTCAGGCGCCTGGTCTACAAGACGCAGGTTTTCGTGAACCACGAAGGTGATCTGTTCCGCACCCGGCTCACGCATTCTTTGGAGGTGGCGCAGCTTGGGCGTTCAATGGCGCGTTCGCTGGCGCTCAACGAAGACCTGGTCGAAGCCATCGCGCTGGCCCACGACCTCGGCCACACCCCGTTCGGCCACGCCGGGCAGGACGCGCTGGGCGAGGCGATGCTCGGCTTCGGCGGCTTCGAGCACAACCTGCAAAGCCTGCGCGTGGTCGACCGGCTTGAAGCACGCTACGCAGCGTTCGACGGCTTGAACCTGACGCTGGAAACACGCGCCGGCATCCTCAAACACTGCTCACGGTCGAACGCCGAGGCGCTGGAGCGCGACGAGGTGGGCGGACCGGCGCACCGCTTTGTCGCCGGTCTGGCGGCGAGCCTGGAGGCGCAGTTGGTGAATCTGGCTGACGAGATGGCCTACAACGCGCACGACATCGACGACGGCGTGCGTTCGGGGCTGCTTCGGCTCGGCCAACTCGGCGCCGTCGAACTGTTCGCGCGTCACCGCTCGGCGGTGCTGGAGTCGCATCCCGGCCTGGACGAGCGCAGCCCACGCCGGCTGCTCGCTGAAACCGTGCGTGCGATGCTGGCCGAGCAAGTGCTCGATCTGGTGCAGCAGACCCAGCAACGTCTGCTCGCGGCAGCACCCGACGATGCCGATGGCGCGAGCCGAGCCGGCGCGCTCGTTGCGCACAGCACCGCGATGCAGGCGCAGGTGGTGGCGTTGAAGCGTTTTCTGTTCGAGTCGCTGTACCGGCACCCGCAAGTGTCGGAGAACACCGCCAAGGCGCGCCAGATCGTCGCCGAACTGTTCGTCGCCTACCGCACGGCGCCCGCCGAGATGCCCGAGGACTATGCCCGGGCCGAGCCGCTCGAGCGCGGTGTGGCCGACTACATCGCCGGCATGACCGACCGCTTCGCGCTGCGCGAGCACCAGCGGCTGACCGGGCGCGACATGTTCGGCTTGCTGCACTGAACGGCATGGCCCGCCAGGCGCGTCTGGCCGTCGCCGGCCACATGCACTACGTGCTGCTGCGCAGCCACAACGGCATGCGCGTGATGACCGATCCGGCCGACCGGCAGCTGTTCCTGGACGCGCTGCGCGAAGCCTGCACCGAGGTGCGCTTGCACGCCCGCGCGCTGCTGGACAGCCAGGTGCACCTGCTGCTGCGGCCCGACGAGGGCCCGGCGTTGAGCCGAGCCATGCAAGCGCTCGGGCGGCGCTTCGTGGCTGCCTACAACCGGCGCCATCGACGCAGCGGCACGCTGTGGGACGGGCGCTTTCGTGCCGCCGTGGTCGAGCCGGGCGAATGGAGTCTGGCAGCGTTGCGACGCGTCGATCGGCTGGATTGGTTGCAAGGATCAGAGCCGCCACCGCAGCCGCTTGCGGGACGCTGGCGGGAGGCCACGATGCTGGTCGATCCGCCGGAGCTGTGGGCCTTGGGCAACACGCCCTTCGAGCGTGAAGGGGCCTACGCGGCACTGCTGGCGCAGCCCTTGCCTGAGCGTTGGGAAAGATCGATCGAGGAAGCGCTGCGTGCGGGCCGTGTCATCGGCAGCGAAGCATTCGTGCGCGGCCTGGCAAAGCAGACGGCCCGGCGGCTGGAGCCGCGTCCGCGCGGACGGCCTCGATTGATCACTGGTTGATATGTCCCCATTTAACAGATTGCTCGAACACAGATTCTTATAAAATGACTCTGACCCCATTTGAAAGGATTTGATACCCATGCTGCACTGCGCTAGGCTTCGCGCTGTTTTGCCTGGAGCACCCATGGCCGCCACCCACACGCCCGCCTCTGCTGCCGAAATCGAGTCGCTGATGGCCCATGGTCTCTACGACCCGGCCCGCGAGCACGACGCATGCGGCGTCGGTTTCGTCGCCCACATCAAAGGCAAACGAGCCCACGGCATCATCGAGCAGGGTCTGAAGATCCTCGAGAACCTGGACCATCGCGGCGCAGTGGGCGCTGACAAGCTGATGGGTGACGGCGCCGGCATCCTGATCCAGCTGCCCGACGAGTTCTACCGCGAGGAGATGGCCAGGGCCGGAATGGCCCCCGACGGGTCTACGGGCGTGACGCTGCCGCCGCCCGGCGAATACGGCGTGGGCATGATCTTCCTGCCCAAGGAACACGCGTCGCGACTGGCCTGCGTGCAGGAGTTGGAACGCGCGGTTCGTGTCGAAGGCCAGGTGCTGATCGGCTGGCGCGACGTGCCGGTCGATCGCGAGATGCCGATGTCGCCCGCGGTGCGCGCCAAGGAGCCGGTGATCCGCCAGATCTTCATCGGCCGCGGTGCCGATGTGATCGTGCCCGACTCTCTGGAGCGCAAGCTCTACGTGATCCGCAAGACCGCGTCGGCGTCGATCCAGAAATTGAAGCTCACGCACAGCCGCGAGTACTACGTGCCCAGCATGAGTTGCCGCACGGTGATCTACAAAGGCCTGCTGCTCGCCGACCAAGTGGGCAAGTACTACCTCGATCTGCAAGACCCGCGCGTCGTCTCGGCGCTGGCGCTGGTGCACCAGCGCTTCTCGACCAACACTTTCCCCGAGTGGCCGCTCGCGCACCCCTACCGCATGGTGGCGCACAACGGCGAGATCAACACCGT
>JANNQO010000044.1:0-30373 GCA_031400795.1 Rubrivivax sp. | reverse complement strand
TTGGAACGCATCGCCATGGCCAAGCCCGCCTGCCGGCGGTTGTACTGGTTCGGGCCTTTGCCGAAGTAGGGCCACATCGACAGGATGTCGTAGAGCGGCGTCATCACATAGGTGTCGCCAGGCTGCAGAAAGATCGAGTAGTTCTTGGCGTGGCCATCGGTGGCCGCCATCAACCAGAAGGCAAGCTGAGTCAGCTGAAACGCCAGCGTGTCCTGCTGCGGATCGGCGCTGCCGGTGAGCAACTGCAGGCACTTCGCAATGCCAGGCCCGCCGTCGTGTTCGTACTTCTGCTTCGGCGAGAACCCCAGCGCCTGACAGAAATCTTCCTGCGGCAGACGCGCGATCCAGGCGCCGTCGTCCATCCACGCGCGGTCGAAGCGCTCGACGATCAGGACGGTCTGGTCGCCGAAAGTAGCCATCGTCGTCGGCGCCACGGGCAGGCCGAGTTCCGAGACGATCTGGGCACAGACCCATTCGTTCTGAACCGAATCGGAGAGGTCGACGCGGCGCGAACCGCCGACCAGGCCCAGGGGCAGCTTGAAGATGTGTGTCGTCGGCGTAGCGCCGTGCGGCCGGCACCAGCGCCCGCCGGCCTGGGTGAACGCCGTCTTCTCCTGGGCACCGGCGATCGAGATGCGGAACAGATCGTCGTCCGGCTGGCGTAGCGAACCGGGGCCGACGTCGGCGGGAACAGCCCGCAGGATCTCGGCGATCTGCCCCTCGTCGAGGGGTTCGCAGTCGACGCGGTTCCATCCTGTCGGCGTCGTCTCTTCAGGCAGCAACTGAACCGCACCGACGCAGTCCCGGCCGATGGCCTCCAGCAACGAGAAGGCGTCGGCGCTCTTCGTCTTGAAGCGGCGGCTCAGCCGTCCACGGATCCTGTCGTTGTCCGGCAGCAAGTTGTCAAAGTAGTTGGCGACGGCATCGCCGCGAACCTCGCGCGAGGCGGTGATGGGCAGCGACAGCGACAGCGATCGGACCTTGGGCGACCTGAGCCAGGAGGCTACGTAGACGAAAGAGTGCGTGGCACGGTCGACAGTCCAGGTGCCCACCAACTCGCCGTTCATCCAGGCATGGAGCTCAGTCGTCACCAAGTACCCTTCTTCGGACGAATCACGAAGCTGGTCACCGAGGCAGGCTTGGTAGTTCTTGTTGGTGGGCTACGCCGGACCGTCGGCGCGCCGACGACCTGGCCAACGGCCTTTGGAAACTGCTTTGGCGCTCGTTTCGCCACTGACATTGGGGCGGACTGCGATGCCTTCGGCCCCTCATCAGGCACGACCCGGCCTTCTGTACCTGCGCCTTCGGCGCTGTGCAGATGCAAGGTGCCGCCCAGCGCCGCCAGGACCTTGGTGAGCTGGTCGAGACTGACCGCCCCCGGGTTCGCCTCGATCTCGGCGATGCGGGCCTGCCTGACGCCAACCAATGCGCCAAGCTGACCCTGCGTCAGTCCGCGGCTCTTCCGAAACGCGCGAAGATGTTGCTTCAACTGGTCGGGGATGCGAAGCGGGAAGCTCATAGGAAGCAACTCCGGTGACCCGGACATTTTACTGGATTTAGCCAGTTTATGCAACTTACTGGCTAGGCGACGTTTTTTGCATCAGTTGCCTTGCCCTCGCTAGACTCAACCCATCGACGATCCTTGGTTCGGCTGGTCCGAACGGCGCCTTTGAGGCCGCGGGGCTGCCGTACTTCAACCCGCACAGTTTCAGGAACACCCTCGTCCATGTCGGGCTGACCCTGTGTCGCGACGCGGAGCAGTTCAAGGCATGGAGCCAGAACATGGGCTACGACGGTGTGTTGACCACGTTCCTGAGCTATGGCGCCGTGGCGCCGCGGCGGCAGGGGCAGATCATCCAGGCGCTGGCAAGGTGGCGCCTGCCTCGCGGGCAGTGGACGTGGGCAGAGCTCTGGTGCTTCAGGCCAAAGTCACACAGTCTGCAAAGCAAATGCGATGCAGGCTTTTTGTAGGCTTTTTCGGAGGCTCAGAAACACTAAAGGGTTCACAAGTTAGCTGTCGCTTACCTGTGAACCCTCGTCTTTACTGGCGCGGCTGGCAGGAATCGAACCCACGACCCCTTGGTTCGTAGCCAAGTACTCTATCCAGCTGAGCTACAGCCGCGAAGCTCGAAATTATAGCCGAAGGCCCCTGCGTCAATCGATGGCTGCGGCGGCGCGCTCGCAGCTGCGCTCGCGATCGGCGTCGCCTTCTTCGCGCGCCAACTCGCCCAGCCTGCGCCAAGCACGGCGGCGCAGCGCCGCGGGCAACGTGGCGGCAGCGGCGCTGGCTTCGAGCAAACGGCGTGCCTTGCCCCACAGGCGGCATTCGGCAAAACCAAGAGCCACGGCGGCGGCAACGGCCGGCTCGTGGGCATGCGGCGTCGCGGCCGCGTCCAGCCGGGGCAGCCATTCCCCCTGGTCGGCTTGCAGGCCTTCGAGCACCGCGATGAAGGCCAGTGCGAGCTGCTCGCGTTCGTCGCGTCCGGCGTCGGCGAGGCGCTCCCAGAATGGGCGCAACCAGGCCCGACCGGTGGCAGCTGCGCCCAACGCTCCGGCCCGCATGGCGGCGCGCGAAACCACGAAGGCGTCACGGCGGTCGGTGCTGTCGAACTGATCCCAGGCGCGCTGCAACTGCTGCGGGTCGTGGGTGTCATCCAGCGCGTCGAAGGCCAGCGCGCGCAGCAGGCTCTGCGCCGCCACCTCGGAGAACGCGCCATGCTTGGCCAACAGGCGCGCCATGTGCAGCGCGCCGGCGCCGTCGCGCTGCAAGCGTGCAGCCAGCAGCTTCAGCCGCAGGGCCTGCGTGCGGCGCGCCACGCCGGCCGGCAGATCGGCCAGCAGCGCCTGGGCACGGCCGGCGTCGCGGTCGTCCAGCGCCCACTCGGCACCAAGCAACCGCGCGCCGTCGTCGGCGCGGCCGGGTTTGCGCTCAGCGCGTGGCATGGCTTGCGCGAGCTGTGCATCGCGCCGCGTGCGGTCTTGCAGCCGGTGCGCACTGGATGCATCGAGCAGATGCGCCAGCACGGCAAATTCCGCATCGCCGCGCAACGCTGGCGTGTCGGCCTGGATGTCCAGCGCTCGCGCGGCGGCTTTCTGGGCGCGGCCGTAACGCGCGCTGAAGTATTCGGCCAGCGCCTCGCGCAGCGCCGCCTGCGCAGCGCGCTCTTTGCGCAGCCCCCGCCATTCGCTGGCGCGCTGCGGCAAAGTGGTGAGGGCCATGAATGCCTGTACCGCCAGCGTGAGCAGCACGCAAAACGCCACCACCAGCAGCACGAACAGGTTCAGCGACAGGTCGGTGCGCCAGCGGCCCCAGTAGACGCTGACGATGCCGTCATTGCTGCCCAGCGTGGTGGCGGCGACCACGGCCACCGTGAAGAGCAGGACGAGCCAGACAACACCGCGCATGAAGTGATTCGTCAAGCGGTGCGGATCAGCGCCCGGCGGTGGCCGCGGCGTTGGCGGTGGCGATCGCGGCCAGCGTCGCATCCGGCCGCGGCACGGCCACCGAACGGGCCTGCGCGGCGACCTGCTTGAGCGCTTCTTGCGCGAGCTGCACGCGCCGGTGGTCACGCTCGAAGTAGCGGTTCAGCGCGGCCTGCGCCTCGCGCAGATCGGAACCCGCCGTGTCGAACTGGCGCGACAGCAGCGCCAGGCGGGCGTTGAGCAGGCGCAGCTTCAGGTTCTCGCGCAGGAAGAAGGCCTGGTCGGGAGCGACCAGCATCGCCTCGGGGTTTTCGATGCGTGTCACGCGCACCAGGTTGCGCGCCTCGTTCCAGACATGCGCCAGCATCGAGTCCCAGGTCTCGCCGGCACGCGCCGCGAAGCCGGCGGAGGCGCTGGCTGCCGACGCTGCCGGCGCCGGCAAGCGCGTGCTCATGCGCTTGTCGGCGGAGATCAGGAGCGGCAGCTCATCGACCTGGCGAATCACTTCGTCCAGGCGGATCGTCAGCACCGTGAGATCGCTGACGCCAGCAGCACGCACTCGGTCGAGGTCTTGCGCGATGGCGCGGCGAACGCGCTCCAGGCGTGGCTGGTTGTAGCGCGCCAGCCGTTCGTCAGCCTGGCGCAGCGTGGCCAACAGCGGCTCGGCGCTGCCCGTGATGGCCGTCTGCTGCAAGGCGACGCGGATCGCAGCGTCCAGATCGGCGAGCACGTTTTCGTCGCGCGAACGGGCCAGCGACTGGATCAGCTCTTCGAGTTGCGAGCGCTGCATCGTCGTCTCGGCCACGCGCGCTTCGAGCAGCGCGAGCTTGGCGCTGGCCTCGCGGGCCTGCTCCTGGGCCGCCTTGGCGGCCAGACGCGCTTCGGCGGATTGGCCGGCGCTGTCTTGCTGGCGCTTCACCAGCTCGACCTCGAGCCCCTTGACACGCTGCTGCGTGTTCCACGCGAAGCCCAGCGCCGCTGCGCTCAGCGCCGCGAGCAAGGCCGCGCCTGCGGCGATCCAGCGGCCATGCTGGGCTGGCGCCGCCAGGGTCGCCACCGCCGGGGCCAAGTCAGGCGCCGGGACCGCTTCGATGACAGGGACGGCTGGATCGCTCACGAAGACTTTGATTGTAGGGATCGCATCGCGCCGACCACGGCCGGCACGCTCGGCGCGACGGTCAGTACCGCGGCGAAGTCGAGGTGCTGTGCCGCTGCGGCGATGCGCTCGTGCGTGGCCAGCGCGCGGCTGGCAGACCAGTCGGCAGCGGGCCTGAGCCGGCCGAGGTTGGCCACCGCTTCGCTGCTGGAGAAGAGCCACGCGTGCTCGAGAGGGCGCGCCAGCGCCTGCGCGCAGCGCCCGTGCTCTGGCGCCCCCCACTGCGGCAGCCGGCGTTCGTAGGCGGCGACGAATTCGACGCTCGCTCCCTGCTCGCGCCAACGCGCGGCCAGCCAGTCGCGGCCGTCTTCGCCGCGCACCACCAGCACACGCCGGCCACGCCATTCAGCCAGCGGCGCGCGTGCGATCTCGGCCCACAAGGCTTCAGCGTCGAAGCTCGCGGCATGGGCGGGTGGCGACTGGATCTGCTCGGCGCGCAGCCCGGCGTGGCCCAGCGCGGCCACGGTGCCCGGCCCGGTGGCGCCGGCGGTGGTGGCCGCGGGCCAGCTCTGGCCCGCGGGCCGCGCGTCGAAGAAGGCCTGCACCGCGTTGGCGCTGACGAACATCACGAAGGCCTGTTCGGACAGACGCTGCCAAGCCTGGCGCAGCGGCACGAGGTCGGACAGCGGCGCGATCTCGATCAGCGGCAGCGCGCAGGCGGCGATGCCCTGCTCTTGCAAGCGCTCGACCCAATCGGCGGCTTGGTCGCGGGGCCGGGTGACGAGGAGTTGCATGCGCTTCAGCGCCGACCGGAGTGGCTCAGGCCGGCGCGAGGTAGTCGGCAGCGCCTTGCTCGAACAGCGTGCGCGCGACCCGCTCGCCCAACGCACGGGCCGTGGCCTCGTCGGAGACCACGGCTCGGCCTTGCGCCCGCAGCAGCGCACGCAGTGGCTCGCGCGAGTCGCCCAGCGCAGCGTGCAACACCAGCTCGCCGCCCCGCCACTGCGCGTGCGCAGCCAGCGGCACGCTGCAACTGCCGCCCAGCGTGCGCGACACGGCGCGCTCGGCGCTCACCGCCAGCCAGCTCGGCGCATGGGCCAGCGTCGCGAGCTGCACGGCGAGCGCGGTCGATTCGCTGCGCACCTCGATCGCCAGCGCACCCTGGCCGGCCGAAGGCAGCATCGCCTCTGGCTCGAACACGCTGCGGATGCGCGCCGCCAATCCCAGGCGCTTCAAACCCGCCGCTGCCAGCACGATGGCCTGGTAGCCGCCTTCGTCGAGCTTGCGCAGCCTTGTGTCCAGGTTGCCGCGCAGCGGCTCCACCTGCACATCGGGCCGCATTGCGAGCAGCTGCACCACGCGGCGCAGGCTCGAGGTACCGACCACGGCGCCAGCGGGCAGCGCCGCCAGATCGGCGTGGTGGTTGGAGACGAAGGCGTCGCGCGGATCTTCGCGCTCCAGCACCGCGGCCAGCATGAAGCCGTCGGGCAGGTCCATCGGCACGTCTTTCAGCGAATGCACGGCCAAGTGCGCGCGGCCGTCTTCGAGCGCCGCTACGAGCTCCTTGACGAAGAGCCCTTTGCCGCCGACCTTGGCCAGACTGCGGTCGAGGATCTGGTCGCCGCGGGTCGTCATGCCGAGCAACTCGACCTGCATCGACAGGCGCTCGCGCAGCAGGTCGCGCACATGTTCGGCCTGCCACAGGGCCAAGCGGCTTTCGCGGGTGGCGATGATCGTCGAGGGCATGCGCTGGATGATGCCAGCGTGCACAATCGGTAATCGGGTTACATCATCGGAGCCGAAAATGCCGCAGCGCGCCGCCACCGCGAAACCTCGCCCGCGCACCGCCAAGGTGCAATCTTCCAAGGTAAAAGTGCTCCGAAGTGATGCGGCTGAGAAAAACAAACCTCTCGTCGACGATATCCGGTTACTCGGCCGCATCCTCGGTGACGTGATCCGCGAGCAGGCCGGAAACGAAGCCTTCGAGCTCATCGAGCGGGTGCGAAAACTCTCGGTGGCCTACCGTCTGAAGCGCGATGCCAGCGCCGGACGCGTGCTCGACCGGCTGCTGAAGAACCTCTCCGCCGACGAGACGGTGACGGTGATCCGCGCCTTCAGCTACTTCTCGCACCTGGCCAACATCGCCGAAGACCGCCACCACGTGCGGCGCAGCGAGGTGCACGAACGCCAGGGCCAGAGCGACCAGCGAGAAGGCTCGCTGGCGATGGCCTTCGAGCGGCTGCAGCGTGCCGACCATCGCGCTGCCGACATCGCCCAGGTGTTGGCCCAGGCCTACATCTCGCCGGTGCTCACCGCCCACCCCACCGAGGTGCAGCGCAAGAGCATCCTGGACGCCGAGCGCGCCATCGCCGAGGCGATCGCCGAGCGCGACAAGTCCGGCGACGACGCGTTGACGCCGCACGCCCGCGCCGACAACGAAGCGCTGCTGCGTGCCCGCATCACCCAGCTCTGGCAAACACGCATGCTGCGCACCAACAAGCTGACGGTGGCCGACGAGATCGAGAACGCACTGTCGTACTACGAAGCGACCTTCCTGCGCGAGATTCCTCGCCTGTACCGCGACGTGGAGCAGGCCTTGCACGGCCACGCGGTCGGCAACTTCCTGCGCATGGGGCATTGGATCGGCGGCGACCGCGACGGCAACCCCAATGTCGACGCGAGCACGCTGCGCCACGCGCTGGCACGGCAGGCCGAGGTCTGCCTGCGCTTCTATTTGCGCGAGGTGCACGCGCTGGGCTCCGAGCTGTCGATCTCGGGCACGCTGGCGCCGGTGCCGCCCGAGATGCAGGCGCTGGCCGATGCCTCGCCCGACCAAAACCCCCACCGCCAGGACGAACCCTATCGGCGCGCACTGATCGGCATGTACTCGCGCTTGGCGGCCACGCTGCAAGCGCTCGCCGGCACCGAGGCGCTGCGCCACGCGGTGGCGCCGCAGAACCCGTACCGCGATGCCGGCGAGATGCTGGCCGAGCTGCGCATCATCGAACGCTCGCTGCGCTCGCACCATGCGCAGGCGCTGGTGGCGCCGCGGCTGGCGCCGCTGATGCGCGCGGTGCAGATCTTCGGCTTTCACCTGGCCACGCTGGACCTGCGTCAAAGCTCCGACAAACACGAAGCGGTGGTGGCCGAGTTGCTGCGCACGGCGCGAATCCAGGCCGACTATGCGGCGCTGCCCGAAGAGGCGCGGCGCGCGCTGCTGCTGCGCCTGCTCGACGACGCGAGGCCGTTGCGCGTGCGCGGCGCCGTCTACTCGCCGCTGGCCGAATCCGAACTCGCGATCTTCGAAGCCGCCAACGAAGCACGCGGCAAATACGGCGCGCAGGCGCTGCGCCACTACATCATCTCGCACACCGAGGAGGTGAGCGACCTGCTCGAGGTGCTGCTGCTGCAGAAAGAAGCCGGCTTGCTGCAAGGCCTGCTCGGCGAAGACGCGTGTGCCGCGTTGATCACCGTGCCGCTGTTCGAGACCATCGGCGACCTGCGCCGCTGCGAAGCCATCATGCGCGAGTACTACGCGCTGCCCGGCATCGCGGCAATGGTAGCGCGAAGCGGCGCCGAGCAGGACATCATGCTCGGCTACAGCGACAGCAACAAGGACGGCGGTTTTTTCACCAGCAACTGGGAGCTGTATCGCGCCGAGACCGCGCTTGCCGAACAGTTCCGCGCGCTGCGCGAGAGCCATGGCATCACCTTGCGCCTGTTCCACGGCCGCGGCGGCACGGTCGGGCGTGGCGGCGGACCGAGCTATCAGGCCATCCTCGCGCAACCGCCGGGCACGGTGAACGGGCAGATCCGGCTCACCGAACAAGGCGAGGTGATCGCCTCCAAGTACGCGCACCCCGAGATCGGCCGCCGCAACCTCGAGACGCTGGTTGCCGCCACGCTCGAAGCGACGATGCTGCACCCGACGCAGAACGCGCCCGCCGCCTTCCTCGAAGCGGCGGATGCGATCAGCCAGGCCAGCTACGCGGCGTATCGCAAGTTGGTCTACGGCACACCGGGCTTTGCCGACTACTTCTTCGCCGCCACGCCGATCCGCGAAATCGCCGAGCTGAACATCGGCTCGCGCCCGGCCGTACGACCCAAAGACGGCAAAGCCACCCGCGCCATCGAAGATTTGCGCGCCATCCCCTGGAGCTTCTCCTGGGGCCAATGCCGCGTGGCGCTGCCGGGCTGGTGCGGTTTTGGCACGGCGATCGAGAGTTTCGTCGGCGCCGGCGATGGTGCTTCGCAGCGCACGGAATTGCTGCACCGCATGCACCGCCAGTGGCCGTTCTTCCGCACGCTGATGAGCAACCTCGACATGGTGCTGGCCAAGAGCGATCTGCGCCTGGCGTCACGCTACGTGGAGCTGGTGGAAGACAAGGCGATCGCACGGCGCATCTTCAACGCCATCAAGGCCGAATGGGGGCGCGCCGATCGCGCGTTGACGCTGGTCACCGGTGAGGCCGAGCGCTTGCAATCCAACGCCGCGCTGGCGCGCTCGATCGAACATCGCTTCCCCTACATCGACCCGATCAACCACCTGCAGGTGGAGCTGCTGCGCCGCTACCGGCAGCGGCGCGACGGCGATGCGGTGGAGCGGCTGCAGCGTGGCATTCATTTGTCGATCAACGGCATTGCAGCGGGGTTGCGCAATACCGGCTGATGCCGGCGCCGGATCAGCTGGGGATGCTCAAGGGGCGATCGCGAAGAAGCGCGAGTGATCCTGATCGAAGCGCCGGAACCCCGCCGCGAGCGCCGCCAGTGCTTCATCGACAGTCCCCGCCGGCGCGTAGGCCAGTGCGCTGCGCGCCCCGTGCGCTGCATGCTCGAAATGGTCGGCCTCGACGCCCCCGCCATGGCCGCTGTGCACGCCCACCCAGGCGTAGCAGCGGTGCGTGGCACCGGCCAGCGTGACGGTCGAGCGCATCAGGTGCTGCACGAGCGCTTGGCGATGGGCCCGCATGTGCTCGTCGATCAGCGAGAACTCGGCATCGGCCAGCAGCTCCGAACCCAGGTGGTAGCCCATTGCGGCGAAGGTCTGCGCCAAGGCGCCCTGGCGCTCGTGCTCAAGGCCGGTGTAGCCCACCAGCACGCCGTGATTCAACGCCCGCACTTCATCGGGCTCGCTTTCGTCGAGCAGCGCGTCGGGCAGGCCGAAGAAGTCCTTCATCGCGATCAGCGAGGCCTGCGCCATGCAGCGGTGCGAATCGCGCTGCGGGTTGATGTGGTCGTCGTATTCGTCGCGCGCGGCGTCGAAGAAGAAACTCGCGACGAAGTTGCTGCGGTCGGCCACCGCCTGCGGGAAACCGGCCTCTCGGAACAACCCGCGCTGGCGGCCGATCAGGCTCGTCAGCGCAGCCACGCCGTTGGCGAAGCTGCCATTCCAAGAGGCGTAGTGGAGAAAGAAGCGCAGCAGCCGGGCGTCGTCGACGAGCGTGGCCAGGCGCTCGCGCACGCGCGCTTGCACGCCGGCCATGTCGACCAGCGAGCGGAAGTAGGCTTCGTCCAGCGCGGTCAAAGTTCTCTCACGACTGTCACAGGCCTTTGGCGACCGTCAAAGGCCTTTGGCCAGGGCCGCCACCGACTCCGCATCCGGCAGGTGCGCCAGCGAGCCGAGCAGCGAGTCCTTCACCTGCTGGTGCAGTTCGGCCAGGCGATCGCCGCCGACGCCCGCTTGCTGCGCCAGCGCGGCCACATGGTTGCGCTCGGCGTCGCTCAAGTGCCCGTCGGCATACCCGGCCATCAAGCACATCAGCACCAGTTGATCGGCGAACGCGGCATCGCCGCTGGGCAGCATGGCGGTGGCGCCGCTGGCCAATGCCTCGAAGGCCGGCATGCCGGCCAGCATCTGCTCGCCATAGAACTGGCGGATCAGCGTTTCTTCGTTGGGGTGCAGGCCGTCGATGCGCGCGGTCGACAACATGCTTTGCACGAGCGCGATGAGCTGGGCGCTGGTGAGCGCGGGGCCGGGGTCATTCGAGTCATTCACCATGGGGGATCTCCTTCAGCGGTCAGCGCCGCAGCGCGGCCAGACGTGCGCGCTGCAAACGGGTTTGAATGTCCTGGATCGACAGTGCACGGAAGCGCTCGGGCAACAGGGATCGCCGCGAGGTTTCCGAGACCGCGAGCAGTTCCATGAACTCGATCATCTCGCCTTCCTGCGGCGGCATGAAATCGTCCTTGGCTTCCTGCAATGATTCGATCAGTGTGAGCGCGGGCTTGCGCTGCTGGAACTCCAGGCCGAGCAAGGTCATCGCTTCGAGGTCGGCGTTGGAGTAGCCGCCGAGCGTCTCGCACAGCGCGCACAGCTCGTCGGGCGGGACGGCGATGGCCTCGTCGTAGCGCCGCATCACCGCCGCGACCACCGCCGCGCGGTCTTGTGCCGTCTCGCAATAGAAGAACGGGATCTTGCGGTCCATGCGGCCCGGGCGCTTGATGTCGGTGTCGAGCTTGTCGGGGCGGTTGGTGAGCATGATGAACAACACCTGGCCGCGGTTCTCGGTGTCCGACATGAACTCCTTGAGCCGTGCGATGACGCGCGAACCGGTGCCGCCGTCGCCGCCTTCGCCGCCCTCGCCGCCGCCATTGCCGAAGCTGCGGTCGCCTTCGTCGATGAGCACGGCGATCGGGCCCATCGCCTTCACGGTGGCCAGCACGCGCTCGAGGTTCTTCTCCGTCGAGCCCACCCATTTCGAGCGGAAGTTCTTCAGCGCCACGGCCGACAGGCCGGCTTCCTTGAGGAACGCCTTGATGACGAAGGTCTTGCCGGCACCCATCGGGCCCACCGCGAGCAGACCCATCGGCGTGAGCTTGGTGTCCCCGGCGCGCAAGGACCGTGCGATCTCGGCCAACTCGCCGGTGATGTGCTGCGCGCCACCCACCGCCGAGAGACCGTGGCGCGGCTCGACGAATTCGATCAGCCCGGCACATTCCTTCTCGATCAACTCGCGCTTGCGCGCCTGGATCAGCCGCAGCACGTCGTCGTCCGGGTCGGTGGACGGCACGGCCTTGGCAGGCTCGACGAGCTTGACGATCTCCTCGGCCGTCATGCCCGCGGTGATGCCGGCGAAACGCCTGGCACGCTCGGCCGCGTCGGGTGCGCCGGCGAGCAGCTGCGTGATGAGCTTCTCGCGTTCGGCTTCCGACATCGAGCTGTCGCCCGACGCGCGCATCAGGCTTTCGATCTGCACCGAGCGCATGCCGGCCATGCGCTCGGCGTACAGCTGTACCTGCTTGTCGCCGAGCCTGGCATTCAGCCCGCGCACGACGTCGGCGCGGGTGGCGAGGTCGGGCATCGGCACTTCGATCGCCGCGACCTTGGGGTTGGCGAGCAGGCTCTGGCTCAGCGCGCCGAGCGTCTCGACGATGATGAAGGTGATGTTGTCGCTGGCCGCCAACTGGCGGTCCAGCGACCAGCGGTGGAACAAGGTGCCGAGCTTGCGGTCTTCGGCGGAGACGAAGGCCGCGTCCTCGCTGGGCATCAAGGTGTCGGCATAGGGCACGATCACCGCGGTGCCGTGGCTTGCGCGCAGGTGGCGCTCCAGGCTGTGCAGCTGCTGCAGCAGCTCACCGCCCTGGTCGATCTCGACCTTGCCTTTGAGGCACTGCACGCCGAACTCGGCCGAGACCTCGACGATCGTGCCTTTGGTCTCTTCGACCAGCACGCCGGTGAGGAACCGATGCAGGTCGATGAACTTGCCGCCGACGAGGAAGATGTCGAACACGTTGCGGTAGAGAACGAAGGTCGAGGCTTCGCCCGCGAGGTACTTCTCGCGCACTTGCGTGGCCCAGCGCGGCAGCGGGGTGTTCACGTGCGACTGCTCACAGACTCTTGCCGGGTGTTGCGCCGCCCGCGGCCTGCGCGGCGCGCGCGGCCTTCATCTGTTCGAGCTGTGATCGCGCCGTCACCGCTCCCGAACTGCGCGTCAGGCTGGCCAGGCGCACGTCGAGATCGGAAGAGCGCAACTCGGCGCCGAGCTTGGCTTCGGCCACGCGACCCTTGATGTGCTCGCGCACGCCCGACAAGGCCTTGACCTCGGCGTCGATCGACAGGCCGTCGAGCGACTCCTGGATCTTCAGCCGCGCCTCGGCACTCTGGAACTTGGCGATCATGCGGTCCTTCTCGGCCTTCAGCCGGTCGATCTCGCCCTTGATCTCGAGCAGCTGGCCCTTGGCTTCATCGGCGTCCTTGTCGGCTTCGGTGAAGTCGCCCTCCAGGCCTTTCACGTCTTCGTCGAGCTGATTCTTCTTCTGGATCAGCACCAGCGCCAGATCGTCCTGGTTGGTGGCCAGCGCGGCGTTGAGCTGCGCGGAGATCTTGTCGAGATCGCCGCGCGCGGTGGCCAGGCGGTCTTCGAGTTCGAGCCGGCGCGCGATGATGCGGCCCGAGGCCTGCTTCAGCTTGGTGTACTTCTCGGTCATCGACGCGATCGAGTTCTGGTAGGCGATCTCGGGGTGCTCCTTCTCGATGTCGGTCACCCACAAGGCGACGAACCCGGTCCACAGGTTCCACAGGCGGCCCATGATGGCGTTGTTGGCCATGATCGTTTCTCGCTTCCTTTGGTTGATGCTTGATTGAACGCTGGTCTGACTTGGTCTGACTATTGAACTTCTACCGGGTCACTCGCGCTGGCCGACGGCCCGTCGCTGGGCGGCGGCGGCGGCGGCGCCGTTGCGCAGCGGCGGCACCTGCATGCGGGCCGGACCCAGCGCATGGTCGATGTCCAGGGCCGCCTCCTCGGCCAGCCGCAACTTGGATACCGACTCTTCGAGCAGCTGGCCGATGTTGCCTGCCTGCGGCGAGCTCATGACCATCTGGAAGACCTCCTCCAGCCGCACCGGCATCGAGATCAGCGAGGCTTCGAGCGCGCTGCGGCGCATGGTCATGCGCACCTGGCGCGCGATGGCTTCTTCGTAGTCGGTCTTGGCCTGGCGCAGCTGCTGTTCGTCGTCACGCGAGAGGTTGCCCCCGGACAGCCGATTCTCCACCTCGCGCAGCTTGCGCGAGGCCACGGTGCCGCCTTCGCCGCGGTCGCTGCCGCGCGCCACGGCGTCGCTCAGGCACCTGCGCAGGTAGTCGACGCTCAGGTCGTCGAGCTGTTCGACCTCGCGCTCGGTGAGCGAGCTGCTGCGGTCGCCGGCCGTACGGTACAGCGACGCCACACGCAGGCACATCTGCTCGTAGCTGCGCAGATGCGTCGAGCCGCCGTGGCCCTGGATCTCTTCGAGCAGACGCGTGCGCCGCTGCGCGCGCGCTGCCTGGCGGTCGCGCTTGTCGACCGAAGCCTGGAAGTTGGGCAGCCCCGGCACGAAACCGAGGCCCACGAGCTGAGTGGCCGCGAGCGCCAGCAGCCCGATGCCCAGGCCGTCGCCGCCCCACGGCAACGACATCAGCACCGAAGCGCCGAGCAGGCCCAGCACCATCGCCTTGTTCCAGGGGTGCTTCAGGAACGCCCACCAGTAGGGTGTGCCTTCTCGCCGGGTTTCGTCGCTCATGGCTGTACCTTCGTGCTTCGCACTGCCCCCAAGGGGCTCACACGCTCACACGCACGTTGCCACGCCCGGCGGACGCGCGCAAATGGCCCACCACGCGCTCGTGCAGCAGGCGCACTTCGGCGCTGGCCAGCCAGTCCGCGCTGCGCGGCTGGCGCTCGGGAATCGTGAAGTCGTCGATGATGCGTGCCGGCTGGGTCGACAGCACGATCACGCGGTCGCCGAGCTGCAGCGACTCGGTGACGTCGTGGGTCACGAAGACCACCACGCAGGGGTGCGACGCGTGCAGCCGGATCAGCAGCACCTGCATGTTCGAGCGCGTCTGCGCATCGAGCGCACCGAAAGGCTCGTCCATGAGCAGCACCTTGGGCCGCAGCACCAGCGCGCGAGCCAGTGCCACGCGCTGGTTCTGGCCGCCGGAGAGTTGGGATGGGTAGACATCGCGCTTGTCGGCCAGCCCCACCTCCTGCAGCATCTGGTCGACCCGCTGCTGCGCTTCCTTGGCCGAGACGCGCCTCTTCCATTCGGCGAAGTTGAACGGGTACATCACGTTCTCGCGCACCGTGAGGTCGGGGCGGTTGGCGTAGTGCTGGAAGACCATCACCGTGTCTTCGTGCGGGCCGGTGCAGGGCTTGCCGTTGATCTCCACACGGCCCGAGGTCGGCGTGGCCACGTTCCACGGCCGCACGCCACCGAGCATGCGCAACAGCGTCGACTTGCCGCAGCCCGAGGGCCCCAGCAGCATGTTGATCGACGGGCGATCGAAAGCGACGCTGACCTTGTCGAGCACGCGCAGCGTGGTGCCGTCGGGCTGCTGGTACTCCTGAACGATGTCGGTGGCCGCCACCAGGGCGCTCATGCCTGCGTCTCCCAACGGAAGAAGCGGCGCTTGAGCCACATCAGGCTTTGGTACGTGAGCAAAGCCACGCCGATGATGACGATGATGCCGGCAAAGACCTGGTCCATCGCGCTGAGCCGCCGGGCGTTGGCGATGAGCTGCCCGAGGCCTTCTTGCGCGTTGACGTACTCGGCCACGGTGATATAGGTCCAGCTCACCGAGACGCCGACGATCACCGCGTCCATGATGCGCGGCATGGCCAGCGGCAGCAGCACCTTGGCGATGCATTCCCAGGGCGTGGCGCCGATGTCCTTGGCGGCGATGAGATACGCCTCAGGCACCGCACGCACGGCGTCGCGCACCAGCGGCGTGAGGTAGACGATCGAGCCGACGAAGAGGAAGGCGATCTTCATGAACTCGCCGATGCCGAACCACATCACCATGATCGGCAGCAGGGCGGCCACCGGTGCCGAGCGGAACGGATCGATGAGCGGCGAGAACACGGCGTTCAGGCGCGGTGACGCGCCCATCAGCACGCCCAGCGGAATGCCGATCACCATCACCAGCAGCGACGCCGCGGCGACGCGCCCCACCGACCAGGCCGTGGCCACGGCAAGCGCACTCTTGCCCTCGTACCAGCCGAGGTAGACAAGAGCTTCGGCCACCGAGAGCGGCGAGGGCAACTGGTTTTTCGAGAGCAGCCCCGAAGCGGCCACCAGCGCCCAGACCACGAGCACCGAGAGCACGCTGGCCAGGCCGATCCAGCGCTGCTGCGCCGGCGGCAGCGTGCGGTAGGGGTTCCAGAAGTCCATCGCGCCGACGGGATCAGCGGCCGAAAACAGCCAGCCGCGTGCTGCGGTTCAGCGCGCGGCACTCGTCCAGCGTCATGTCGGAGGCCGCCGGGTTGGCCTCGTTGCAGATCGGGCGCGACGAGCCGTAGCCACTGACCTTCAGGCGCGCACGCGGAATCTCCCACTGCTTTTCGAGGTAGTCGGCCACCGCACGCGCACGCTGCTGCGACAACGCCTGGTTCGCCGCCGCGCCGCCCACCGAATCGGTGTTGCCGCTGAGTTCGAAGTAGGCGCTGCCGTTGTTCTCGATGAACGGCACCATCTCCTTGTCGACCGACTGTTGCGCGCGCTTGGACAGTTCGGCCGATCCCGAAGCGAACGACACCGCCACCGGCTTGGTCACCGCCGCGGGCGCTGCCATGGCCGCCGTCTTGCCTTGTTCGGAGAATGTCTGCGTGGGCTTGGCCGCGGCTTCCTGCGCTTTGGCATTGCGCTGCAGCGCGGACTTGACGAAGCGGTAGTCGTAGCTGTCTTGTGGCGTGATCACCGGGCTCTTCGGGTTGGCCAGCGAGCCGGCCGCACGGTAGATCTCGTCGAAGCGGGCATACACGCGCTCGTAGTGGTTCACGCCACCGACCAGGCCCAGGATGCGCGCGTTGTCGGCGAGGTCGGTCCAGACGAGATTCGTGAACAGGCCTTTCACGAACGGCTTGCCTTCCTTGGTGGCGAGCAGCTTGAAGAACTCCTTGGTGGCGATCAACGCTTCCACGGCCTGGTCGGGGTTGGCCTTCGAGGCCGTCACGCCGTCGAGCCAGCCGTCGTGGAACTTCTGGAACAACTCCTGGTTCTCGGGCTTGGCCAGCTCGCGCTGGTCGCAGACGATCACGTCGTAGATCAGGTTGGTGGCGGTCTTGGTGGAGTAGATGACCTTCGAGCCCTTCACGTCGCGCAGCGCCAGCGCAAGGTCGGGGTCCCACAACACCGCGGCCTCGACGTTGCCGGCGACAAACGCCGCGCGCACGCCGGCGGTGCCTTCCTCGGCCTTGATGAAGATCGTCTTCACCTGCTTCTTGGCGCGTGCGGTCATCGACGAGCTGTCGATGGCGTCGATCAGCATGCCGTGCGAGGGCGTGTATTGCAGCAGCGCGACGTTCTTGCCGGCGAGGTCTTCGATTTTCTGCACGGCCGCGTCGCGTGTGATCACCGCGTCGCCGCCTTGTGTGTTGTCGACGATGAGCATGGCGCGCGCGTCATGGCCCGAGTTGCGCAGGTTGGGCTGCTCCTGGGCCCAGAAGTCCGAGGTGCGCCAGGCGCATTGCGCGGCCTTGGATTCGAACAACGTGGTCAGCGTGGGGATGTCGTCGTTGATCACGAACTCGACATTCACGCCGAGCTTGGCGTAGATCGAATTGGCTTGAGTCTTCAGGCTGTTGCCGTTGGCGACCAGGGCCGGGGCGTAGCCGTGGAAGCTGACCAGGCTCACGCGCAGCGGGTTGCCGGCGCTGCCCAGCTGCCCGCTGGTGGGCGCCGGCTTCGCCGTCGTGGCCACGGGTGTGGCCGGGGCGCCCGGCGTGGGCTTCGTGGCAGGCGATTGCGGCGACATCACGATGGGAGTTGACCCGCCGGGGCCGAAGCGCTCCTTGAGGAAGAAGTTCCAGGCGATCGAGGCCAGCGCCGCGAGGCCGATCACCACCAGCAGCAGTTTGGTCAGGGGGCCGGGTCCGTACTTCATGGTGCTTGGTTCCTCACTTCGTGGGGGTCGGGGTACCGAACTGGGTGATCAATGCGGTCAGCGCGCTGGCGGCTCGCGAGAGCGTGTCGAGCTCCTGGTTCGCGTTCATGCGCTGCGTGGACAGCGCCGTCTCGAGCGCCGCAGCGCCCTGCGCGCCGCGCTCGACCTCGCGAGCGAGCAGCCCTTCGAGGTCGGCGATCTGGCGGCGAATTTCGGCCACCGTGCTCGCCTGGCGCTGCTGCAGCTGTTGCAGTTCGGACTGCGTCTGCTGCTCGGCCTGAGCCACCCCGGCGCGGATGGCCCCCGCGTGGCGCTCGATCGCCCCGACCTTGGCCGCGGCATCGCGCATCGGGTCGGCGATCGACCACGAATCATCAGCCGAGTCGATGGCCTGGATGGTGGTGCGGCGAGTCGGTTCGTCCATCGCCTTCAAGCCGTCGATCAGGCGCAGCAGCCGTTCGGCGGGGTAGGCGCAAGGCGGCACGCCGGCCTGGATATAGATCTGCTCCAGCGAGAGCCCGGCGGCAGCCGGCGGGGTGCTCTCGGTGGCTGCCGGCTGCTCGGCCGCGCTCTCAGGGCTCGGCAGGGGGTCGTGCGCGGCGGCATCGCCTTCGCCAACGCGGCGCACGATGCCGGCACGTTCGAGCAGATCCAACATCCCCTTCATGGGCTTCCCTTCGAGAAGTTGCCGCGCTGCGAGGTGACTCTGGCAGGCGCGCGAATGCTATGCCAAGGTCAGGCCCCTGCCAGCCATCGCGCCCGAAACGGCCGCGCAGCATCAATCCCGGCCCACCGGCCCGACCGCCAGCGCTTCTTTCACCGCCGCCACCTGCCGCCGCGACACCGGCAGCCACTCGTCGATCGGCGCCACGCGCACGGCCCAGCCTTCTTCGCTGCTTTCTTCGGATCGGCGCTGCAACTCGCGCACCGCGTTCTTGGCTACCAGCGCGTTGCGGTGGATGCGCAGAAAACCGTCGCCGAGCTTCGTTTCCAGCTCGGCCAGCGAATCGTCGAGCACGTAGCTGCGCGTGGCGGTGCGCAGCGTCACGTACTTCATCTCGGCCTTCAGCACCAGCACTTCGGCCAGCGGCAGGCGCAGCACGCGGCCACGTTCGACCACTACCAGCACCGGCGAATCGGGTGGCGCGCCGGCAGAGGGCTGGCGCCGCTGCTGCACGCGGCTCAGCGCCGCCTGGAGGCGCGCGCGCTGCACGGGCTTGGTCAGGTAGTCCACCGCGTCGAGATCGAACGCGCGCAGCGCATGGTGCGCATGCGCGGTGACGAAGACCACGGCCGGCGGCTGTTCGAGCAGGCGCAACGCGGCAGCCAATTGCAGACCGTCGCGGCCCGGCATGCGGATGTCCAGCAGCACCACGTCCAGCGCGGCACCGTGTTCGTTCACCAGGGCCAGCGCCTGTTCGGCGTTCTCGGCCTCGCCCACCACCTGCACCGGCGTCTCGCTGCAGCCTTCGAGCAGCGAGCGCAAGCGCAGCCGCGCCAGCGCCTCGTCGTCGACGATCAACGCGCGCAGGGTATGGGCTGCACTCATGCCGCGATCACGCCAGTGGAACGATGATGCGGGCGTGGAAGAAGTCGCCCTCGCGCCAGGTGTCGACCTGGCCGGCCAGGTCGTGCAGCAGGCGCAGGCGTTCGCGCACGTTGGCCAGCGCCATGCCATGGCCGGGCTCGGAGGGCTCGTCGGGCAGCGTGTTGCTGACCACCACCACCGCCTGGCCGCGCTGCACCTTGGCGTCGATGGCCACTCGCCCGCCGCGCGTGGCCGGCTCGATGCCGTGGCGCACGGCGTTTTCCACCAGCGGCTGCAGCACCAGCGGCGGCACGCGCGCATTGCCGACGCGCGGATCGACGTCCCAGCGCACCTTCAGCCGCGCGCCGAAGCGCACCTGTTCGATCGCCAGGTAGCGCTGCGCGAGGTCGATCTCCTCCTGCAACGACACCGAGCTGCCGCTGTCGGCCAGTGCCGTGCGAAAGAGCGCGCTCAGGTCTTCCAGCACCGCTTCGGCACGCTCCGGGTCGACGCGCACCAGCGCCAGCGCAGTATTCAGCGCGTTGAAGAGGAAATGCGGCCG
Source organism: Rubrivivax sp. (assembly GCA_031400795.1). Lineage (GTDB taxonomy): Bacteria > Pseudomonadota > Gammaproteobacteria > Burkholderiales > Burkholderiaceae_C > Rubrivivax. Next base: position 10,905 of record JANNQO010000044.1, on the reverse strand, counting down.
GATGCGCGATTGCAGTTCGACCAGACGTGCGTGCGTTTGCGCCGGCTGCCAGATGCGCGCGCGCAAACCGAGCCAGGCCCAGAGCAGCGCGGCGATCACGGCCCCGGCCAGGCTCACGCCGAGTTGTTGCGATGCGGACTGAGGCCCACTCACGCCGAGGGCCGCCAGCGGCAGGCAGCCCAGCAGCGCCGCTGCCGCGCCGAGCACCAGCACCGATGCCAGCCGCCCCGCCGAACCGAAGCGGCGCAGCAGCGGCTTGGCGGCACACACCAACACCAGCCACAGCAGCGTGGCCAGCACGCCGGCAAAGACGCCGCTGGCCGCGGCAGTCGAGAAAGCACGCCACCCGGGCGATGCGATCAACACCCCCAGCGCCAGCACGATCTGCACCAGCAACAGCGCGCGCAGCGCCAGCGACGGGTGGCAGACATCGAAGCTGGCCATGAAGCGCGCGTCGGCCAGCGACCCTTCGTCGGCCAGCGGGTCGAAGCGGCTCAGCGCGAAGCGGCTGCTGGGCACGTCGCCGGCCTGCGTGCTGTGCGGCCACAGGCTGGCCGGATGCGTCGCCGGCTGCGTGGCAGCTGGCGCGGGTTGGGCAGGGGCCGCGGCTTTGGGCGCTTCGGTGGGCATGGTCATCGAATGGGGCTGCCGATAATACGAACTCCACGGTCACCGATTCCCGGCCCCATGTCTTCCACCTCGTCGCTGCACAACAAAGCCCAGGCCTGGTCGGCCTTGTTCTCCGAGCCGATGAGCGAGCTGGTGCAGCGCTACACGTCCAGCGTGGCCTTCGACCAGCGTCTGGCGATGGCCGATATCGAAGGCTCGCTGGCGCATGCCGAGATGCTGGCCCACGTCGGCGTGATCGGTGCGCCGGACCTGGCCGACATCCAGCGTGGCCTGGCGCAGGTGCGCGAGGAGATCGACTCCGGCCGCTTCGAATGGAAGCTGGCGCTCGAAGACGTGCACTTGAACATCGAGGCGCGGCTCACCGAACTGGTCGGCGATGCCGGCAAACGGCTGCACACCGGCCGCTCGCGCAACGACCAGGTGGCCACCGACGTGCGTCTGTGGTTGCGCGGCGAGATCGACCAGCTCGCCGGCGTGCTCGTCGACATGCAGCGCGCGCTGTTGGAGGTGGCCGCCGCGCACACCGAAACCGTGATGCCCGGTTTCACGCACATGCAAGTGGCGCAGCCGGTGAGCTTTGCGCACCACCTGCTGGCTTACGTGGAGATGTTCGCGCGTGATGCCGAACGGCTGGTGGATGTACGCCGGCGCACGAATCGCCTGCCGCTGGGCGCCGCAGCGCTGGCCGGCACCAGCTACCCGCTGGACCGCGAGCGCGTGGCGAAGACGCTCGGCTTCGAGGCGATCTGCCAGAACAGCCTGGACGCGGTGAGCGATCGCGACTTCGCGATCGAATTCGCCGCTTTCGCATCGATCACGATGGTGCATGTGTCGCGGCTGGCCGAAGAGATCGTGCTGTGGAAGAGTCAGAACTTCGGCTTCATCGACCTGGCCGACCGCTACTGCACCGGTTCGTCGATCATGCCGCAGAAGCGCAACCCCGATGTCGCCGAACTGGCGCGCGGCAAGAGTGGGCGCGTGGTCGGCCACCTGATGGCGCTGATCACGCTGATGAAGGGCCAGCCGCTGACCTACAACAAAGACAACCAGGAAGACAAGGAGCCGCTGTTCGACACGGTGGACACGCTGCGTGACACGCTGCGCATCATGGCCGAGATGGTGGGTGGCACCCGTGACCCGGCCACCGGGTCGTGGACGGGTGGATTGCGCGTCAAGGCCGATGCGATGGAGCGTGCGGCGCGGCGCGGGTATGCCACCGCCACCGACCTGGCCGACTATCTGGCGAAGAAGGGCCTGCCGTTCCGCGATGCGCACGAAGCCGTGGCGCATGCGGTGAAGGTGGCGATGCAGCGCGGTGTGGACCTGGCCGAGCTGACGCTGGCCGAGTTGCAGTCCTTGCATCCGGCCGTCCAAGCCGATGTCTTCGCTGTGCTCACGCCGATGGGATCGCTGAACGCGCGCAATGTGACCGGCGGCACCGCGCCTGAGCAAGTGTGCCTGCAGATCGAGCGGCACCGCGCGCGGCTGGCCTGAAGCAAGCGTTCAAGGCGCCTTCTTCTCCGCCTCGGACAATGGCGCGCCCTTGTCGACCACCACGCGCCACACCCCGGGCGCTTCCTGCCGCCACACCGAGTTGAAGCGCACCACGGGCTTGCCCGAGGGGTCGCGCACCAAGCCCGTGGAATGGGCAAGCTGGCCGTCGGGGCTGACCTCGACCTGGTCGGGATCCCAGGAGAACGGCGCCAGTGCGCCATCGTAGAAACTCTTCCAACCGGCGGCCACCGCGGCCTTGCCGCGCAATACCGACTTGCCGTCCGGACCACCGAAGAAGAGGGCTTGTTCGGACAGGTGGCGCATGAAGTCTTCGTGCTTGCGCTCGGCCATGCTGCGCGCGAAAGCCCGCTCTGCCGTGAAGACCTGCTGCTGCAAGGCCGCCAGGTCGATCGAGGCCATCGCCGTCAGGCTGAAACAGGCCGTGGCGGCAACGATCAGCGCCTCACGAACGCGCCGCATCGAGTTCGGCTTCGTCACCGAACCAGGCCAGCAGCACCAGCGCCGCCACGCCACCCACCGGGAACAGCAGCGACAGCGCCACCCAACCCGCCACCGAGCGTGCCATACGCTGCGCGGCGATGCCGGTGAAGACCCAGTGCAGCACGATCGCAGCGGCCATCGCCATGCCGACGAACACCGTGGTGGGTACCGACGTGACGGTGGTGTTGACCATCGGCGGCAGGAACAGCGCCAGGCAGGCACAAGCCACGAGCAGCGAGACCGCCGAGGCCGCCAGCGCGCGCTGCACGGGCGCGGGAGACGAAGCAAAGAGGGTGGCAGACGACATCACAGTCCTAGTGAACAAACGAATGAGTCGAAGTGTAGGCCGCCGGCCGGCTGCGTAACATCCCCGCGCATGCATGGACCGCGGCGCTGGATCGCGCATCTCGACATGGACGCTTTCTACGCGTCGGTGGAATTGCTGCGCTACCCCGAGCTGGCCGGCCAGGCGGTGGTGATCGGCGGTGGACGTCGCCACCAGCCGCAGCTTCAAGCCGACGGCACGCGGCGCTTCGCCACGCTGCGCGAGTACGCCGGCCGCGGCGTCGTGACCACCGCCACCTATCCGGCGCGCGACCACGGCGTGCACTCGGGCATGGGGCTGATGAAAGCCGCGCTGCTGGCCCCGCACGCGGCGCTGCTGCCCACCGATTTCGAGCAATACCGGCGCTATTCGCGGCTGTTCAAGGCCGCGGTGGCCGAGGTGGCGCCGACGATCGAAGACCGCGGCATCGACGAGATCTACATCGACCTGACCGAACTGCCCGGCGCGCAGGACAGCGTCGGCCACGACCCCTTCGGCGGCGTGCGCGCGTTGGCTCTGGAGATCAAGAACAACGTTCGACGCAACACCGGGCTGTCGTGTTCGATCGGTGTAACGCCGAACAAGCTGCTGGCCAAGATCGCCAGCGAACTCGACAAGCCCGACGGCCTGACGCTGCTCACGCACGAAGACCTGCCCACGCGCGTCTGGCCGATGCCGGTGCGCCGCATCAACGGCATCGGCCCGAAGGGCGGGGCCAAGCTCACCAGCCTGGGCATCCACACCATCGGCGACCTGGCCGAACGCCCGCGAGCATGGCTGGAGGATCATTTCGGCAAGAGCCACGGCCACTGGCTGCACGACGCCGCCCATGGCCGCGACGACCGGGTTCTCGTGACCCACGGCGACCCGGTTTCGATGAGCCGCGAAACCACCTTCGACCGCGACCTGCACGCCAAGCGCGACCGCAGCGAACTCACGGCCGTCCTCACCGAACTCGTCGAACAACTCGCGCAAGATCTGCAACGCAAAGGCTTCGAGGCACGCACGATCGGCATCAAGCTGCGCTTCGAAGACTTCAGAATAGTGACGCGCGACCTGACGATCGAGCAACCGACCAACGAAGCCGCGACGATCCGCCTGGCGGCCGGCCTGTGCCTGAAGCGGGTGGACCTGGCGCGGCGAATGCGGCTGCTCGGCGTGCGGGCGGGAAGTCTGCGGCGGGTGGGAGGATGAAAACTGCAGTTTGTCGCAATAGCAAACTGCTATAGTCAGCCTCATCTACCGATGAGACTCATCTCGAACAAGGCGCTGCGCGAGTTCGCAGCCATTCACCCCGATGCTGGGCAACCGCTGCAAGACTTCCGTCGAAAGATCGAGAAAAGCGCGTACTGCCGCTTTGCGGAGTTGCGCAAAGTGTTCCCCGCGGTGGACAAAGTGGGACAACGATTCGTGTTCAACATTGGCGGCAACAAGTACCGATTGGTGGCCGCACTCGATTTCAATCGAGGCATGCTGTGGGTCAAGGCCGTGCTGACCCACGGCGAGTACGATAAAGGAGCCTGGAAATGAACTTGCGAGACGTTGCCAGCCATTGGGTGGCATTGCATGAAGAACTCGGAATCGGCTCCCCGATTGTCGATGAAGCCCAGTACGCACGCGCGATGGCTTTCGTGGAACTCACGTTCGACGACGTGGCCAACGACCCTGCGCATCCATTGGGCGGCTTGGTCGAACTGGTTGCCGACCGCATCCGCGACTACGAGGCCCGCGTGCACCCCTGGCCCGACGCCACCACGCCGGCGTCGGTGCTGGCCAGCCTGATGGAGGAACATGGCCTGAAGCAATCCGATCTGCCCGAGGTGGGCGCGCAGAGTGTGGTCAGCGCAGTGCTATCCGGCAAGCGCGCACTGAACCTGCGCCAGGCGAAGGGGCTGGCAAAGCGGTTTTCGGTTTCCATTGAAGTGTTCGCCTGAAAGCCGCCCATGAACGCCAATGACATCACTTCACAACGCCAGGCGCTGTACCAGGACATGGCCCCGCTCGGCCTCACGCCGCTGTGGGAAGTGCTGCACGCGCTGGTGCCGCGCGAGCCCGCCGTGCGCACGCAGCCGATGTGCTGGCGCTGGCAGGACGTGGAGCCTTTTCTGGAGGCCGCGGGCCGCGCGATCAGTGCCGAAGAAGCGGTGCGGCGCGTGCTGATCCTCGAGAACCCGGGCTGGAAGGGCCAGTCCAAGGCCACCAGCACGCTCTACGCCGGCTTGCAACTGATCCTGCCCGGCGAGGTGGCGCCGAGCCACCGACACACACAATCGGCGCTGCGCTTCGTCGTCTCGGGCCGGGGCGCGTACACCGCTGTGGACGGCGAGCGCACGACCATGCAGCCGGGCGACTTCATCATCACGCCGGCCTGGACCTGGCACGACCACGGCAGTGACGGCAACGAGCCGGTGGTGTGGCTGGATGGGCTGGACATCCCGATCGTGTCGTTTTTCGAAGCGGGTTTCGCGGAGAACGACACGCGCAAGAGTCAAAGCGTGACCCGCGCGGAGGGCACGAGCCTGGCGCGCTGGGGCGCGTCGATGCTGCCGCTGCAAACCCGCTCGCCGTTCGGCGCCACGAGTGCGATCTTCTGCTACCCCTACGCACGCAGCCGCGAGGCACTTGCCCAACTGGCACGGCACAGCGCACCCGATGCGCACCGCAGCACCTGGCTGCGCTATGCCAATCCGAGCACCGGCGGCCACGCGATGCCGACCATCGCGGCCTGGCTGCAACTGCTGCTCGCGGGCCAATCGACGCGCCCATGGCGCTGCACGGCAGGCAGCGTGTACTCGGTGGTCGAAGGCCGCGCGAAGGTGACGATCGAAGGCAGCACCGGCATGCAAGCATTCGAGATCGGCCCGAAAGATCATTTCGTCGTGCCGCCGTGGCACGCGCTGTCGATCCACGCCGGCAGCGACTGCGTGCTGTTCGGCTACTCCGACGCGCCCTTGCAAGAAGCCGCCGGCCTGCTGCGCGAGGAGGGGCTGTGAACGCGCCGCGCGAGGCCCCCGTCGCGATGCCGCCGTCGCGTTGGGGCGACGCCCCGACCAGCCGCGTACCGGGCTGGGTCTACAGCGACGCCGAGACCTACCGCGAAGAACTCGAGCGTTTCTTCTACCGCGGCCATTGGTGCTACGTGGGCCTGGCCTGCGAGGTACCGATGCCGGGCGACTTCAAGCGCACGCGCATCGGCGAGCGCAGCGTGATCCTGGTGCGCGACGAAGTCAACGAACTGCAGGTCGTGGAGAACCGCTGCGCGCACCGCGGCGCAGCGTTCTGTCGCGAGCGGCAAGGCAACGTGAAGCGGCTGGTGTGCCCCTACCACCAGTGGAACTACAACCTTCGAGGTGAGCTGATCGGGCTGCCGTTTCGCAACGGCCTACGCCGCCCGGGCGGCGTCTCGCACGGTGGCATGCCCGAGGACTTCGACGCCAGGCAACACGGCCTGACGCAGCTGCGCGTGGCCGAGCGTGGCGGCGCGGTGTTCGCGTGTTTCGACGCCGATGCCCCTTCGTTCGAAGACTACATCGGCCCCGAAGTGCTGCACTACCTCGACCGTGTCTTCAGCGGCCGAGCGCTGCGCGTGCTGGGTGTGAACCGCCAGCGCATCCCGGCGAACTGGAAGCTGATGCAGGAGAACATCAAGGACCCCTACCACCCTGGCCTCTTGCACACCTGGTTCGTGACCTTCGGCCTGTGGCGTGCCGACCAGCAGAGCCAGATGGTCATTGATGCACGCGGGCGCCACGCGGCGATGGTTTCGCGGCGCAACGACGGCGGCAGCGGTGAAGCGAAGGAAGTCACGCAAGGCGTGGCCAGCTACCGCGAGAAGATGCAGCTCAACGACCCGCGCCTGCTCGACGTGGTGCCCGAGCCCTGGTGGGGCGCGCCGACGGTGGTGATGACGACGATCTTCCCGAGCCTGATCGTGCAGCAGCAGGTGAATTCGCTGTCGACGCGCCAGATCCTGCCGGTCGCCCCGGGGCTGTTCGATTTCGTGTGGACGCATTTCGGCTTTGCCGACGACGACGAAGCGATGGTCCGCCGCCGCTTGCGCCAGGCGAATCTGTTCGGCCCGGCCGGCTTCGTCTCGGCCGACGACGGCGAGATCATCGAGTTCATCCAGCAAGGCCTGTCGCGCAACAGCCAGGCGCGCACGCTCAACGAGCAGGACGGGCGCGACGTGAAAGCGACGCCGCACATGGTCACCGAGACGCTGATCCGCGGCATGTACGGCTACTGGCGCGAGGTGATGGGGGTATGAATCTGGAGGCCTTGTCCACTTACCTCGAAGTGCAACAACTGCACGCCGAGATCGCGCGCGTGCTGGATGCCGGCGAGTTCCAGCGCTGGCCCGCGTTCTTCACCGAAAACGCGCGCTACGTCGTGCAATCGCGCGAGAACCACGATCGCGGCTGGCCGCTGGCGCTGATCCACCTCGAAAGCCGCGCGATGCTGCAAGACCGCATCACCGGCGCCACCGACACCATCTTCCACGACCCCTACGCGCAGCGCCATGTGGTCGGCGCGCCGGTGCTGCTGGAAGTGACTGAACACGCCGTGCACTGCGAAGCCGCCTACATCGTGATGCGCACCCAGCGCGATCGTTTGCCCGAGGTGCTCTCGGTGGGCCGGTACGTCGATCGGCTGGCGCGCCACGAAGGCCGCTGGCTGATCGCCGAACGGATGTGCGTGTACGACAACGACCTGATCGCCAATTCGCTGATCTATCCGATTTAGCCGGGGCTCACTGCCGGTGGACGGTGGGCTGGGCCGGGCTGCCTGGCCATCCAGACTTCTTCCTCATATGGAACTGCAACACCACCTCGACCTGTACCGAACGATGGCGCGCATCCGCGCCTTCGAAGAAGCCGCCGAAGTGGCCAGCATCGGCGGCGTGCAGGTGTTCGGCGCCACGGCCAGCAGCAGCGCCAAGGTGCGTGGGCCGCTGCACCTGTCGATCGGCCAGGAGGCGGTGCCGGCCGGTGTGTGCGCGCACCTGCAACGCGCTGATCTGCTGACCAGCACGCACCGCGGCCACGGCCACACGCTGGCCAAGGGCGCCGACGTGCAACGCATGATGGCCGAGCTGTTCGGCAAGAGCGGCGGCAGCAAAGGCGGCTCGATGCACATCGCCGATTTTTCGGTCGGCATGCTCGGCGCCAACGGCGTGGTGGCGGCCGGCTTGCCGATCGCCTGCGGCGCGGCCCATGCGCTGAAGATCCGCCGCCAGCCGCAGATCGTCGCGTGTTTTTTCGGCGACGGCGCGATCAACCGCGGGCCCTTTCTCGAAGCGCTGAACTGGGCCGCGGTGTATTCGCTGCCGGTGCTTTTCGTCTGCGAAGACAACCGCTATTCGGCGACCACCGAGAGCGCGCCGATGACGGCCGGCGAAGGTGCGGCCACGCGCGCACGTGCCATCGGCGTGGCGGCTGAAGTCGTGGACGGCAACGACGTGGCGGCGGTATCCGCACTCGCAGCGCGCCTGATCGACGACGTGCGCAGCGGCGCCGGACCGCGACTGCTGCACGCACGCACCTGGCGCGTGAAAGGCCATGTCTCGGTGGACGGCCAGGGCTACCGCGATGCGGCCGACATCGCGGCAGCGCGTCAGATCGATCCCCTGCTGCGGGCACGCGCAGCTGCTGCAAGCGGGAGCGCGCGCGGCGGAGATCGACACGATCGATGCAGCAGCGCGCGCCGAGATCGCCGCTGCGCTGGCCTTCGCCGAGGCCTCGCCGCCACCCGATCCGGCAGCCGCGTTCACCGACGTGCAGACGCTGGGAGCCGGCACATGGCTGTGAGCATCATGAGCTGCGCCAGGGCAGGTGCTGCCGCACTGGCGCTGGCGATGCACGAAGATCCGAACGTCGTCGCACTCGGCGAAGACCTCGGCCGCGGCGGCATCTTCGGCCAGTACACAGGCCTGCTGCAGAGATTCGGCGCCGAACGCATCATCGACACGCCGATCTCCGAAAGCACCCTCATGGGCGCCGGCGTGGGCATGGCGCTGGCCGGGCTGCGGCCGGTGGTGGAGATGCGTGTAGCCGATTTCGCGATGTGCGCGATGGACGAGATCGTCAACCAGGCGGCGAAAAACCGCTACATGTTCGGCGGGCAGGGCCGCGTGCCGCTGGTGGCGCGGCTGCCGATCGGCGTCTGGGGCAGCTCGGCCGCACAACATTCACAGAGTTTCGAAGCCTGGTTCGTGCACCTGCCCGGCGTCGTGGTGCTGTGCCCGAGCACGCCGCAAGACAGCTTCAGCATGCTGCGCGCCGCGCTGCGTGGCGACCACCCAGTGATCTACATGGAGCACAAGGAACTGTGGAGCTTGAAGGGCGAGGTGGACGATGAACAGGTGCCGGCGCTCGGCCGGGCGCGGGTGCTGCGCCGGGGCGAGATGCTCACCATCGTCAGCTGGTCGGCGGCGGTGCACCAGGTGTCGGCCGCCGCCGAAGCGCTCGCGGCCGAAGGCATCAGCGCAAGCGTCATCGACCTCGGCACGCTGTGGCCCTGGGATCGCGACGCGGTGCTCGCCGACGCCGCCCGCACCGGCCATCTGCTCGTTGTGCACGAAGCGGTGCAAGCCGCCGGCTTCGGCGCTGAAGTGGCTGCCACCGCAGCCCAGCACACCGGCTGCCGCGTCGCCCGCCTGGGCGCGCCGCGTGTGCCGGTGGGTTATGCGCCGGTGCTGGAAGCGCAAGCGCGCGTCGATGCGGCGCGAGTGGTGCAGGCGGCGCGGGCGATGCTTGCTCGGTAGTTCAGCGCGGCGAGCGAGATGATCACCGCCGACGAAGCACTCGCCGCGTTGCAGGCCGCGGCATCGCCGGCATTCCGCGACGGCCTGGCGCGCTTCGGGCTGCCCACCGGGAAGGCGCTCGGCGTGCCGATGGCGCAGATCCAGAAGCTCGGCAAACAAATCGGCCACGACCACCGCCTGGCCGCCGCGCTGTGGAGTAGCGCGGTCTACGAAGCGCGATTGCTCGCGGTGTACGTCGAAGACCCCGCGAAGCTGACGCCGGCGCAAATGGACCGCTGGTGCCGGGACTTCGACAACTGGGGCATTTGCGACACCGCCTGCTTCGTGCTCTTCGAGCGCACGCCGCATTCGTTGGCGAAGATCGACGAATGGGCGAAGCGCAAGCCCGAGTTCGAAAAACGCGCGGCCTTCGCGTTGATGGCCAGCCTCGCCTTGCACGACAAGCAGCTGCCCGATGCGAACTTCGAGGCCATGCTGCCGCTGATCGAAGCTGCCGCCGGCGACGAGCGCAACTTCGTCAAGAAAGGCGTGCTGTGGGGCTTGCGCGGCATCGGCGGACGCAACGCGGCGCTGCACGCACAAGCGCTGGCGCTGGCCCGGCGGCTCGCGGTGTCGAGCGAGGCGCCCGCACGCTGGATCGGCAAGAGCGCGCTGCGCGAGTTCGCCAGCGCGGCTTCGCAGCGGCGGCTGGCGGGCAAGAAGGCCACCGCACATTCGAGCGCGTAGAGCCTCGCATTCACTCGTACATCAGCGAGCGCGCCGGCGGAACGCGCGTGGCGCGCAAGGCCGCCGCCGCGCAGGCCAGCAGCGACAGCAGCAACATCACCGCCGTCCAGGTGGCGGCCGTGCCCGGGGCCGGCAGGTAACGCGTGGGCACGGTGAACATCACGCGGCCGAAGGCATCGGCCAACTGCACGCTGGCCAGCACCGACAAGGGCAGCGCCAGCAACCAGGCCAGTGCCACGATCACCAGGCCCTCCAGCTGCACGATGGCCGCGATGTCGCGGCTGCGCGCACCCAGCGCGCGCATCACGCCGATCTCGCGCGTGCGCTCCAGCACCGCCAGGCCCATCGTCGACGCGAGGCCCATGCCGCCGACGGTCAGCATCACCCAGGCCATCGCGCCGAGGAAGTCGCCACCGCAGGCCCGCGCCCGTCCTACAGTGTTTGCCGTGGACAAGTCTTTCGCCCC
>JANNQO010000043.1:0-6376 GCA_031400795.1 Rubrivivax sp. | reverse complement strand
TCTTCAACCGCGTGCAGACCTACGAGGCCGACAGCTTCCCGTTCACGCAAACGGTGCACTTCCCCAAGAGTTGCCTGCATTGCGAAGACCCGCCTTGCGTTCCCGTCTGCCCCACCGGTGCCAGCTACAAGCGCAAGGAAGACGGCATCGTGCTGGTCGACTACGACAAGTGCATCGGCTGCAAGTACTGCGCCTGGGCCTGCCCGTACGGCGCGCGCGAACTCGACGAAGAGCGCCAGGTGATGACCAAGTGCACGCTGTGCGTGGACCGCATCTACGACGAGCAGCTCGCCCCCGCTGACCGAAAGCCCGCGTGCGTGCAAGCCTGCCCGACCGGCGCGCGCTTGTTCGGTGACGTGAAGGACCCGAACTCCGAGGTCTCGATCGCGATCCGCGAGCGCGGCGGTTATGCGCTGATGCCGGAATGGGAGACGAAGCCCGCCAACCAGTACCTGCCGCGCAAGATCACGCCCGCGGCGGGCGAGTAGGCGGCGCGCGATGCATCCCGCCTGGTCGGTCATCGTCTTCACCACCGTGGCCGGTGCCGCGCAAGGGCTCGTGGTGGCGCTGGCAATAGCGCTGATGCTGGGCGTGCCGTTGGCCAGTGATTTCGTCGATGGCGCCTTGTTGTGCGCGCTGCTGATGCTCGTGATCGGCCTGGCCGCGTCGTTCCTGCACCTGGGCCACCCGCTGCGCGCCTGGCGGGCCCTGGCGATGTGGCGCACCTCGTGGTTGTCGCGCGAAGTGATCGTGCTGCCGGCTTTCATCGGGCTGGTAGCGCTGTGGTGGCTGGCGAGACGCCTGGAGTGGAGCGTGCCGTGGCTGCCGCTGTTGGCAATCGCATGCGCACTGCTGCTGTGGTACTGCACGGCGATGATCTACGCCTGCATCCGCTTCATCCAGGAATGGGCGCATCCGTTGACGGTGCTGAACTACACGTTGATCGGGCTGGCTTCGGGCACGCTGCTGCTGGCCGCACTCGTGGTGCTCGGCGGGCAAGCCGCGCTGGCCCCGGGCGTGGTGAGCTGGGCGCTGATGCTCACGCTGCTGGCCTGGGCCACGCGCACGCTGGCACTGCGCCGCAACGCCGCGCTGAAACCCAAATCGACGCTGCAAAGCGCCACCGGCCTGAAGAGCCGGAAACTGGTGCAAAAGAGTATGGGCATGTCGGCCGGTTCGTTCAACACGCGCGAGTTCTTCCACGGCGCGAGCCTCGCGGCGCTGCGGCGAATCAAGTGGGCCGTGCATGGGCTGTGCTTCGGCGCACCGGCGGTGTTGATGGCGCTGGTGCTGCACTTCAGCGCGCCGCTGGCGCTGCTGCCGCTGGCATTGCTCGTGCAAGCGGTGGGGCTGCTGGCCGAGCGGTGGCTGTTCTTCGCGCAGGCGCGGCACCCGCAGAACCTGTACTACCAAACGGTGTCGTAGCCGCGCGAGGCGCCGCTCGTGCGCGGCACAGCCGATACGATGTCCGGACAACCCGAGAGCGCTGCGCCATGCCCGCCTACATGATCGTCACCGCCAGGATCGCCGACCGCGATCGTTTCATCGCCGGCTACGGCGCCGCCACCGCGCCGCTGGTGGCACGCTTCGGCGGCAAGTACGTGCTGCGCGGCCCGGGGGCCCAGCTGCTCGAAGGTGCGTTCGGCGACGGCGCGTCGATGGCCATCTCAGAGTGGCCCGACAAGGCCAGCGCGCTGGCTTCTGGAACAGCCCCGAGTACAGCCAGGCGAAAAAACTGCGCGAAGGCCTGGCCGATTGCCAGGTGCTGCTGATCGAAGCGGCGAAGATCAATGGCTGACATCCTCGAGCGCACCCCCTTCATGGTGCGCGACGCGAACCGACATGAGCGACATCACCATTTACGAAGCCGCGAAAATCCTGAACCAGAACCCGGCCCGGCCCGTGGTCACGCACGTGGCGGTGCGTGGTGGATAGGTCGATATCGGCGCACAGATCCTGTTTGACGCTTGGTTCCCTCGGCATCACGCCTTGCAGCGTCAGCACCTTCTGGCCGGCGTGCGGGCCGAAGGCGATGCGATACGTTCAGGTTTGCGGCCGAGCCAAAGCGTTGGATCAGGGTGACCGCGCCGCTGTCGGCCTCGTCTGCCTTGAGTGCAGCCAGCAGCAGGCGCAGTGGGATCGGCAGCGACAGCACCCACTGGCGCACCGGCACATGGGGGATGACGTGGTCGACCAGGTGGGCAGCCGTTTGCGCCATCCGGCGCCCTCCACACGAGGGGCAGAACCCAAGCCGCGCATTCTGTGGCGCCGCCAACAGCCACGCGCGGGCTCGCCGCGGCTGCGGCTGCGGCTTGCGCCGGGTCAAGCCGCGGCCAGATTGCCCCCGGCCGGTTGACTCCGACACCGGCAACGCCTGACACTGCGCCCATCGTGCAATGGGGGTGATGGGAGGATCCGAGCATGGTTGACGTCTGCGCCACCGCCAAGAAGTGGGCCGGCATGAGCCCCGCGGACCGCCTGAAGTTTCTCGGAGAGGCCATCAACGAGAAGCTGAAGGAATGGGGCTACGCGCCGGTCAACGTGGCCTCCTACGTGGCGCGCGACGGCAGTGGGGGCGAGCGCCAGGGTGAATGGGACTACGGCACCAACACCGTCTACCTCGACGAAGAGCGCGTGCTGATGAACGACGACTTCGAGCACGACCTGAAGATCGCGTACCACGAGGCCGTGCACGCAGCGCGCGACAAGGAGGCCGGCCACTCGGTGCCGGTGGACGACTACAAGGCCGCGGGCTGGGAGTTCGCGCTGCCGATCGACGACGAAGCCGAGCCGCGCGACTACCAGCCCGGCGAGACCGTGCCCGGCCCCGAGCACATCGAGGTCTACAACGCCGCGGCGCAGATGCTCGGCGAAACCATGGCCAAGTGCAAAGCCAAAGACGACTACGGCGCCGCGAAGGACCTGCACTTCGACGAGGACGACCTCGACGACGACGATGAAGACGATGATGACGACGACGAAGGTGACGGCGGCCGCGACGGTGACCATGGCGACGGCCTCCTGATCGAATGGGGCGAGGCCACGATCACGCCCGCGCCCTGATCAGCCCTGGAGGAGAACTTGCAGTGAGCTTCACCGCCTTGACCGACACCCAGCTGCAGCGCCTGGCCCAGCTCGAGACCTTTCGCGCCCTGCGCCGGCGCACGCTGATCGCCAGCGTCGAAGCCAGCAGCCTGATGCTGTTGGCCGATGCGCTGACGCGGCGACCGCCACGCACGCGCAAGCAGACCGAATCGCAGGCCGCATTGCTGCAAAGCAAGGCGCGCGCACTGCAAGGCGCCCAGAGCCAGGCCGCTGCCGCACGCTGGGCCGAGATGGTGATGGCGCGCGCACGGCACGAGCTGCTCGGCGGCTGACCATGGCCACCGCCTTGCCCACCGGCGTGACCGGCGCGCGCTGCGCGCTGATCAGCGACGCCGCCTACCTGCCCACGCTGCAGCGCCTCATTCACGACGCCGTGGGCCGCATCGATGCCAGCCTGTTCCTGGTCGACCTCACGCCCGGCGCCGATGGTTCCACCGCGGTGGACGACGTGCTGCGCGCCCTGCAATCGGCGCAGTGGCGCGGCGTGCGCGTGCGTCTGCTGCTGGGCGGCAGCCGCGACAACCTGAGTATCCTGCACGCCACCCATGCCGCGCTGCTGCGCGCGCGCCAGCTCGGCCTGCCGGCGCGGTTGCTCGCGGCGCATATGGTGCGCGGCAGCCACGCCAAGTTCGTGATCGTCGACCAGCGGGTGCTGCTGGGCTCGCAGAACTGGTCGCACGGTGCCTTCTTCACGCAGACCCAAGACGCGCTGTTGATCGACTCGCGCGACCTCGCGGCGCAGCTGGGCACGCTGTATGCAGCGCAGTGGCAGCGGCGCCGCGCGCAGCGCGCCGGCGCCAACACATCCGGCCCCGGGGAGAACGCATGATGGCGGCCTGGCGTTTCGATTGGGCCGACTTGGTGACACCGGCCTTGCTGGAGTCGTTGCGGGTTGCCGCCGGTGTGCAGGCCACGGCCGACCTTGGTGGGCTCGATGCCGACCTGGCCTGCTGCCTGGCCGCCGCCGGCGGCGTGCCGATCTGGCCCGGCGAGAGCGCGCCCGACGAAGCCGCCTGCACGGCCCATGCGCAGCGGCTGCTGGCCGAAGTGCTCAGCCACGCGGCATGCGGCCAGTTGCGCCGGCCGCGCCCCGACGGCCTGGTGCTCGACGCGGCCCCCGGCACGCCGCTGGCGCAGCGCGCGCGTGCGCTGCCGCTGCTCGAGGTCAACCTGGCCGATGCTGCCGACTTCGATGCGCTGCCCGGCATCGGGCCGGCGCTGGCCCAACGCATCGTGCACGAGCGCCGCGCCCATGGCGCCTACCGCTCGCGTGACGAACTCGCCGCGCGCGTGCCCGGCCTTGGCGCGGGCAAGCTCGAGCCCCTGCGCACGCTGTTGTCGTTTGCGCTGCCCTCGCAGCTGCGCATGAACGCCGAACTCAGCGCCGACTGGCGTGACAACCTGCGCGCGCTGATGGCCTTGATGCCCGGCAGCAGCGCGGCACAGCACCTCGTCGCCTTGTGTCGGCACCTGGCCGACGCCAGCAGCGGTGAGCCCGCGCCCGACACCGGCGCGATGCGATTGCGCACGCCCACCCCGGCGCCGGTGGCCACCGCGCACGATGCGGCGTGGATCAGCGTGCTCGCCGGCAGCGAGTACCACGCCCGGCTGCCGGGCTTGATCGCAGCGGCCACGCAGCGCATCGCGATGGCGATGTTTCACGTTGCCATGCCCGGCGCCGAGCACCCGACGCACGAGCTGATCGACGCGCTGATCGCCGCCCAGGCGCGTGGCGTGCAAGTGCAGGTGCTGCTGGACCGCGACCGCGCCAGCGATCCCTACCGCTCCACCGTGATCAACCGCCGCGCCGCCTTGCACCTGGCCGCCGGCGGCGTGGCGGTGCGCGAGGACAGCGCCGAGCGCTTGCTGCACTCCAAGTTCCTGCTCTTCGACGACCACACCGTGGTGCTGGGCAGCCACAACTGGTCGGCCGGTTCGTACTTCGGCTTCGACGACGTGAGCCTGGCCGTGCACGCGCCCCCGCTGGCGGCGCAACTGCGCGAGCGCTTCGATGCGCTGTTCGCCACGGGCACGCCGCCGTAACGAGCGCGGCAGCACGCCGAGAAAGCTCAACGGCCTGGCGCCGGCGCGGGCCGCAACAGACCAGCCGCGTCGCCGCGGTAGACGGCGTCGATCAGCGCCGCACGCACCGCCAGCACCGCACGCTGGTTGATCGAGCCCTTGTCGGTGAGCTCGCCTTTGTCGATCGAGGGCGGCTCGGCGAGCACGAGCGCACGGGCAACACGGTTGGCGCTGCCGGTCCCCTGGCGCAACAAGCGGTCGAGCAACTGCTGGAAGTGCTCGCGCACGCGGGCGTGGCTCAACACCGAGCCTACGTCGGCGTCGATCGGCAGCCCCGCCAGCCGCGCACATTCGTCGACGCGTGGGAAGACCAGGCAGGCAGCCGTCATTCACCTGGGCGCTTTGGCGCGGCCCTCGCCGATGGCGAAGCCTTGGGTCGGGGCGCAGCGGTTCTGGCCGGTGGAGTGGCTCTCAGTTCCGCGATCACCGCAAACACGGCCTTGGCATCAGCGGCCATCTGGGCGTTGGTCGCCTCCGCAGCGGTCGGCTGCGGAGGCGTAGACCCGCGCGCTTCGCCCATTGGCCGCGGTGCGCGCAGCTACTTCATCAGGGCCAGTGCCAGGAGCAGCGCAGCCAGCGCGCACAGCAGCCAGAAGGTGATCCGTCGCAGCGACGATGCCTTCGATACCCCCGCCAGCATCTCCTCTCGCTTCGCGGGCGATGAGTAGTAGTGGGCGATCGGCGCCAGGACAACGAGGAACGCAGCGACCAGTCCGCCCCCGATGTGGAGCCAGGTGGTGATGCTGTAGGCGATCGCGTCGGCGCCATGGCATAGGCGATGTAGTTCGGCCCTCTGCGCTGGTACACCTGGATGTGGCCAGTCTGGAGCGCGGTCAGCCCGCGTCGCAGCGCCCACGTGGCGAGTGCCGCCCCTGCGATCCAGCAGATGGCGAGCTCGAGGCGGGCAAGGCGCGAGGGCTTTGGCCATGTCGCTGGGCGTCGCGGGCGGCCGTGGGATCCTACTCACGAGTCGATTGACATGTGCTGCCGCGGCGGCGCTCGCCCGAGCATCGGCCCGCTCCAAGAGGGGATAGCCCTGGCGCCAGAGGGCCATAGACTGCCCGCCACTCGGCTGCACGTCGCGGGCCGGTTTCGGAGGCAAAGACATGGCTGGCGAAGTCACGATGAAGGACCTGCAATCGCTGCAGGGCTACGTCAACAAGAAGATCGCAGAGGTCGACAAGAAGGT
>JANNQO010000042.1:0-3749 GCA_031400795.1 Rubrivivax sp. | reverse complement strand
CTGGAGGTCGTGCACATCACCGGCATCGCACTGTTGCTGGGCAGCCTGGTGCTGCTGGAGCTGCGCGTCTGGGGCCTGGGCCCGGAGCTGCCGGTGCGGCCCTTGGCCCGGCTGGCGCTGCGCACCACCGCCACCGGATTCGGGCTGGTCGTGCTCAGCGGCTTGCTGATGTTTGCCAGCCAGCCGGCCGAGCTGCTGTCCAACCGTGCCTTTGTTCTGAAGCTCGGCCTGGTGCTGCTGGCGGGGCTGAATGCACTCTGGTTCC
Organism: Rubrivivax sp.; assembly: GCA_031400795.1. Taxonomy (GTDB): domain Bacteria; phylum Pseudomonadota; class Gammaproteobacteria; order Burkholderiales; family Burkholderiaceae_C; genus Rubrivivax. The sequence continues at coordinate 3,484 of JANNQO010000042.1, read as the reverse complement.
ATGCCCGCGACGGGCTGGGTCGCTGCGACGCGCTGTCCCGCTTGCAGACCGCGTTGTCAACGGGGCTTTGGCTGGCGGCCATCATCTGCGGCCGCTGGATCGCTTACCTGTGAGGAGTTCATCATGCAACGACGCACCTTGATAACGGCGCCGCTGGCACTGGCGCTGCCGGCCTGGGCGCACCACGGCTGGAGCAGTTTCGACCAGGGCCGGCCGCTGTATCTGGAAGGCAAGGCGGCGAAGGTGGCCTGGCGCAACCCGCACGTCGAGCTCACGCTGGAGCTGCCCGCCGAAGGGCTGAAGCTGCCTGGCGACCTGGCCGCGCGCAGCTTGCCGGCACAGTCGGCGCCGGTCGACGGCCCGGCGCTGCTCAAAGCCGCACAAATGCCCACGCGCAAGGACCGGCGCTGGGAGATCGAACTGGCGCCGTTGCCGCGCATGCAGGCCTGGGGCGTGCCCGAGATCAAGCCCGGCGACGCCGTCGCGATGCTGGGTTTTGCCTTCAGCGGCGAAAAGGGTGACGCCGTGCTGCGGGTGGAATACCTGTTCCTGGGCGGCAAGACCTACGGCCTGCGCTCATCGCCGGCCTGAAGGGCCGCGCAGGGCCCGGCAGGGCCTCAGCTGCGCAAGGCCTGGCGTGCCGCTTCAACCGTGGCGTCGATGTCCGCCGCCGTGTGCGCGGCGCTGACGAAGCCGGCCTCGTACAGCGCCGGCGCGAGGTACACGCCGCGGTCGAGCATGGCGTGGAAGAAGCGGTTGAAACGCTCCTTGTCGGTGCCCATTACGACGCCGTAGTTCTGCGGCAATTGGCTGGCAAAGAAGAAGCCGAACATGCCGCCTTCGCTGTCGCCCACCAGCGGCACGCCGGCTTCGCGCGCCGCGCCTTCGAGGCCCGCGACGAGTGACCGCGTCTTTGCCGACAGCGCCTCGAAGAAGCCAGGCCTGCCGATCTCCTTCAACGTCGCCAGCCCGCACGCGGTGGCCACCGGGTTGCCGCTGAGCGTGCCGGCCTGGTAGACCGGGCCCAGCGGTGCCAGCTGGCTCATCACGTCGCGGCTGCCGCCGAACGCCGCCAGCGGCATGCCGCCGCCGATGACCTTGCCGAACACGCTCATGTCGGGCCTGAAACCCGGCATCAGCCGCGCGTAGACGCTCTGCGCGCCGCCCAGCGCAACGCGAAAGCCCGACATCACCTCGTCGAACACCAGCAGCGCGCCATGCTGCGTGCACAGCTCGCGCAGGCGGGTCATGAAGGGCACCGAAGCGCGCACGAAATTCATGTTGCCGGCGATCGGCTCGATCATCACGCAGGCGATCTCGCCGCCCTGGGTGGCGAAGGCTTCGTCGAGTTGCGCGACGTTGTTGTACTCGAGCACCAGCGTGTGCTTGACCACGTCCGCGGGCACACCGGCGCTGGTCGGGAAGCCGAAAGTGGCCAGACCCGAGCCGGCCTTGACCAGCAGCGCGTCGGCATGGCCGTGGTAGCAGCCCTCGAACTTGACGATTTTGCTGCGCCCGGTGGCGCCGCGTGCCAGCCGCAGCGCGCTCATCGCGGCTTCGGTTCCCGAGCTCACGAGCCGGAGTTGGTCGACGCCCGTGACGACGCTCAGAATTTCTTCGACGAGTTCGATCTCGCGCTCGGTCGGGGCGCCGAACGACAAGCCCTGCGTCACGGCCCGCTGCACGGCCTCGAGCACCGCCGGGTGGCCGTGGCCCAGAATCATCGGACCCCAGGAGCCGATGTATTCGATGTAGCGTTTGCCCTCCACATCGAACATGTAGGCGCCGCTCGCGCGGTCGATGAAGCGCGGCGTGCCGCCGACGGCGCGAAAAGCACGCACCGGCGAATTGACGCCGCCAGGAATGACGCGCTGGGCGCGCTCGAACAGGGTCTGGTTGTTGCGATTCATGGGGGCGGGGTGGAGGGGTCGCTGGAAGGAACGCCGCGCGAGGTGCGCCGATTCGGTGGCCTCAGTGCACGTGGCGCGGACCCTTGGGTGGCGCGTCGGCCGGCGTCTCGGGTTCGCCGTCTTCGTCTTCGTCCGGGGGCACGGCCCAGAAAAAACGATCCGGAATCACATTGCCCATGCCGGGCCGAAACCCGGCGTCCAGGGCCTGATCGAGGAATGCGAGCGCCTCGCCCACGGCGGCGTGCAATTCGGCGCCGGCCGCGAGCAGCGCCGCGAGCGCCGCCGACAGGGTATCGCCGGCGCCGACGAAGCTGACTTCGAAGCGCTCGAACTTCTCGCCCGTGATGGCGCCTTGCGGCGACGCCAGCACGTTGTCGAGAAACTGGTCCGGCAGCGGCACGCTGCTCACCAGCACGAACTTCGTGCCATGCGCGGCCGCGGCGACGGCGAGTTCGCGCGGTGAGGCCGGGCGATCGCTGTCCCAGTCGGGCAGCAGAAAGTCCGTCAGCGTCTGGTGGCTGCCCACCAGCACCTCGGCCTGGGGCAGGATCAACTCGCGAAACGCGTCGTGGTAGGCCTGCTGTGCGTCTTCTTCCACCCACGAAAGATTGGGCAGATAGGCGATCAGCGGCACCTCGGGGTAGTCGGATATGACTTCGGCAACCGCGCTCACGCCTTCGGCGGAACCGAGGAAGCCGACCTTCCAGGCGCCGATCGAGAGGTCTTCGAGGATCGTGCGCGCCTGTTCGACGACGACCTCGGCGTCGATGGCGTGATGGTCGAAGACCTCGGCGGTGTCGCGCATCACGATGCTTGTAACCACCGGCAACGCGTGTGCGCCCATCGCAGCGATGGTGGCAATGTCACCGGCAATGCCACCCGCGCCGCTCGCGTCGTTGGCGTTGAAGCTCATCACACACGCGGGGGCGGATTGCTCTTGCGGCAGGCCTGTTTCAATCTCGGATTGCGGCGTTTCGGAGGTCATGAATTTTGTGACTCGCAAACCCCGAAAACGGGGCTGACGAGTTTGCGGCGAACCTCAGGCGAAATGTGAAGAATATGGCGCAGGTGCCTGTGGCGGCGTCAATTTGCGACAACCTGCGTGGCTACAATCGCGCTGCATTGTAGTAACCCCGTAGGGTGCCGTGACAGAACCCAAGACCTGGATGTGCCTGATTTGCGGTTGGATTTACGACGAGGCTCTGGGCGACTTGGATCATGGCATCGCGCCGGGAACAGCTTGGGCTGCAGTGCCCATGAACTGGACGTGCCCGGAGTGCGGGGCACGCAAAGAAGACTTCGAGATGGTGCAGATCTGATGCACAGAGCGGCGGCCCACGCGATGCCGTGCCTTAGTAACTGAGGAGTGCGCTCGGTGAGCAATCAAGCCCCTACCGGTGAACCCGGCGTCAAAGTCTTGGTGATTGACGACAGCAACACGATACGCCGCAGCGCGGAGATCTTTCTCAAGCAGGGGGGCTACGAAGTCCTGCTCGCAGAGGATGGATTTGACGCACTGGCGAAAGTCAACGACCACGGCCCCGATTTGATCTTCTGCGACATCCTGATGCCGC
>JANNQO010000041.1:0-6471 GCA_031400795.1 Rubrivivax sp. | reverse complement strand
GCCGCACCTCGAAGCGGATGCGGTCCAGCAGCGTGGCGCCGTCGCGCAGCTCGATCACATGGCGCCCCGGCACCAGCGCCCAGGCGAACCGATCCCCCAGGCCAGCGCGCCGGCCGTTCAACCACCATTGCCCGCGCGGGCCACGCAGCGCCAGGCGCTGGCGCACCAGCGGAATGTCGGGGTCCATCGCCAGCACCGCGCCATCGCGCAGCGGCTCGATGCGCCAGGGCTTCGGCGCCACGGCAGCCGAAGCGACAGTCGGCGCTGCCACGACAGCGGCCCGCGGTGCTGGCATTACAGCGGCCCCCGGTGCTGTCATTGCCGCGGCCCCCGGTGCCGCGGGGCCCGCCGCCCGCCGCGCTCCCGGCAGTTGCTGCATCAGCTGCTGCCACACGGGGGCCGCCCCCAATACGCCGCTCACGCCGTGCATCGGCGCGCCGCTGCGGTTGCCGACCCACACGCCGACGGTGTAGTCGTGATTGAAGCCGATGCACCAGTTGTCGCGCATGTCCTTGCTGGTGCCGGTCTTCGCCGCCGCGCCGCCCCGTGTGACGAGCGGGCTGTCGAAGCCGAAGCCCACGGCGCGCGCGGCGGGGTCGGCCAGGATGTCGCTGACGCTGTCGGCCACCCGCACGTCGAACACACGCACCGATGGGCCGGCTCCCGGCGCAGGCCAGCGCACGCCGCTGGCCACACCGCGGTTGGCGAACATGCGGTAGCCGTTCGTCAGGTCCAGCAGCGTCACCTCGGCGCTGCCCAGCGCCAGCGCATGGCCGTGAAAGCCCGCACTCTCGCGCAGCCTGAGGCCGCTGCGCTGCAGCGCGTCGAACAGCGCATCGGACCCGAGCATCGCGCCCACGCGCACCGCCGGCACGTTCAGGCTGGAAGCCAGCGCCACGCGTGCGTTGACCCAGCCGCGCCAGGCATGGTCGAAGTTCTGCGGCTGGTACGCATCGCGGCCGGAGGCGAGCTGCAGCGGCTCGTCCTGAAGCCAGCTGTCGGGCGTTATCAGCCGCTGCTGGAAGGCTTGCGCATAGACGAAAGGTTTGATCGTCGAGCCTGGTTGGCGGCGTGCCAGCACGGCGTCGACATCGCCCGTCTCACCGCCCGCCGACCCGATCCAGGCGCGCACCTCACCGCTGGCGTTGTGCAGCACCACCACCGCACCGTCGTCGGCGTTGCGGCCGCGCAGCTCGGCGAGTTGTTGGCGCAGCGTGGCCAGCGCCAGGCGCTGCAAGGGCGCATCCAGCGTGGTGTTCGCGCCACCGCCCGCGGCCAGCCAGGCACGCGCGAAGTGCGGTGCCAACTGCGGCCCGCGCGCCGCGCCGGGCCTGCGTGCCAAGGCTTGTGACGCCAGCAGCGCCAGACCCGCGCAGTCCTCCTGCATCGCGAGCAACACCTCGCAGCCGCGCCGCACCAGGGTTGCCTGGTCGGCGTTCGGGCCACGCACCAGCGCTGCCAGCAGCGCGGCTTCGTGGCGATCCAGGCCACTCGGGTGTTTGCCGAACAGCTGCTGCGCCGCCGCCGGCACGCCCACCAATTCGCCGCGCAGCGGCACCAGGTTGAGATAGGCCTCGAGGATCTGCGCCTTGCTCCAGCGCTGCTCGAGCGCCGTGGCGGCGGCGATCTGCTGCGCCTTGCCGAGCAGGCTGCGGCCACCGGCGGGCCGCGACAGCTCGTCGTCGATGAGCCCGGCCAGCTGCATGGTCAGCGTCGATGCGCCGCGCGTGCGCTGGTTCCAGGCGTTGGCCCAGCCCGACGCGGCGAGCGCGCGCCAATCCACGCCGCTGTGCTGCCAGAAGCGCTTGTCTTCGCTCAGCAGCATCGCCTCGCGCAGCGCCGGCGACAACTCGGCCAATGGCACCCAGGCCGCGCGGCGCACGCTGGGGTCGATGCGCTGCACCTGCACCGGCTCGCCGTGGCGATCGAGCAGCTCGATGTCCGACGGGCGGTGCGCGGCGCGCACTGCAGCCGCGTCGGGCAGCGCCGCGGCGCCGAGCGGCCAGGCCGCCAGCATGATCGGCAGCAGCGCCGCCGCAAGTCGCAGCATCACGGCCGCACCTCGATCGCCTCGCCCGGGCGTTCGCCGAACGACTCGGGCGCGTACATCGCTTCCACGCGCGTCGGCGGCAGCTGCAAGCGGCCCGGAGTGTTCAGCCGCATCGTGTACTCGAGCACATGCTTGCCGCGCGGCAGCCATTCGTAATAAGCGCGCCAGGCGTCGGCGCCACGCTCCTCGAAGGCCAGCCAGCCGTCACGCCGCTGGCCGCGCGTGGCGATCGCCGAATCGCGCCCGAGGCCGCTACCCAGCAGCGCCGCCCCCGCGGGCAGCGGGTCTTGCACGGCCACCCAGGCCATGTCGTCCAGCGCGTCGATCTCGATGCGCACGCGCACGATGTCGCCGCGCGACCAGGCCTCGGGGCTCTTGCGCTCTACCGCGACGAGGCTGCGCTGGATGCGGTAACCCGCCGCCAGCGGCGCCTTCAGCGGCACGGCGGCGAGTGTCTGCACAGCCACCCAGGGCCGCCCGCTGCCCTGGTGGGCGATGTTCAACGGCGCCGCGCCGGCCGGCCACGGCAGCATCAACACCTCGGGCTCCGTGCCGGCCGCCCATTCGGCCTCGCCGGCTTCGCTGGCCCACTTCAGCAACGTGCGCCCGGACACCGGCTGTGTCTCGAAACGCGCTGAAAAACGCTCCAGCGCCAGCACGCTCCACAGGTTGGCGGTGGTCGTTTGCCAGGCGCCGCGCTGTTGACGTGCCAGATGACCGAGCACCAGCCGCGGCACCTCGTCCTTCCATTGCGGTGCGTCGATCGCTGCCAGCAGCAGCCGCGCGGCGTTGCCGTCGGGGCTGTCCATCAACCACCACCAGTGGTCGCCGCTTTCGCTGGACAGGCGCAGCGTGCTGCCGCCTTGCACCAGGCGCGCGCGCAGCAGGTTCTGCACCTCGGCCAGCCGCACGCTGCGCTCGGCGATGCCGTCCACGCGCTTCAGCACGGCCCACCAGTCGAGCAGCGCTGCCGCGGGCCATGACGCCACCGCGGCAGTGCTGATCGAGCCGAGCAAACGCGGCTGCACCCGGCCGTGGCGCGACAGCGCTTCCAGCGCGGCCAGCTTGCGCACCTCGAGGTCGGCGCGCGGTGCGTTGAAGTTGCGCGTCAAGCGCCCTTCGACGAAGGCCGCCAGGCCTTGCAGCATGCGCTCGCGCGCCGCCTCGGGCCACTGCCAGCCGGCCTCGTGCGCCGCGCTGATCAGGTAGGCGGTGAGCTTGTCGCTGCCGCGTGCGCCGTCTTGCGGGCGCGGCGGGAAGTAGCCCGCCAGGCCGTCGGCGTCGAGGTAACTGTCGATCTCGCCGGCCAGCTGCTGCCAGCGCGCGGCATCGCGCAAAGCGATCGCGCGCGAGCTGCGTTGTTCGAGGCAGCTGAAAGGGTAGTTCTCGAAGTAGCGTTGCACGCCGGGCAGCGCACCGCCGAGCTGGCGGCGCAGGCCGACCACCACGCCGCCTTGTTTGGGGCCGGATGCCGGCAGCGCGTCGGCCGGGGGTGCCAGTGGCAGTTCGAGTGGCCCGTCGAGCTGCTGCAGCGAGGCCTGCCAGACGCGCAACGGCACCACCGGTTGCACCGCTTGCGTGATCTTCAGGCTGTCGCGCGCGCCGCCACTGCCTTGTTCAGTGGCGGCCACGTTCCACTCGATGCGCGTGATGTCGGCCGGCACGGCCACTGGCCAGCGCAACTCGGCAGCGGCCCCGGCGGCCACGCTCACGGTCTGCTCCGGCAAGGGCAGTGTTGGTTTCGAAGACAGCACCACCTTCACGCTCATCGCCCGCGCCGTGGTGTTGCGCAAGGTCAGCATCGCGTCGAAACGGTCGCCGTCGCGCACCAGCGGCGGCAGGCCGGCGAAGAGTTGCAGGTCCTGCGAGACGCGCACCGTGGCACTGCCCGTGCCGAAGCGATCAGCACCCGCGTCGGCGATGGCAACGAGGCGGAAGCTGCTCAGCGAGTCGTTCAGCGGCACGTCGATGCGCGCTTGCCCCAGGGCATCGAGCTTGACCGTGCCGCGCCACAGCAGCAGCGTGTCGAACAGCTCGCGCGTCGGGTTGCCGCCACCGTCGCCACCGGGCGGCAGGGCTTTGCGGCCGTAGTGGCGCCGGCCGATGACCTCGCTTTGTGCGGTGGCCGTCTCGACGCCCCAGGCGCGACGGCGCAGCAGGCCCTCCAGCAGGAACCACGAATCGTTGGCACGCAGCGCGAGCAGCCCTTCGTCCACCGCCGCGAACGCGATCTCGGCATTCGCGGCAGGCTTGCCGCCCTGCGTCACGCTGACCTGCGTGCGCACCGTTTCGCGCACGCCGTAGACCGCCTTTTCGGGCACCACCTTCACATCCAGGCGGTGCTGTGCCCGGCCCACCGTCAGCTCGGCGACACCGATGCGAAAGCTCGGCTTGGCCAAGTCGACCAGCGCCGTGGGCGCGCGCCAGTCCGGCGCTTCGTCGCGAAAGGCACGCCACCACTCGATCGGCGCGCGCCAGCCCCAGCCGAAGAACGAAGTCCAGGGCACCTCGCGCACACGGCCGCGCAGTACCAGCACCGAGACCATCACGTTGGGCGCGTAGGAGGCGCTTTCGCCCGTGGTTCCAGCGGGGATGGGCACCTCGATGACCGGCGCGCGCCCGCTCAAGGCCACCACCCGCGCATCGACCACGCCTTCGCGCTCGACGCTGACGAGTGCGGTCGCGGAGCGAAACGGCATGCGCACCTGAAGGCGCGCGGTCTGCCCGGGTTCGAGCTCGCGTTGCTCGGGCAACACGTCGATGCGGTCGTGGTTGTCCTGTTCGAACCACTGCTCGCCGTCGCCGGCCACCCAGATCGACGTGGCCGCCTGCGCGACGCGCTGCGCGTCGTCGCGTGCGCGCGCGACCAGTTCCACCTCGCCCACCGCATCGGTCCTGGCGATGCAGGCCACGCGGCCTTGCGCGTCGGTCTTGCCGGTGCACAGGCTGCCCAGCTCGCGCGACTGGCTGTGGTTGTCGTAGGCGTAGAAGCCGCCGACGATGCGCTTTCGGATGCTGTAGGTCTGCCGCAACCGCCCGCTGACCTCGACCTCGCGGTCCTTCAGCGGCTTGCCCTCGGTGTCGAGCACCACGGCGTCGAAGCGCAGCTCGCCTTGCGATGCCGTCCAGTTTCTGGCGCGCAGGCCCACCACCACCGCGCTGGGCCACAGGCGCAGCCGTCGTGCCACCGTCTGCACCTCGCCGTTCGGGTCGTTGAAGCTCAGCTCGGCATTCAGATCCGCGGGCGCATCGATCTTGGGCAGGTTCGCGATCAGCACCGTGGCCGCGCCGCGTGCGTCGGTGCCGGCGTCGAGCTTGTCGGCCACCAGGCGCGCTGCGCCGGCGTCGGCGCCTTCGTCGTCGACGCTGCCGTCGCGGCGTTGGCGTGGCGGCGAGAACTTGAAGTCGCCGAAGCCCGGGAACGAAGGCGTGACCTCTTGCAACAGCGCTGACAGTCGGGCCGGCGCGCGCGCCAGCGGCCCGCCGGCGTTCATGTTCAGCTGCACCGCCAGGCTGAGCGTTTGCGGCGCCACCAGCACGCCACGCGGGCCGGCGAGCACGGCGTCGACCAGGGGCACACGAAACGCCTCGACGCGCAGGTTGCCGCTCGGCCAGCGCTGGTCGCCGCGCTTGAGTTGCAACTCGTACAGGCCGAGCCTGGCGCTGCGCGGGATCGCCCAGTTCGACTCGGCGCTGCGCCCGCCAACGTTCCACGTGAGCGGCTGCACGATTTCGCTGCCGCTGCCGACATGGCCGATCACCAGCTGGTCGGGCAGCGCACCGGGCGCAGACATCGCCAGGCCGCGCTGCGTCTCGTCGCGCACGAAATGTTTCATCGACACCGTTTCGCCGGCGCGCAACAGGCTGCGGTCGAGCACGCTGTGCGCGATGCGGCTGCGTTGCGTGTCCGAGGCCACTGGCAGATCGAAGCGCCAGGGCTCGAAGCCTTTCTGCCAGCTGCTGAAGACGAAGCCGAGGTCCTCGCCGCCGGCCGGGTCCGCCGACCGCGCCGTGACGAACAGGCCCTGGTTCGTCAGGCAGCGAGCCGATCCGGCTTCGCCGGGCGGCTCACCCCCCTCGGGGGGCGGCACCGGCAACGTCGGTGCCTGGGGGCCCTGGGTCAGCGGCTCGTCGTCGAAACCTCGCTCGACGCGGGCGATGCCCATCGCATCGGTGCTGCCGCTCCACATCGGCTGGCCGCGGCAGTCGTTGACGGTCACGCGCGCGCCTGGCACCGGGCGGCCGCGGTCGAGCGAGGTCACCCACACCAGGCTCGAGCTGCGCCCGCGCTTGAAGTGCACCGCGAGATTGGTGACCAGCACGCCGGTGCGCACGTACATCGGTGCCCGTGTGGCCAGCAGCGCATGGCCGAGCAGCCGCGATTCGACCTCGATCACGTGGTAGCCGCGCAGCGCCAGCGG
>JANNQO010000040.1:0-11696 GCA_031400795.1 Rubrivivax sp. | reverse complement strand
CGCGCGCACTCTGGCCCCGGCGATCTCCAGTCGCAGTCGATGCCACTTTCCAAGCGCCACCGGCGAAGCCCGCTCGTACCGGTTGGGAGATTCCTGACGTAGCCTGCGCCAGTAGCGGTCGGGGAAGGCGATGTACTGCACCGCGTAGGCGTTGCGCGGCGCCGGGTTGTTGAGGCTGCCGTTGGTCATGCGCAGGTACACCGCCTCGAAGGTATTCGGGTCGTCGGCGATGTGGAACGCGAGGCCGACAAAGCCGCGCGACTCAGGCGCGCCGCGGCGGGCGTGCATCGCGCTGGACCCGGCGTCAGGCTAGAGTGGGTGCTGCGTGACCGCACCCCGCTCGCGGTTGCCGAGGGCCGCGTCGATCTGGCATTGTTTCCCGCTGTAGCGGACCTGCCGGAAGGAGTCCAGGCGGAAGCTGCAGGCGCTTTCCGGTGGGCCACGTTCGCGCGGACCGGACACCCGGCAACGCCACGGTGGGGTCGGGCTGCATGGGGGCGTTACGGGCACGTCGTGGTGCGTGTAGGCGACGGCCCCTTCATAGCCCGATCGAATCGGCCGCGACCAGCGCGCGAGATCGGCATATCGCAGCGTGGGTGCCCCACTTCTCGGCAGTGGCACCGCTGCTGGCGACGACCGATCTGCTGGCGACGCTGCCGATGATCGCGATGGCAAATGCGCTGAAGCCGTACGACCTGGTTGCTCTCAAGCCGCCTTTCGCGATCGCGCCAATGCCACATCGCCTGTGGTGGAGCGCCCGCCTAGCCGGAGATCCGGGCCTCGCCGGACTGCGCACGCTCGCGCAGGCGATCTTTGCTGACACGCTCAAGGCCAGCGAGGCCGACGTGCAGCGGCGCCTCGACGGCTGCGCGGCTGGCCGGTAGAGCTGGGGCATGTTCGCCGCAGCGATCGGCAATGACAAGTCAGGTTCAACTCCGCAAACCGACGCTCACGGCGCTCCTGCCTGCTCTACTTTCCGCGCGACCGAACGCAGCCAGGGTTCCCGATGGGCGTTCCGCTTGACGGAATCCGTGTGGCGGAGCACAATCGCGCATGCTTCGCTCGTTCGCGTGCGCTGATACGGAGGCCTTGTTTCACAGCCGCGCGGTACCCCGCTTCCGCAACATCGAGCGCGTCGCGAGGCGCAAGTTGCTTCAGATCCACGCCGCCACGGAACTCGCCAGTCTGCGCATCCCTCCGGGTAACCAGCTGGAGGCACTGAAAGCCGACCGCAAGGGCCAGCACAGCATTCGCGTCAATGACCAGTGGCGAATCTGCTTTGTCTGGAAGCCGGATGGAGCGCACCGCGTCGAGATCGTGGACTACCACTAGGACTTTGAAACATGGCCAAGTTGCTTGACGAGATTCATCCGGGCGAGATCCTGCTCGAGGACTTCATGAAGCCCATGGGCATCAGTGCCCGCCAACTCGCGGCGGACATCGACGTCTCGCCAAGCAGGGTCAGCGAACTGGTCAATGGCCAGCGCCCCATTACAGCGGATACCGCGCTTCGGCTTGGGTTGTTCTTCGGCATGGAGGCCCGGTTCTGGCTGAACCTGCAGTCCGAGTACGACATCCGAGTCGCGGACCGGGAACTCCGCGCCAAGCTCTCGCCCAGGATCCGCGTTTTTCAGCCGATGGCGGGGTGACGCTCCGCGTTCAAGGCTTTTCCTGACCGTTTGCCGAGGGACGGAGCGCTGCCAATTGGTCGGGCGCGGGTCCTCAGGGCGGCATCGGTGTTCCGCTCGTTGACCTATCTCCCAAAATGGGAGCGCCAAGAGCAGCCTGAAGAAGTTCTGGGAGCGCCCCGGTTGCGCCGATGCGCGAGGCCCGATGCACAGCTGGTACGAAGAGGCACTCAGAGCGAAGTGGCGCACGCGGCAGGACATCAAGGATCAGTTCGCCAGCGCGAGCATCTGCGGCAACAACCGCGTGGTGTTCAACGTGGGTGGCAACAAGTACCGGCTCGTGGTCGAAGTGCAGTACCAGGCCGGCATCGTCTGGGTGAAGTTCGTCGGGACGCATGCGCAGTACGACCGCGTCGACGTGGAGACCGTGAATGACCATTAAGCCGATCCGAAACGACGACGACCTGAAGAAGATGTTCCGCCGGCTGGAGAAGATCTTCCAGGCCGAGGAGGGTACGGCGCAGGCCGATGAGCGCGACGTCCTGGTGACCATCGCCGGGGCCTACGAGAACAAGCACCACCATCTCGGGCCCGCGGACCCGGTGGAGGCCATCAAGTTCCGTACGGAGCAGGAGGGGCTTACGCCTCGTGACCTGGAGCCCTTCATCGGTCCGATGCGAGGCAGCGTCGAGCACCTTGCGAATCAACGGCTTAGAAGGCTCGTTGATGATCGAGTGGGAATGAGGGGCGTTGGTTTTGGGGGCTTCGTGGTCTATCGGGGACTATCGGAAACAGTGCTGGGAAGCGCGTTCAAGCCCTCGCAAGTGATTGATTGACAATCGGATTCCTGCTTTGAGCGCTGAGCGAGCTTTCGCGGACTATCGGCAACGATCGCGGGCAAGCAGAAACTTTTGACGGCATAGCTGACGGTCAAAACTTGACGCCGAATTTTCGGTGACGCTTTAACGCCAAGGCGACGTCAGTCGGCCATCAGGAGCCATTCGCGACAGGCAGCTCCAGCGACCTCCGGCTTGGCGAAGAAGGTTGCTCATGGTCACATGCAATGCGACAGATGGGATAACTGCCGGGCGCCGATGCAGTCGTGACGCGTCTGATGCTGCCGTCGTGGTGTCTGAACTGGTCCGCGAAGCGCTCTTTACCCGTGAGGCATACCCCGAGGTGACGTCCAAAGTGGACAACAGTGTCTCTATGTGCCGGTCTGCCAGTCCCCAGGACAGGCCTCAGCCAGCAGTCACTGCGAGCGCAATCGATAGGCTGCGATGTGACGCCAAGACCCCCGCCATACCAATGAAGCCGGGCAGGTGCCGGAAGTCCCAGATCCAGCGCCGTAGCGCTGGGTAGCCGTCCAACGCGATGCCGCCCTCGGGCCGCTTCAATGACTCGCCAGGAGCACCGTATGCATTCACTGATCGCCAAAGTCTTCATCGCACTGAGCGTCGCGTCGGCGGCAACCGCTGCCTCGGCAGCCTTTCCCGACAAGCCGATACGCCTGATCGTCCCGTGGGCCACGGGCGGGAGCACGGATGCCGTTGGCAGAGCGACAGCCCAGCGCATGACGGTGACGATGGGGCAGACGGTTTACGTCGAAAACAAGGCGGGCGCGGGGGGGCAGCTGGGCACGGACGCGGCAGCCAAGTCAAGTCCCGATGGGTACACCATCGCGATCATCGAGCTGGCGCACGCGATCGCCCCGGCCGTATCACCGCGCCCGCCCTACGACGTGCTGCGGGACTTCACCCCCATCACGTTGATCGGAACGTCACCGCTGATCCTGTTCACAACGCCGCGAACCGGCACCGTGCAGGAGCTTCTGAAGGCGGCGAAAGCGAAGCCGGGCGAAGTGGCACTGGCGCACAGCGGCACGGGATCGGTTAGTCATCTGGCATCGGCCATGCTGACATCCAAGGCTGCGGTCAAGTTCAACCTCATTCCGTACCGAGGATCCGCGCCTGCGTTGATGGACGTGTCTGCCGGACAAGTGGCGGGACACCTGGCGACCCTGGCGTCCGGCAGCGGTCTGCTGGCTGCGGGAAAAGTGACACCGGTGGCCGTCGCGGGCAAAAGACGAATGGCTGCGCTGCCCCTGACTCCGACCTTCGATGAGATCGGCATCAAGGACCTCTCTGTGCATCAATGGTGGGCACTGGTGGCGCCGGCGACGACCCCCATCGACGTCGTGGAAAAGCTTCGCAGCGAAATGGCCGCGGCCCTGGAGCACCCTTCGGCGCGCGAGCAGTTGTCGACCCTCGCGATCGACCTTCGCTCGACGCAACGCGACGAGCTGCGCCGGTTCTTGCGAACAGAGGTCGAGCGCTGGGGTCAGGTTGCCAAAGACCGTGGGTCTCAAGGCGGAGTGAGTGGCCCTGAACGATCCGGAATTTATAGCCAGCGTGCGCAAGAAGCTCGACCTCGACCAGCGCGAGGCTGGCGAGATTTTCGGCGGTGGCGTGAATGCGTTCTCCAGGTACGAGAACGGCAAGACCAAGCCGCCGGTGGCTTTGGTCAAGCTGCTGAGGGTACTTGATCGCCACCCGGAACTGCTGGGTGAGGTGAGGGCGGCATGATCGCAAGGCCCCTCTCCGTGAGCGCAGCGATACGCCAGGGGATGAGCAACTCGGCTGCTGGCGCTGAACACCAAGCAGTTGCCCTCGAGTGGCACCCTTGCGCGCATTGTGGTCAGTCACGTGGCAAGCCCGCTGTCCCGTTGGAAATCGCATCTGCCAAGGTGCGCAACAGGGCATGGGGCGGGTGGCGATCTCCCGATCGGAGACGACGTCGTTCTGCGCAACGAGGTTGATGGCGCCGGAATTCAAACAGCCCTTTTCGCGCCCCTGCGATGCGATGATCCGCGGCCCGCTCCGCCATGAGTTCCATCGACATTCTGTTCGACCACCAAGCCTTCGCCATGCAGCGCCATGGCGGCGTCTCGCGCTACTTCGTCGAACTGGCGCGGGCCCTGCAAGCGGTGCCCGGCGTGCGCGCGCGCCTCTTCGCGCCGGCCTGGCTCAGCAGCCACATCGCCGCCGGCGACCCGCTGCACCCCTGGAGCTTTGCCCTCACCGGCATGCAGCGCGGCCTGCAGCAACGCGCCGCCGCCATCGCGCCGCTGCTGTTCTTGGCGCTGCGGCTGGCGCGGCCGCAGCTGCTGCACGAAACCGCGCACGGCCCGCCGGTGCGCCCGCCGCGCGGCACGCGTGTCGTCACCACCTTGCACGACATGACGGTGGAGCGTTACCCGCAGTGCTTCGACCAGGCCGCGCGGCGCATCGCCGACAAGCTCGCGGCGCTGCGCCGCGCCGATGCGATCATCTGCATCTCCGAACACACGCGGTCCGACCTGCTCGCAGCGCACCCGGAATTCGCCGGCCGCTGTGCGGTGGTGCCGCACGGTGTCGTGCAGCAGGTGGCCAGCGGGCCACGGCCGGCGCGCCTGCCTGCGCAGTACCTGCTGTACGTGGGCTCACGCGCCACCTACAAGAACTTCACGCGCCTGGTGCAGGCGCTCGGCCAGGCCAAGGGCCTGCCGCCGTCGCTGCAGCTGCTGTGCTTCGGCGGCGGCGCGCTGCAAGCGGAAGAGCTTGCGCTGTGCCAGCGCGCCGGCTGGGCGCCACCGCGCGTGCTGCAGGTCGACGGCGACGACAGCCTGCTGGCGCAGGCCTACCGGCATGCCGAGCTGTTCGTCTTTCCGTCGCTGTACGAAGGCTTCGGCATGCCGCTGACCGAAGCCATGGCCCAGGGCTGCCCTGTGGCATGCAGCCGCGCTTCTTCGTTCCCCGAGGTCTGCGCCGACAGCGCGACCTACTTCGACCCCGAAGACAGCGACGACATCGCTCGCTGTCTGCAGGCCGTGCTGCTGGACCCGGCGCACCGCGCCGCGCTGGTGCAGGCGGCGGCCGGGCGCGGCCGCCACTTCAGCTGGGCCGACTGCGCCGCCCGCACCGCCGCGGTGTACCAGCGCACTGTTGCCGGCGCGGCCGAGCCGTGAGCGCGCTGCGCTGGCGCAGGGCCGCGGCGCCGGCCTCGGCAACGAACTCGTGCCCTGGACGCGCGCCTACCTGATGTCGCGCGTGCCCGGCGCGCGCTGCCTGGCACCGGCCTTCGGCATGAACCAGCACTGCGGTGGTGCTGAGCTACGTGTTGATCGAATCAGCATCGATTGGCTGGCGCCGCCTGCCCTGGCCGTTGGCCGCCGCGCTGTTGTTGAGGCCTGGCTGCGGTTTGGCGGTGTTCTTGTTGCTGCGCGAATTGGCATTGGCGCATCGGCTTGATTGATGCAGGTCAAGCGATGCGACCCCGTGTGTTCCAATATTCGATCGCAACGATTGGCTGGAAACCAAGGCGCATTTTCATGGCCGCCACCTCACTCCGCAAACATGGCATCTGAGCGCCTTGGCCCCTGCTTCGGCTACCGATCTGGCTGCTGCGTTGGCCAAGTGCTGTTCGCGCTCTTGCTGGCAGGCTGTGTCGGCATTGTGCGCACCGCCGACGTGGCGCCGCCAACGACTCCGCCATCCATACCGATGGCGCCTGCGGAAGCTGTAGCACCGGCCGCACCGGCAGCTGCAGCACCATTGGCCACCGTGGCCATGACGCAGGCCGCCGCGACGCCAACCGCTGCGACCAAACCCGTTGCAAGTGCAGCGCCGCGTGCGCCGGTGCCTGCACCCGTTCCTGCCCCCGCGTCCCGGCCCGCGTCGGCGGCGTCAGCGTCCAAGGCGACGCAGCCTGCCAACATCGTTGCCAAGCCCGATGCAGCGCCGCCGCTGGACCTCAAGTCACTGGAGATGCGGCTCAAGGAAACCAAGGCCATCGGCGTGTTCACCAAACTCGCGCTGAAGAACCAGGTCGACGACCTGCTGGCGCAATTCCGCAACTTCTATCGCGGTGGGCTCAAAACGACCTTGGCCGAACTGCGCCATTCCTACGACAGACTGATGCTCAAAGTGCTGGCACTGTTGCAGGACGCCGACGCTCAGCTGGCAAGTGCCATATCGACGTCGCGCGAAGCGATCTGGGGCATTCTGTCAAACCCCGCGAAGTTTTCTGCGATGTAGATTGGAGACGCGCCATGCCCCGTTCTGCCAGACGCTGGACCTTCGTCACCGTCATCACGCTGCTGACAGCCCTGCCCTGCCACGCCGCAGACGACGCCGCGCTGATCAAAGACCTGAGCGCGGTGATTGCGTTGTTGGGCCTGCCCTGTGGCCAGGTGCTCAGCGCCGTGCGCCTGGGTGACAACGACCACCTGGCGGTGTGTCGCGACGGCAACCGCTACCGTGTCTTCATCAACGCCGAAGGCCGGGTCGTGGCGCAGAAGCAGTGAGACGCTTCCTACACGCACACGGCACTTCGGCTGCTTGTGCGGGATGGGCGGGCGTCGCAAGCTTCGGGCCTCACGGGTGGCCGCATCGTGCAGCCGCAACTTCAGCCTCTTGGAGAATGAACATGCTCTACACCGTCGCACTGGTTCTTCTGGTTTTGTGGATCCTCGGCCTGGTGACCTCGTTCACTGCCGGTGGTTTGCTGCACATCCTCTTGGTGGTGGCCGTCGTCGCGGTGCTGTACCAATTGATCACTGGCCGCAGAGCGCTCTAGCTCGAGCCGTCGCACCCAAGGAGTTTCCATGAACCTGCACCTTGGCTTGACGCCGTTGATCTCACTGTTGGCCGGGATCCTGATCCTGATCATGCCCAGACTGTTGAGCTACATCGTCGCGATCTACCTGATCGTGATCGGGTTGGTGGGCATCTTCGGCGCCGGCGGGGTGCGCTTGAATTGAGTGGCCCGCTGCAGCCCATCAGGGCCGCGGTGGCGGTAGTGCTGGCGGCTGCCAACTGCGGGCCGCGTCTTCGCTGAACCCCACCAGAGCCGCCAGCGCCACCTGCCACGCTGCGTTAGCTGCCACCACGCCGCCGTAGGCGTCCTCGCTCGCCGCAGTCACCGTGTGATCAAACACGCGCCACGCCAGCACGCGGCGCGTGGCGCTGTCCACCAGCGTGGCGCGCAGGCTCAGCCGCACACGGCTGGGTGTGCTGGTGAATTCGTGCTGCAAACGCAGGATCTCGGTGTCAAGTCGCAGATCGCCCGCTGCGGTGCTGGGCGTCAACACCACGGCGCGCAGTGTGGCGCTGCGCTGCAGTGCCGCCACGATCAGCGGCGCGGCCATGCGCGCCGGCGTGTCCACCCATTCACTGTGCGCGAAGTATTCAAGGTGGTACGGCTGGCGCATGTAGATCATGCGCGCACTGTCAAAGCCGGCGGCGGCATGTGGCGGGTTGACGATCAGCGTCGGGCCTGTGCCCAACACTCGAAGTGCCTCGTTCAGCGCCGCAGCGCCACCAAGCGCGTAGAACGCCGGCGGTGGCGGCGACTTGGGCAGCAACGATGCACAACCAACGCCAAAGGCTGCAACGACACTGACAAGCAAGAACCGCGCTGCGGGGAAATTCATGGCGCCACCTTGGCAGTTGAGGTTTCACCCGGCCCGGGCGGCAACGGGCTGCGGCCGAACAGCAGCCCAGCAGGGTTGCGCTCGGTCTGCTCGCTCAACCGCCGCATCGACGTCGACAGCACGTTGAGCTCACCCAGCAGCCGTTGCATTTCAGGCAGCGTCTCGGCGCCAAAGCGCTGCACGTCAGCGCCCACCGCGTCCACCGCTTTGCCGGCGCGCGCGCTGGCGTCTGCGGCCTCGTGGCCCATGTGGTCAAGCGACTCGGCGGTGCGGCCGAAACTGGCGATCACGGGCACCAGCTGTGCACTGGCGCGCGCGCTCTGGTCCAGCGTGCGACCGGCGTTGGTGATGGCGGCGTCGACCGTGTCTTTGCGCGCCGCCAAGGTGCGCGCCAATGCAGCGACATCGCTCAGCGTGCTGGACAGCGCGACGCGATTCTGGTCGCTCAGGATGGCGTCGATGTTGCTCGATGTGCGGTCGATCTTGGCCAGCACCGAGCTCAGCACGTTCTCCAGCCGCGCGCTCAGTGAAGGTTTGGTTTGGATCACCGGGTAGGGTTCGGCCGCAGTGGCCGCAAGCGGCGGTGAGTCGATGGCCCCGCCCAACAGCTCAACATAGGCGATGCCAGTCAAGCCCTGCGTCTTCAACACCGCCACTGTGTCTTGCTTGATCGGCGTGGCGCGCTCGATGGCGAAGGTCAGGCGCACCCGTTCGTGGTTGGCCGGGTCCAGCGTGATGTGGCGCACCTGACCGACGTCGACACCATTGAACTTCACGGGTGCATTCAGGTTCAACCCGGCAACCGACTCGTCGGCCATCGCTAGGTACAAGTCGTACTTCTTGTGCCAGGCGCCGCCCGACGCCAGCCACAACACGATGGCGATCAACGTCGCGCCGAGGCCGACCACGAACGCGCCGACGAGCGTGTAATTCACCTTGGTTTCGATAGCGGCTCCCGGCTTGAATCACTGGGCACATCGCGGCTGCGTCGCGCGCCACGCGCGCCTTCGAAATAGGGTTTGACGGCAACGTCGTCCATCCCGGCGAGTTCTGCCATCGAGCCTTGCCGCTTGACCACGCCATCGGCGAGCACGGCCACGCGGTCGGCCACCTGCCACAACAAATCGAGGTCGTGCGTGACCATCACGATGGTGAGGCCGAAGAGGTCGCGCAGCGTGAGCACGAGTTGATCAACACCGCCGGCGCTGACCGGGTCCAGGCCCGCCGTGGGCTCGTCGAGAAACAGCAATTCCGGGTCCAGCGCCAGCGCACGGGCCAGCGAGGCGCGCTTCATCATGCCGCCGCTGAGTTGCGCCGGGTACAAGGCGCCGACCTCGCTGGCCAGGCCCGTCATGCCGAGTTTGGCGTCAGCGATGTGGTCGATCAGCGCGTCGTCCAGTGCGGTGTGTTCGCGCAACGGCAGGCCGACGTTTTCCTTGACCGTGAGCGCGCCGAACAAGCCACCGTGTTGAAACATCACGCCCCAACGTCGGCGCAGGGCGCGCGCTTCTTCGTCTTGGTCGTCATGGGCCAGCGCAGCCAGGTCCACACCCAGCACATGGATCGCGCCAGAGTCGGGCCGCTGCAAAAGGATCATCTCGCGCAGCAAGGTCGACTTGCCCGAACCGCTGCCACCGATCAGCGCAAATATTTCTGCGCGCTTGACTTCCAGGTCGATCTTGTCGTGCACGACATGGCTGCCAAAGCGGGTGGAAACCTGGTTCAGCGTGATCACCGCTTCGGCGTTCATGTCAGTGGCGCCCGGCCGCCCGAAGCCACTGACCCTCCCTCGGGGGGCAGGAGCGAAGCGACGTGGAGGCACTTCATCCTAAAGGTCCAGCGCGCTGAAGGCCACCGAAAACAGCGCGTCGGCCACGATCACCAGAAAGATCGCCTGCACCACGGCGCGGGTGGTTTGGCGCCCCACGCTGTCGGCGCCACCCTTGGTTCGAAAGCCCTGGTAACAGCCGATGGTGGCGATGATGGCGGCGAACACCGGCGCTTTGCCGATGCCGATGAGGTAGGCCGCGGGGCTGACGGCCTGGACGAAGCGGTCGATGAATTCGACAAACGTGACGTCGAGCTGCGCGCGCGCCATCAACATGCCGCCCGCGACACCCAGCACATCGGCAAACACCGTCAGCAGCGGCATCGCGATCAGCAACGCGATCAGCTTGGGTAGCACCAACAGCTCATGCGGCGAAATGCCCAGCGTGCGCATGGCATCGATCTCTTCGGTGACCGCCATGGTGCCGATCTGTGCGGCGTAGGCCGAGCCCGAACGCCCGGCGATGATGATGGCGGTGATGAGCGGCGCGAACTCGCGCAGCATGGACAGGCCCACCAAGTCCGCCACGAAGATGTTGGCACCGTACTGGCGCAACTGGTCGGCGCCCTGGTAGGCCACCACGATGCCGAGCAGGAAGGACAGCAGCCCGACGATGGGCAGCGCGTCAAAGCCGGCGCTGCGGATGTTGAACAGCACCGGCCGCCAACGCCAGCGCTGCGGATGTGCCACGCTGCCCGCGAAGGACATCGCCAACTCGCCGACGAAGGCGAGCAGCGCCAAACCTTGTTCCCCTGCGGCGACCACGCTACGGCCTGTACGCTCGAGCAGCGTAGGCGTGGCTGCCGGCGGCGCGGCAGGCGCCTGCGCCGCGTCAGCAGACTGCTTCGTCACGACAGCCAGCAGCTTGGCAAACCTGGGCTGCAAGCCCTGCAGCGTGACCTCGCCCGCGTCGCCACGTAGGCGCAACAGCAGCGTTTGCAGGATCCACGCACCCGCCGTGTCAAGTGCATCGATGTGCGACGCATCCACGGTGGCCCGCGCCCCCGCCGGCGTCACCCGCGTCACAAGCGTATCAAGCTGATCTTGAATAACGCCCAACCCGAACGCAGTCCAGAACCCCGACAGGCACAGCAGCTGCGGCGAGCTCTGTTCGATGGCGGCCGGGTTCAACGGCTGCGGCGTCATGTCGTCGGCGCCGTAGTGGACTTACTTTGGCGCAGAGGCTGCTGCGGCAGGAGCTTCACCGACCTCGTGCGTGATGAGTTTGCGGTAAATGCCAACAGACTCGACACTGCAGACCATGTTCAGCATTTCCATCATCGTGCCCTCAATCCGGCCCGCCAGGATTGCGGGCTCTGCATCGGCTGATGGTGTGCCGAGGCCAGGTCGCATGCCATCGGCCAAGCGGATGGTGTGATGTAGGTGGTGGCTTACACGATGTCTGTTCGTTCCAGCACGGGGCTGTGCCGGCGGCCCAGGCCAGGGCTTTGTCCAGATCGGCATCTTCGAGCGGGGCGCCTGCCGCCAGCACTTTGTGGTCCAGCGCACCGACGCGCGCGCGCACTCGCCTGTAACTTGGCTCGAGCGCAATATTGCGGCATCGGCCGGCATGGCCTCGTCGTGAAACGGACATCTCCATGAACCACAAAGTCGCCTGGCGCCGCTCTGACCTCGTGCGCATCGCCACTGAAACGATGGCCGAGCGCGGGCTCAAACCGGACTTTTCTGCCGAGGTGCAACAGCAACTTGCCTCGCTGACCGGGCCCGGCCGCGATGCCGATGCCCGTATCGTCGACCTCACGGCGTT
>JANNQO010000039.1:0-32031 GCA_031400795.1 Rubrivivax sp. | reverse complement strand
GCAGCCGCGCCGATCGAGCGCGCGACGCGCCAGACCACGAACAGCGCCGCCATCCCAAGGTTCCACAGGACCAGCGCCCACACCGGCGGCGCAAGCAGGTTGATGCGCTGCGCGCTGCCGATGTGGTCGATCGCGGCGCCGGCAACGAAGGCCGCGAGCACCACCGCCGCAGCCCAGCCCCAGCCCCGGCGCCTGGCAACCGACGCGCGAAGGCGGGCGACGCCGGGCTCGCGCGGCGCCAGGCGCTGCATCGCGTGGCGGGCGCGCTCGGCGATGAAGTCCGCCGCCCCGGCGGGCCGCGCCAGCCGCGTCGCCCAGTCGCGGTCTTCGCGTGTCCACAGCGGCGAGTCGCCCTCGGACTCGAAAGCACGCAGCAGCAGCACGTCGCGCGCGCTGGCTTCGCTGAAGGTGGGTACGGGCGGCATCAAGGCCGCCGCAATGTAGCGCGCTGCTCGAGCTACCTCGCGCGCAGTGCCGGTGTCGCCGCTTCGATCGGCGCCCAGCAGCCGCGGCCACGGGTCGATGCGCTGCCCGGCTGGCGGCTGCCGGTGCCCGAAGGCGACGCGGTGCAGGCGCTGACGCTGCCCCAGCCCGAATCGCCGAAGCAGCGCGACTCTTCGTGCGCTACGTGCGCTGCGTGCGCTGCGTGCGCTACGTGCGCGAGGCGCTGCGCGAGCGAGTGGCGCCCTGAGGCCCCCGCCGCGCGACCCAGGCCAGCGCGAGCAGCGCCGTCAGCAGCAGCGCCCAGCCGGCCGGCGAGGGCACGGCGGTGACCCGCGTGGTGCCGAAGCTCAGGTCGTCGAGCACCGCTTCGCTGTTGGACAGCGTGATGCGCCAGATGTCAGCATCGTCGCGCGCGAAACCGTGGAACTGGCCCAGCCCCAGCCCCGCCGGCAGGCCGAAGCGGAAGTCCAGCAACAGCTCTTCGAGGAACACGTCGCCGGCGCCGTAGGCGGTGAGGGTGAGGTTGCCGTCGAAGCTGTCGGGATCGAAATTGACGAAGCCGCCGACGAAGTTCATGCCGCGACCGAAACGAAAAGTCATTTCGCCCGAGGGCGCGAGCAGGCCGGCGAACGCACCACCGCGGCCCGGCCAGAGCCCGTTGGCGCCCAGGTCCATGGGCACCGCACCGAGGATGCGCTCTTCGCCGTCGGGGTTGAACGACAGGTTCACGGCTTCGCCGACTTCGGCCGTGCCTACATCGACACTTCCGCTGATCACGGTGGGTGTTGTCACCGCGTCGTAGGGGCTGAAAGTGACCACGCGCACGTCGATGTCGCCGGGCACCGCGGTGACGGGGATGGCCCACGCGGGCAGCGCCAAAGCCGCCGCAGCAACGAGGGTGATCAGTTTCGGACTCAAGTCGAACTCCCGGCTTCGCAAAGGCGCCGATTGGAGCCGAAACCAACCGCCGGCGGGGGCCTGTGGCGGCCCGAGCGACGTAACGAACGCCGGGTAACGGGCCTACTTCACGGCCCGGGCGAGCTCAGGCACTCAAGTAGACGAGGCCGTGTTGCGTCAGACCGACCAGGTCGATGTTGGCCTGGTTCAGATCGGTGTCGGCCGCCAGCACGCCCAGGCTGGCCGGCGTGTAGGTCCGGTTGTCGAGCAAGGCCACGTACACCGCGCGCTGCTCGGCAGTCGGCACCACGCCGACCACGTTGGTGTAGAGCAGATCGACCACGGCGCTGTGGCTGGCCGCCGCGCCCAGGCGCACGTCCAGCGCCAGCTGCATCAGCGCCTCGTAGTTCGTGCCGCCATCCAACAGCTGCAGCCCGATGCCGGCGTAGGTGGCGTTGGCCACGCTCTCGCGCCCGAACACCGCGCCCAGCGTCTTGGCCACCACACCGGCGTTGCTGGCCAGGTCCAGCGCCAGTTTCTGGTCGGCGAACGACAGCCGCTCCACGCTCACCAGGCTGGCGCTGGTGCCGCCATCGAGCGACGCCACCGTGAAGCCGCTGCTCGTCTTGGCCAGGCCGAAGGTCAAGCGCGCCGCGCCGAGCACCGCCTGGTCGATGCCGCCGGCGCCGTCGATGGCGTACTGGCCAGTGCCGATCTGGAACGAGTCGTTGGCGGCACTGCCGGTCTGCTGTTGCACCGACGAGGTGCTGAAGGCGATGCGGGTGGCGGCCAGGCCGTTGCCGGCGAGATCCACCACCAGCCCTGCGCCCAGGTCGACGTTGAGCGTCGCACCGGCCGGCAGCGGCTTGGAGGGGGTCAGCGTCAGCCGCGTACCGCTGAGCAACGCCGACACGTCGCTGGACGACCAGAAGCCGAGCTGCGTGCCGGCCGCATCGCGCAGCACCACGGTGCCGCTGCCGGCACGCACCGACTCGCTGAAGTCGAACGTTAGCGTCGCCGACGTGGCAATGGCGGTGGCCCCGGCGCCGGGCGTGCTCGACGCGACGCGCGGCGCCAGCGTGTCGAAAGCCTGCGGCGCGGCGCTGGCGGCAGCGTTGACGTTGCCGCTGCTGTCCACCACCGCGCCGGCCTTCAGCGTGACGCCGATCGTGCCTTCGGCGCCGGCGCTGGGCTGCACCGTCACCGCGTAGCCGGTGCTGCTGCCGGACAGCGCGATGACGCTGCCGCCGCTGACCTCGAAGTCGCTCGGCTCCAGGCCCGTCACCGGCTTGCTGAAATTCAGGTCGTAGTTCACCGCGCCGGTGGCCACGCCGTTGGTGAAGTCGGTGATCACCGCGGTGGGCGGCAGGCTGGCGTTGAAGTAGGTGCGCAGGTCGATCGAAACGTTGCCGGTGTTGAAAAGAAAGATCTCGAAGTTGTAGAAGGTGGCGTGCAACTGCTGGCTGGCGCCGGAAACCGAATCCACCTGCACGGCGCCGTCGGCGGCCAGCGCGATGTCGTAGTCGGCGAGCGTGGAGGTGCCCCAGTTGATGCGATCGACGCCGGCCAGGCCATCGAAGACGTAGGTGCCGGGCACGTTGACGAGCCAGGTGTCGTTGCCGGCGGTGCCGAAGATGGTGGCCATGGGGGATCCTTCAAGTCGCAGATACGGTGGCGCGGGCAGTTTCGGACGCAGTGCGACGGTCGCGCCGGTGCAACTGCCCGGCCTGGTTCAGCGCCAGGTAGGGCACGCTGGCCGCTTCGAGAAAGTCGATCGCCGCGCCGGCTTTGAGCATCGCGATCGTGCTCAGGTTGCCGGCGGCCACGGCCACCGGCGCGAGCACGCTGATGGTCTGCCAATGGCTGGCCGGCATGCCGCTGCGCGGGTCGAGGATGTGGCAGTAGCGCACGCCGTCGATCTCGAAGTAGCGCTCGTAGTCGCCGCTGGTGGCCAGGCCACCGCGAACGACCGGCAGCGTGGCCAGCAACTGCCCGGGCCGGCGCGGGTGCTGGATGCCCATCATCCACGGCGCGCCATCGGGCTTGGGGCCGATCACGCGCATGTCGCCGCCCAGGTTCACGTAGCCATGAGCGAGGCCGCGCGCAGCGAGCAGCGCGCCGGCGCGATCGGCGGCGTATTCCTTGCCGAAACCACCGAAATCGATCTCCATGCCCGGCTCGGGCAGGCGCACGAAAGCGCCTTGCCGCTGCACGCGTGGCCAGCCGATGAGGCGCAGCAGCGGCGCCATTTCGTCGGCGCTCGGCACCCGCGGCTGCTTGAAGTTCCAGGCGCGGCGCAGCACGCCGGCGGTGATGTCGAAGAGGCCCTCGCTGGCGCGGTGCAGCGTATCGGCGAATTCCAGCAACATCAGCGTTTCGTCGTCGCAGGCCACCGGCTCGCCGCCGGCCTGGGCATTGATGCGCGAGAGCAGGCTGTCAGCGCGGTAGCGCGAGTACTTGGTTTCGATGCGAGCTACCTCGGCGATGGCCTCGCGCGCGGCAGCGGTGGCTTCACCGTCGCTCACGCCGGCGAGCACCACCTCGCAGTGGCAGGCCATGGCGGCGAAGTTCGTGCGGTGCATCGTCCGCCTCAGAACGACTTGCTCACGCCCGCCAGCACACTGCGCGCACGGAACTCGGCCAGGTTCGGGCTGCCGCTGCCGTACCAGCGCCACGAACTGCGCTGCACGTAGCGCTCGACTTTCAGGTCGACGCTCCAGCCGCCTGCGAACTGCTTGGCGACTTTCAGCCCCAGCGTGCGCGCGCCGAAGGCTGACAGGCGCTGGTCTTCGCTGTACACCAGCGCGTCGTCGGGCGGGTTGGGTGGAAACGGCGACGTGAGGTCGGCGCTCGCGTCGATGTAGAAGCTGGCCGCGCTCTGCGTGTACAGGCGCAGCGCGGGCGTGAGCGTCCAGCCGCCGGGAAGCGGCTGCACCCACTCGGCGGCCAGCGTATGCGAGCGGATGCCGAAGCTGTCGCGGAAGTAGCGCCAGCTGGTGCGCAGCGTGGCGTCCAGCGGCTCGAGATGGTGGTTCCAGCGCAGCGCCAGCGTGTCTTGCCGGCGCTGGCGCGGGCGTTGGTCGTAGACCTTGTAGGGGTCGGACAGGTAGCCGTTGGCGCGCTGGTGACCGAGGTTGATCTGCACGATGTCTTGCGCCGTGAACACCTGCGAGACACCGAACAGCAGCTCGGCGCGTCGCTTCGATTCGTCGAGAACCGCGCGGTTGTTCGGGTTGATGCTGTCGCGGCCCAGCGCGGCGCCTAGCGTCCAGGTGGTGTTGCGGTCGTCGCTGCTGAAGCTATAGCGCAGCGCGACGCCGCGGCCGATGTAGTCCGACTCTTTCGAATAGTTGGCGCCCACGCTGACGCTGCTGCCGTCGAAGTAACGCGTGACGCCCAGCTCGCCGGCATTGCGCTCGTCAGTGAGCGGCGAAATGGCGCGTGTGTGGTAGGCCGGCGATGCGCCGGAGATGGCGTCGGAGATGAGCGTGCCGCTGATGAGCCATTGGCCCGCCACCGGCACGGCGAGCGACAGCGCCGGCGCGCGGATGCGCACGCGTTTAACGCCGGGCTGGCTGTCGAGGTAGTCGAGATACTTCAGGCTCACGCTGCCTTCTTCGGGCGCGACTTGCGCCAGCGCCGGCTGCACCGCCGGCAGCGCCAGCGAGGCCGCGAGCAAGGCCTGCGCCGCGGCACTCAGTTGCACCCGCAGCCCCCGCCGCTGACACCCAGGCCGCCGGCAGCGGCTTCCTTGCTGCTGTAGGTGTGCTCGGCGAACATCGCATCGAGCGCTTCGTATTCGAATGTCATCGCGGGCTTGGCGAGCAGCCCCTTTTCCCAGGGCTTCACCGCGGGCAACGACGAACACGCCATGCCCGACCAGGCCACGGCCAGCAACAAACAATGGAGCTTCATGCACATCCTGGGTCTCCCGAGCGACGCGCCAGCTTACGCGCGGGGTCGTGAAGGATTCGCGGCGCTGTGCTGCGAAGTGTTAACCGGAGGACTCGCCGGCTACGCCAGCGCCCGTCCGATCAGGATCTTCTGCACCTCGCTCGTGCCTTCGTAGATCTGGCAGACGCGCACGTCGCGGTAAATGCGCTCGACGGGAAAGTCGCTCACGTAGCCGTAGCCGCCGAAGACCTGGATGGCAGCGCTGCACACGCTTTCGGCCATCTCGCTGGCGAAGAGTTTGGCCATCGCAGCCTCCTTCAGACAGGGTTGCCCGCTGTCCTTGAGTGCCGCGGCGTGCCGGATCAGTTGCCTGGCGGCCTCGATTTTCATCGCCATCTCGGCGAGCTTGAACTGCACGGCCTGGTGATTGAAGATCGGCTGGCCGAAGGCCTGGCGATCCTTGCTGTACGCCAGTGCTGCCTCGAACGCCGCGCGCGCCATGCCCACCGCTTGCGACGCGATGCCAATGCGCCCGCCTTCCAGGCCGGAGAGCGCGATCTTCAGCCCCATGCCTTCGTCGCCGAGCCGATTGGCGGCCGGCACGCGGCAGTTTTCGAAGCGGATCTGCGCGGTGTCGCTGGCGTGCTGGCCCATCTTGTCTTCGATGCGCGCGACTTCGTAACCGGGTGTTGTCGTCGGCACGACGAAAGCGCTGATGCCGCGCTTGCCGGCGGCCTTGTCGGTGACTGCCATGACGATCGCCAGGTCGCCGTTCTTGCCGCTGGTGATGAACTGCTTGACGCCGTTCAGCACGTACGCGTCACCATCGCCGTCCCGGACACGTACCGCCGTGGTCTTCAGCCCACCTGCCTCCGAGCCCACGTGCGGCTCGGTCAGGCAGAAGGCGCCGAGCATCTCGCCGCGCGCCAGCGGCTTCAGGAAACGCTCTTTCTGCTCGTCGTTCGCGAACGCCATCAGGATCGAGCAGACGGGGCAGTTGTTGACGCTGACGATGGTGCTGGTGGCACCGTCGCCGGCGGCGATCTCTTCCAGGATCACCGCCAGCGCCAGGTAGTCGAGCCCGGCGCCGCCCCACGCGTCGGGCACCGCCACGCCGTAACAGCCGAGGGCTGCCAGGCCGCGCAGTGCGGCGGCCGGGAAGGCGTGCGTCTTGTCCCACTCGGCCGCGTGCGGGGCAATCTCGGCTTGCACGAACGCCCTGACGGCATCCTGCACGGCGCGGTGGTCTTCAGGCAGCAGCATCGGGGCCTCGGGTCGATGTGATCGCGGCATTGTGGCCGCGCCGCGTCACCAGGGAATCGGCGTGCCGTCGTGGTCGAAGAAGCCGCCGCTGTCGGCGGGCGCGAGCCGCGCGAGCAGCTCGCGCAAGTCGGCCACGCTCTTCGCCACGTCGAGGTCGGCGCCGGCGCCGCCCATGTCGGTGCGCACCCAGCCCGGGTGCAGCGCCACGCAGATCGCGCGGCTCGCGAAGTGAAAGCTGGCGTCCTTCAGCACCGAGTTCAGCGCCGCCTTGCTGGCGCGGTACAGCCAGCCGCTGCCGTTCGTGCGCGCGCCGATCGAGCCCATCCGCGAGGAGATCACCGCGAGCCTGGCACCGTCGGCCAGCACCGGCTCGATCTGCAGCAGCACGCGCATCGCGCCGAGCACGTTGGTGTGCATCACGGCATCGAACTCGGTGGTGCTGGGCACGTCCATGGCGCTTTTGCGCGGGCCGTAGACGCCGGCCACGACGATCACGGTGTCGAAGCGTTCGCCGTCCGTCGGCCAGGCCGCAGCGCTCGCGCCGGTGTCGTCGGCGACGTCCAGACGCAGCGCGACGGCCCCCAGATCACGCAGCCGCGCCAAGCCTTCTTCGTTGCGCGCGGTGGCGCTGACCCGGTGGCCGTCGCTGCGGTACTGACGCACGAATTCGAGGCCGATGCCGCGCGAGGCGCCGATGATCAGGATGTTCATCGGCGCATTCTGCGACCTTGCTGCGCGAGTTTTTTCGACCCGGATCGAAAAGACTCGCGAGTTTTTTCAGGTGTGCCGGAGTGACGGGCTACGGCCCAGATCGCGCCGACCGCGACCGCATCGCTGGCCTCGGCCGCGCCGCGGCTTCCGCACTGGTCGTGCACCAGGCCTTGCAGCGCCAGCCGATCGCCACGTCGAGCTGGCTGGTCAAGACTACCGGCCCACCGCGGCCACGGTGAACAAGGCGCTTGCGCACCCGGAGCGCGTGGGCATCGTCCACGAACTCACGAACCGACGGCGCGGGCCGGTGTTCGCGTATCGGCAGTAGGTCCAAGAGCTGGCGGCGGAGTTGGAGGATGTCCCGTAGTCGCAATGCAGCTCAGGGGTAGTCGATGCGAAGCAGCTGAGTTGGTCCGTTCCATCCGAGCTGCAACTTCCCGAGCACATCGCGGCCGAGCAGCCCCTCGAAAGGTTGGTTGATGAAAGGCACCGCCATGATCTCGAGCGGGTCGATGCGAAACGTGTTCGCGGTTGCCATGCCGCCCAAGACCAATTGCACGTCGTACACCTCGCATGTCTGTGCCACGCCGTGGGTCGATGACGAGTGGTACGACGTCGCGCCGGTCGGCGTCAGTTGAAGTGCGCGCATCAGCGCCGCGTCAACCAGTGACGCCGACGCGCCGGTATCGATCAGCAGCGTCGCCTGGATCGAGGGCGGGACAGCCCTCTTCTGCCGCAGCAACGCGCGGCGTCTGACATCGCTCGGACCGATGTGAACATCGATCAGCGCCCCGCTGCGCAGGATCTGGATCGTCAGGCCGCGCACGGCCCCAAGTCGCGGGAGAAGTGCGCGATGGGCTCTTCTGAACTGATCTGTTTGACGAAAAAGGGCTCCAGGCCGAATTGGCCATAGGCCCATTCCAGGGCATCTTCGTAGCTCGGAAGCACCTTGCAGACCCTGGTGCCGCGGATCACGACATACTGACCTTCAGCTTGCTGAAGCATGGTCGGCAGCACCTCGCGGTAGGTCTCGAGTTCTTGCTGAAACGCTTGCATCGATCGTTGTCCTCAGCGGTGTGGATGGGACGCCGTACTTTGCGCTCCAACTGCCGGTGCAGGCATCGGTGTTTTCAATCAGCCCTCAGCCCTGCATCTGCCGGCTTGTCGCCAGCCGTACTGCCAGCAACGCGAAGAGCGTCCCGCCGGCCGCATGAAGCGCCCGCCCCGCGCGCGGTGACGAGGGCAAGCGCCGCAGCCGCAGCATCAGTGCGACGACGGTCAGCAGGAACGGTGTGCTGATGGCGATGAACAGTGCGCCCAGGCCGAGGAACGCGAGTGTCTTGTTCGGCGTGGCCGGCGCGATGAACTGCGGGATGAAAGCGAGGAAGAACAGCGCCACTTTCGGGTTCAGCACGTTGGTGATGAAACCGGCACGGAAGTCTTGCCGGACACTGCGCGACGGGCCCGCTCCGGCAGCGGCCGGCGCCGAGTCTTCGCCACCGCACCGCCAAGCCTGGCGCCACATGCCGATCGCCAGCCACAGCAGATAGGCCGCGCCCAGCCACTTCAGCACCGAAAACGCGGTGGCCGAGACGGCCAGCAGCGCGGCCAGCCCGAAGGCGGCGACGAGCGCGTGCACCACGCAACCCGCGTTGATGCCCAGCGCGGCGGCCACGCCGGCACGCGCGCCGCCTTGCAGCGTGCGCGTGATCGTCAGCAGCATGTCCACGCCCGGCGTCGCGTTGAGCACGAGCACCGATGCGCAGAACAGCAGCAGCTCGTTCGGGCCGGCCAAGCCCAGGCTGTGCAGCATCAGGGCAGTTCCACGGCAGTCTCAGCAAGGCGTCCGATCTGCTTCACAGCATCTCCACCGCCAGGGCCGTGGCCTCACCGCCGCCGATGCACAGCGCCGCCATGCCGCGCTTCTTGCCGTATTTCTTCAGCGCGCCCAAGAGCGTGACGACGATGCGCGCGCCGCTGGCGCCGATCGGGTGGCCCAGCGCACAAGCGCCACCATGCACGTTGACGATCTCGTGGGCAAGTTTGTACTCGGTCATCGCCGCCATGGTCACCGCCGCGAAGGCCTCGTTGACTTCCCACAGGTCGACCTGAGCGGCCTGCCAGCCGGCTTTTTGCAAAGCCTTCTGGATCGCACCGATCGGCGCCGTGGTGAACCAGTCCGGCGCTTGCGCGTGCACGGCGTGGCTGGCGATGCGCGCGATCGGCTTGGCGCCCATCTTCGCCGCGGTGCTCTCGCGCATCAGCACGAGGGCAGCGGCGCCGTCGGAGATCGAACTGGCGTTCGCTGCGGTGATCGTGCCGTCTTTCTTGAACGCGGGCTTCAAGCCGGGGATCTTGTCGAGCTTGGCCTTGAAGGGCTGCTCGTCGTACTTGATCACCGTGTCGCCGGCACCCGCGGCCTTGGCCGCGGACCCCTGCTTCACGGCCAGCGTCACCGGCGCCATCTCCCAATCGAAGCTGCCGTCTTCGTTGGCCTTCTTCGAGCGCGTGGTCGAGGCAATAGCGAACTGGTCCTAGGCCTCGCGCGTGAAAGCGTATTTGGCGACACAGTTCTCGGCGAACACGCCCATCGCCTTGCCGCGCTCGTAGGCGTCTTCCAGGCCGTCGATGGCCATGTGGTCGAAGAGCTGCGCGGCACCGTAACGCACGCCCTTCCTCGCGAACAGAAGGTGCGGCGCGTTGCTCATGCTCTCCATGCCGCCGGCCAGCACCACGTTGGCGCTGCCCGCGGCCAGCATGTCGTGCGCGAACATCATCGCGCGCATGCCGCTGCCGCACATCTTGGTCAGCGTCACGGCGCCGGTGGAGTCGGGCAGGCCGGCCTTGCGCATCGCCTGGCGTGCCGGCGCCTGGCCTTGCCCGGCCATCAGGCAGTTGCCCAGCAGCACCTCGTCGATGGCGTCGCCGGGCACGCCGGCGCGCTCGACGGCGGCCTTCACGGCCACGGCGCCGAGCTCCCAGGCCGAGAGGGACGAGAAGTCGCCCAGCAAACCGCCGATCGGTGTGCGGGCTGCGGAAACGATGACGATGGAATCAGGCATGTCGATCTCCTAGGTCTCTACGTTGAAGCGGCGAGCACTGCGCTGCCGCCTCTTCGGCGGCCAGGCGCTGGATGTAACGCTGGAATTCGGGATCCTCGCCGCGCAGCAGGTAGGGTAGCGCGTTATGGAAGTCCTCGCGACGGCACCATTCGCCCATGTAGTCGTCCCACGAGTTCCAGCGCCGCTGCTCTGTGGCCGTCATGGTCGGCTTCCAGGCGACCAGGAAGGCACGTTCGAAGAGCGAAATCAACATGTCGAAGATCACCTGCATGCGCTCGCTTTGCTCGGGCGTGGGGTTGGGCAATGCCGCGTTGGTGCGCAGCTGCAAATCGCTGTGCGCGAGCACGACCTTCAGAAAATCGTTGTACGCATCGGCCAGGTGCAGGTAGGCCTCTTCTTCTTCGTTCTCGCGCTCGGCGCGCTGCTGCCGCGCGAAGACCCAGATCGCGAACGGCAGGCCGACCACCGTGACGACGAAGCTGGCGAGTTCGAGCAGCTCGCGCATCGGGCTCAGCCAGCCGCCGCCTGCGCCGCCGCGAAGCGCTTCGCCGGTTCGTACGGAAACACGTCGTGCACATGGCCCGCGGCGATGCGCTCCTTGTGGGCCTGCCAGAAATCCGCGTCGAGCAGGTCAGCGTGGTGTTTCATGAAGACCTCGCGCACACCTGGGTTGCCGAGCAGGAACGGGCCGAAGGTCTCGGGGAACACGTCTTTCGGGCCGACCGAATACCAGACTTCGCCCGACATTTCGTCTTCTTCGTTGCGCGCCACCGGCACGCGGCGGAAGTTGCAATCGGTGAGGTACTCGATCTCGTCGTAGTCGTAGAAGACCACCTTGCCGCCGCGCGTGACGCCGAAGTTCTTCCACAGCATGTCGCCAGGAAAGATGTTGGCCGAAACCAGGTCCTTGATCGCGTTGCCGTATTCGATCACCGCGCGTTCGATCGCGCCGTGGTCGCCGGCGGTCGAGGCGTCGTGCAGGTAGATGTTCAGCGGGATCATGCGCCGCTCGATGTACAGGTGCTTGATGACCAACATGTCGCGATCTTCTTCCACCTGGCTGGCGCAGAAGGTCTTCAGCTCGGCGAGCAGTTCGTCTTCGAACCGCGCGCGCGGAAAGGCGACGTTGCTGTACTCCAGCGTGTCGGCCATGCGGCCCACGCGGTCGTGCTGCTTGACGAGCAGATACTTGCTCTTGATCTGCTCGCGCGTGGTGTCCTTCTGCGGCGGGTAGTAGTCCTTGATGACCTTGAAAACGTAAGGGAACGAGGGCAGGTCGAAGACCAGCATCACCATGCCCTTGATGCCCTGCGCGATGCGAAAGCGGTCGCTGGAATGGCGCTGGTGCGCGAGCAGGTCTCGGTAGAACAGGTTCTTGCCATGCTTCTGCAAGCCCAGCGCGTTGTACAGCTCGGCGCGCGGCTTGCGCGGCATCAGCGAGCGCAGGAACTGCACGTAGGCGCTGGGCACTTCCATCTCGACCATGAAGTAGGCGCGCGCGAAGCTGAACACCATCAGCAGGTCGTCTTCGCGAAAGAGGGCCGTGTCGATGACCAGCGTGCCATTCGCACCGTGCAGGATCGGCAGGCACATCGGAATCTCGATGAAGCCGTTGATGATCTTGCCGACCAGGTAGGCGCCCTTGTTGCGGTAGAACAGCGACGACAGCACCTGGATCTGGAAATTGACGCGCAGCCGCCATTGATCCAGCGGCAGCTTGATTTCTGCCTGCATTGCGGCGAGCACGGCATCGACATCGCGGCCGAGGTCTTCGAACCCCTGTTCGAGCTGGAAGTTGTTGACCACACGGATGAAGGTCTCGCGCAGCGTCTCGCGCGTCGGGTAGTAGGCGCGAAAGGTGGGCAGCGCGGCCGGTTCGACGTTTTCGATGTACTCGGTGGAGACCGCCGGGCGCACGAAGATGAAGTCGTTGCGGAAGTAGCTGCGGTGCAGCAGCCGGGAGGTCACCGAGTTGAAGAAGGTCTCGGCGAGTTCGGGCTGGTGGTGGTCGGTGAGCAGCCCGATGTAGTGCAGCTTCACCTGCTGCCAGCTGTCCATCGACATCGCTTCCACGCCGAACTCGCCACGCAGTCGTTTCAGCGCCTCGTTGACGCGCAGGTCGTAGAACGCGATGCGCTCGGCCTGGGATTGCTGCTGGCCGTGCCAGTCGGCGCGCTCGAAGCGGGCTTTCGCCGCTGCACTGGTCTGGCGAAAGAGCAGGTAGTGGCGGTCGAAGCCTTCGAGCATGGCCAGCGCGATGTCGTAGGCGCGCGGGTCGGTGAAGCGGTGCGGGAACATGTCCAGACCCGGGTCAGAACTCGGTGTCTGCCGCGGCGACACGCGGGTAGCGCTTGATCGCTGCGCTGAAGACATCGACCACGGTTTCGGTGCGGTCCATCGTCACCTGCAAGTCCTTCAGCAGCCCGTCGCTCAGGCCGTACACCCAGCCATGCACAGCCACCGGCTGACCACGCGCCCAGGCGTCTTGCAGCACCGTGGACATGGCCACGTTGCCGACCTGCTCGATGACGTTCATCTCGCACAGGATGTCTTCCTGCTCGCCGATGGGCAGGTGATCGAGCCGCCTGCGATGGCGCAGCCGAACGTCGTGCACATGGCGCAGCCAGTTGTCGGCCAGGCCGACGCGCAAGCCGCGCATCGCGGCGCGCACACCGGCGCAGCCGTGGTGGCCCACGACCATGATGTGCTCGACCAACAGGTGCTCGACCGCGAACTGGATCGTCGACAGCGCGTTCAAGTCGGAGTGCACGACCACGTTGGCGACGTTGCGGTGCACGAAGACTTCACCCGGATCCAGCCCGGTGATCTCGTTGGCCGGCACGCGGCTGTCGGCGCAGCCGATCCACATGTAGCGCGGGCTTTGCTGGCTGGCCAGCCGGGTGAAGAAACCGGGCTCGCGCGCCTCGGTGTCGGCGGCCCAGCGGCGGTTGTTGTCGAAGAGTTCGGTAAGGTCTTTGCTCATTCGCCAAGTGTCACATCGTCTCGGCAAACAGTTCGCGCCCGATCAACATGCGGCGAATCTCGCTGGTGCCCGCGCCTATTTCGTACAGCTTCGCGTCGCGCCACAGCCGCCCCAGCGGGT
The DNA here is from genome assembly GCA_031400795.1 of Rubrivivax sp. Taxonomy (GTDB): domain Bacteria; phylum Pseudomonadota; class Gammaproteobacteria; order Burkholderiales; family Burkholderiaceae_C; genus Rubrivivax. The sequence continues at coordinate 18,657 of JANNQO010000039.1, read as the reverse complement.
AGTCGTTGATGTAGCCGTTGCCGCCGAAGACCTGAATGCCCTCGCCGGCCATCCAGGTGGCCTTCTCGGCGCACCACAGGATCACGCTCGCACAGTCCTTGCGCACCTGGCGCACGTGCTGCGCGCCGAGCAGGTCGAGGTTCTTTCCCACCGTGTAGCAGAACGCACGCGCGGCCTGCAGCACCGTGTACATGTCGGCCAGCTTGCCCTGGATCAACTGGAACTCGCCGATGCTCTGGCCGAACTGCTTGCGGTCGTGCGAGTAGGGCACCACCTGGTCCATCACCGCCTGCATGATGCCGATCGGGCCCGCGGCGAGCACCGCGCGCTCGTAGTCCAGGCCGCTCATCAGCACCTTGGCACCGCCGTTCAGCGCGCCCAGGATGTTCTCGGCCGGCACCTCGACGTCGACGAACACCATCTCGCCGGTGTGCGAGCCGCGCATGCCGAGCTTGTCGAGCTTCTGGGCGGTGGAAAAGCCCTTCATGCCCTTCTCGACGATGAAGGCCGTCACCCCGCGCGCGCCGAGCTCGGGTTCGCTCTTCGCGTAGACCACCATCGTGTCGGCGTCCGGGCCGTTGGTGATCCACATCTTGGTGCCGTTGAGCAGGTAGTGGCCGCCCCCTGCGGAGCTCGGGTCTATCCATTCGGCCTTCAGCTTCATGCCGATCACATCGCTGCCGGCGCCCGGCTCGCTCATGGCGAGTGCGCCGACATGCTCGCCGCTGATCAACCCGGGCAGGTACTTGCGCTTCTGCGCCTCGTTGCCGTTGCGCTTGAGCTGGTTCACGCACAGGTTGCTGTGCGCGCCGTACGACAGGCCGATCGAGGCGCTGGCGCGGCTGATCTCCTCCATCGCCACCATGTGCGCGAGGTAGCCCATGTTCGCGCCGCCGTACTCCTCGGGCACGGTGATGCCGAGCACGCCGAGCTCGCCCATCTTGCGCCACAAGTGCATCGGGAACTGGTCGCTGCGGTCAACCTCGGCGGCCAGCGGCGCGATTTCTGCGTCGGCAAAAGCGCGCACCGCGTCGCGCAGCGCGTCGATGTCGTCGCCGAGCTGGAAGTCAAGTCCGGGCAGGTTCATGGCGTCTCCTGGTGGGTTTGGATGCCGGCGGCGTCAGCAGCGTGCGGCAGCGCGCTTCGTGCTGGGTGATCTCGGCCAGCGTGATCTCGATGTCCTCGCGCTGCTGTTCGAGCTGGCGGCGGTGTTCGCCGAGCACGCCGAGGAAGGCGGTGAGCTGCTGGTGGGTGTCCGACGGCGAGTCGTACATGTCCACCAGCTGCTTGATCTCTTGCAGGCTCAGGCCCAGGCGCTTGCCACGCAGCGTGAGCTTCAGCCGCGTGCGGTCGCGCTGCGTGTAGACGCGGTTGCGGCCGGCACGCTCGGGCTCGAGCAGGCCCACGTCTTCGTAGAAGCGGATCGCGCGCGGCGTGATGTCGAACTCGGCCGCCAGTTCGGTGATCGTGAACAGCGTCGTGGAAGCGCGGGCGCCGGGCATCTGTAGACTGACGTTGACGTAAACGTCAATTAGACAACATGGCCAACCCCGACGAAGCCGCGCTGCACTACGTGCTGGGCGAGACCCTGCCGCCTGCCGGCGCCACGCTGGAAGTCGCCCCCGGCGTGCGCTGGCTGCGCATGCCGCTGCCCTTCGCGCTGGACCACATCAACCTGTGGCTGCTGCGTGACCGCATCGACGGCCGCGACGGCTGGACGATCGTCGATTGCGGCGTCGCCAACGACGCCACGCGCGCCGCCTGGGAGCAGATCTTCGCCGGCGAGTTGCAAGGCCTGCCGGTGTTGCGCGTGATCGTCACGCACATGCACCCCGACCACATCGGCCTGGCGCATTGGCTGACCGAGCGCTGGTCCACGCCCGAGCACGACTGCCGGCTGTGGGTCAGCGCCACCGACTGGAACGCCGCGCGCGTGGCCAGCCACTCGACCACCGGTTTCGGCGGCGACGCGGCGGCGGACTTCTTCGCGATGCACGGCCTCGCCGACCCCGAAGCGCTGGCCAAGGTGCGTGCCCGGCGCAACTACTACCCGAGCATGGTGCCCGAGGTGCCGAGGCGCTTTCGCCGGCTGATGGACGGCATGGTGATCACGATCGGCGGCAGGGATTGGCATTGCATCGACGGCCACGGCCACGCGCCCGAGCACATCGCGCTGCACTGCACGGCCCTGGCCGTGCTGATCTCCGGCGACATGGTGTTGCCGCGCATCTCCACCAATGTCAGCGTGATCGACATCGAGCCCGAGGCCGACCCGTTGCCCTTGTACCTGGGCTCGATCGAGAAGCTGCGCGCGCTGCCCGTGGCCACGCTGGTGCTGCCTTCGCACGGCAAGCCGTTCACCGGGCTGCACGAGCGCATCGGCCAATTGCAGCGCCACCACGACGATCGCTTCGCCGACGTGCTGCGTGAATGCGCGCTGGCGCCGCGCAGCGCGGCCGATCTGCTGCCGGTGCTCTTCAAGCGCCAGCTCGATCTGCACCAGACCACGTTTGCGATGGGCGAATCGGTGGCGCATCTGCACGCCTTGCAGTCGCGCGGCCTGCTGCGCGCGCAGCGGCATGCCGATGGGGTTGTACGCTTCGCGCCGATCGGCCATTGAAGGCCATTGAAAAAGGGGCGGAACCTTTCGATTCCGCCCCCGTTTCTATTCTTGTGCACCTGTCGGTGCTTCCCTGCACTTGCCGCTGACAGCGTTGCGCGCAGTGTGCCGTGCGCCCAGCCAACTGCCATCCCCCAAAAGGTGGAGTGCGGCTGTGACCTATTCACAATGCGGGCAGCAGATGTTCGCGCAGCGCGCCGCGCGGACGCTCGTAGTCGGGGATCACCGATCGCACGACCTCCCAGAAGGCGGCGCTGTGGTTCATTTCGCGCAAGTGCGCGAGTTCATGCGTCACCACGTAATCGATGACCGGCAGGCCGAAGTGGATCAAGCGCCAGTTCAGGCGGATCGACCCGTCGGCGCTGGCGCTGCCCCAGCGCGTGGCGGCCGAACTCAGCGTCAAGCGCCTCATGCGCACGTTGAGGCGTGCGGCGTAGCTCGCGCAACGCTCTTCGAAGACGCGCCGCGCCTGGCGTTGCAGCCAGCTCTGCACGGCGTCGCGCACCTGCTCGGGCGTGGCGCTGTACGGCAGCCCGATGTGCAGCATCAGCCGTGGCACGCCGGGCAACGCCTCGGCAGCTGCGTTCAGCACCACAGCGGCCACGCGCGGGTCGAGCACGAAGGTCACGGTCTCGCCCAGGAAGGGCAGGCTGCCGCCGTCGCGCCACTCGATGCGCGAGGCTTCCAGGCGTTTCGCGCGCTCGCGCTGCTCGTGCAGCTTGCGCAGGATCCAATCCGCCTTTTCGCGCAGCGCGGCGTCGATCTCGCCCGAACCCACCCACCTTGGCGCGCTCACCGTCAAGCCCTCGGGGCCGATCACGAAACCAATGCTGCGCCGTCGCGCGCGCTTCAGGTGGTACGGCAGCCGGTACCCGCCCAGGTGCACGCTGTGGCGGGCTTGCGGCGGCACGGGGCAGGCAGGGGGCGGCAGGCTCGGCGCCGGCGCAGCCACGAGCGTCGGCTCGTCGAACAACGAGAGTTGCCGCGGCACCGCCCCGTCAGGCACCGGGCTTCATCCCGGGCGGCGCGTAGGCCTCAGGATCGAGCCGCCGCATCTCGGCCTCGATCCAGGTCTCCACGTCGCGCATCAGGCCCTCCGGGTCGCGTCCCACCGAAGGAATCGGTTGGCCGATGGAGATGTCCACCAGGCCGGGCCGCACCAGGAAGCTCTTGCGCGGCCAGCACTTCGCCGAGGTCACCGCAATCGGCACGATCGGCACGCCGGCACTGATCGCCAGCCGCGACGAGCCCGTCTTGTAGGTGCCCTGCGCGCCGCGCTTGATGCGCGTGCCTTCGGGGAACATGATGACCCAGATGCCCTGGTCGAAGAGGCGCTTGCCTTGTTCGGCCACCTTGTTCCAGGCCTCGGTGCGCTTGCTTCGGTCGATGTGGATCATGTCCATGCGGCCCATCGCCCAGCCGAAGAAGGGGATGTAGAGCAGCTCGCGCTTGAACACGTAGGCCAGCGGGTGCGGCATCAGCGTCGGGAACAGAAAGGTCTCCAGCGTCGACTGGTGCTTGGGCGCCAGCAGCACGGCGGCGCGGCCGTCTTCGGCGGTGGGCAGGTGGTGCATGCCCGTGACGCGCCAGCGCACGCCGCAGATCACGCGCACGCCCCACATCGCGGTGCGCAGCCAGCCCACGCAACCCCAGTACAGCGGCGCACCGCGCTGGAACACCGACAAGGCCACCATCGCCAGCCCCCAGGGGATGACCGTCGCCGCCATCCACAGCACGAAGAGCAACGAGCGCAGCGCCCAGACGGCCTTCATCGGGCAGCAGCTGCCGCGGCAGGCTCGCGGGTCAGCAAATGCTCTGCGAAGGCGGCCAGGTCGGCGTGGACCCGCGCCGTCGGCACCTGGGCCAGCATCGGCGCGATCTGCTCGGGCGTGAGCGCCGCGGCGCGCCCGCTGCGCACCAGGTGCGGCTGGCAGCCCGCCGTCTGTGCGGCCAACAGGTCGCGCAAGGTGTCGCAGACCATCGGCACGTGCGACAGGTCTGCACCGTAGCGGCGCCCGATCTCCAGCATCATGCCCGGCATGGGCTTGCGGCAATCGCATTGGTCCTTGGGCGTGTGCGGGCAGAAAAACACCGCGTCGACCCGCGCGCCCTGCGCCATCAGCTTGCGGTGCATTTCGGCATGCACGGCGTTGATCGAGGCCATGTCGATCATGCCGCTGCCGATGCCGGCCTGGTTGGTGGCCACCACCGTGTGCCAGCCGGCATGGTTCAGGCGCGAGACGGCTTCCAGCGCGCCTTCGACGGGCAGCCATTCTTCGGCCGCCTTGACATGGTCGTCGCGGTATTCGTTCAGGATGCCGTCGCGGCCGAGGATGACGAGCTTGACGGTGTGCATCGTCGCTCCCTGCTAAGAAGCCAGACGCGACAGGTCGGCGACACGGTTCATCGCGCCATGCAGCGTGGCCAGCAGCGCCAGCCGGTTGCGGCGCAATGCGGGGTCTTCGGCGTTGACCATCACGGCGTCGAAAAAGGCGTCGACCGGGGTCTTCAGCGCGGCCAGGGCCTTCAGCGAGCCGGTGTAGTCGCCGGCGGTGAAAGCGGCCTCGGCCTGCGGCGCGACGCTGCTGATCGCGCCGGCCAGTGCCTGCTCGGCGGGCTCGGCCAGCAACGCGCTTTGCACCGCGCCGTTGTCGCCAGTCTCGGATTTTTTCAGGATGTTCCCGACGCGCTTGTTGGCCGCGGCCAGCGACTGCGCCTCGGGCAGTGCGGCGAATGCGCGCACGGCGGCGAGACGCTGCGGGATGTCGCCCCAGCGTGGCGGGCGCAGTGCGATCACCGCGTCGACCTCGTGCGCGCTGAATCCCTGGTCGCGCAAGGTGCCGATCAGGCGGTCGTAGAGAAACGTGCTGACCTCGGCCTGTTGCTGGCCGTGGCCCGTGGCGAAGGCGGCGAAGGCCAGGTCGACGAGCTGCGGCACCGCCAGCGAGAGCTTGCGTTCGATCAACATGCGGATCACGCCCAGCGCGTGCCGGCGCAGCGCGAACGGGTCTTTGTCGCCGCTCGGCTGTTGGCCGATGCCGAACAAGCCGGCCAGGGTCTCCAGCTTGTCGGCCAATGCGACGACCACGCCGGCATCGGCACGCGGCAGCGAATCGCCCGCGAAGCGCGGCCTGTAGTGGTCTTCGATCGCGAAGGCGACGGCTTCGCTCTCGCCGTCGTGGCGCGCGTAGTAGCCGCCCATCACGCCTTGCAGTTCGGGAAACTCGCCGACCATGTCGGTGAGCAGGTCGGCTTTGGCGAGCAGCGCGGCGCGGTCGGCCTGCGCGGCCAGGCTGGGGCCGCCGAGCTGTTCGCCGATGCCGCGCGCGATGGTGCGCACACGTTCGACGCGTTCGCCCTGCGAGCCGAGCTTGCCGTGGTAGACCACTCGGGCGAGGGCGGGGATTCGCGATTCGAGCGACCTTTTGCGATCCTGATCGAAGAAAAACTTGGCGTCGGCCAGGCGCGGACGCACGACGCGCTGGTTGCCTTCGATGACACGGCTCGGGTCCGCCGGACGGATGTTGCTGACGATCAGGAATTTCTCGGTCAGGCGGCCCTCGCCATCCAGCAGCGGGAAGTACTTCTGGTTCGCCTTCATCGTCAGGATCAGGCATTCCTGCGGCACCGCCAGGAACTCGGGCTCGAAGCGGCACGGCAGCACGTTCGGGCGTTCGACCAGCGCGGTCACCTCGTCGAGCAACGCCTCGTCGGCTATCGGTGTCAGGCCTTCTCTCGCCGCGGCAGCGCCGAGCTGGCGAACGATTTCGGCGCGGCGTTCGGCGAAGCTGGCGATGACCGCGCCTTGTTCGCTCAGCTGCTGCTCATAGCTGTCGGCGTGGGTGATGTCAATGGTTGGCAACGCGGCTTCGAAGCGGTGGCCCTGCGTGCGGCGTCCGCTGGTGAGGCCCAGCGCCGACGCCGGCACCACTTCGGCGCCATGCAGCGCCACCAGGCCATGCGCGGGGCGAACGAAGTTCACGCTGGTCCAGCCGTCGGCGAGCTGGTACTGCATCACTTTCGGGATGGGCAGCTTGGCCAGGGCGTCGTTCAAGGCTTTCTGCAAGCCTTCGGCGAGCGTGGCGCCGCTCACCACGCTGTCGAAGAACAGCGCCTCGGTCTTGCCGTCGCTGCGGCGCTCGAGCTTCGGCACCACCGATGCATCGGCACCGAGCGCGGCGAGCTTCTTCAGCAACGCTGGCGTCGGCGCGCCGCTGGCGTCCAGCGCCACCGCCACCGGCATCAGCTTGTGTTGCTGCGGCTTGTCGGCGGCACGCGCAACGACGGTGGTGACATGCACGGCCAGCCGCCGCGGCGAAGCGAACGCCGTCACCGCCGCATCGGCCGCGGCCAGGCCCTGCGCCTTCAGCCCGTCGGCGAGCAATGCCGCAAACGCTTCGCCGAGCTTCTTCAACGCCTTCGGCGGCAACTCCTCGACGAAGAGCTCGACGAGCAGGTTCTGCGCGCTGCTCATCACGCCGCCTTCTTCAGCAGCCGCGCGGCCACTTCGTCGGCCCAGGCCTTCGGCGCCATCGGAAACCCGAGCCGCGCCCGGCTGTCGAGGTAACTCTGCGCCACGCTGCGCGCCAGGTTGCGGATGCGGCCGATGTAGGCGGCGCGCTCGGTGACGCTGATCGCGCCGCGTGCATCGAGCAGATTGAAGGTGTGCGCCGCTTTCAGCACCTGCTCGTAGGCCGGCAACGCGAGCTGCTGCTCCATCAAGTATTTCGCCTGCTTTTCATGGGCGCCGAATGCGCCGAGCAGGAAGTCGACATCGCTGTGCTCGAAGTTGTAGGTGCTCTGCTCGACCTCGTTCTGGTGATAGACGTCCCGGTACTTCAGCCCATCCGTCCACGCCAGGTCGTAGACGTTCTCCACGCCTTGCAGGTACATCGCCAGCCGCTCCAGCCCGTAGGTGATCTCGCCCGTCAGCGGCTTGCAGTCGATGCCCCCGACCTGCTGGAAGTAGGTGAACTGGGTGACTTCCATGCCGTTCAGCCAGACCTCCCAGCCCAGGCCCCAGGCGCCCAGCGTCGGGTTCTCCCAATCGTCTTCGACGAAGCGCACGTCGTCGGCCTTCAGGTCGAATCCCAGCGCTTGCAGCGAGCCGAGGTACAGCTCGAGGATGTCCGCCGGCGCGGGCTTCAGCACCACCTGGTACTGGTAGTAGTGCTGTAAGCGGTTCGGGTTGTTGCCGTAGCGCCCATCCTTGGGCCGCCGACTCGGTTGCACATAGGCCGCCTTCCACGGCTCGGGGCCGAGCGCGCGCAGGAAGGTGGCGGTGTGGCTCGTGCCGGCGCCGACTTCCATGTCGTAGGGCTGCAAGAGCGCGCAGCCTTGCTCGGCCCAGTACGATTGCAGCTGAAGGATGATTTGTTGGAAGGTCAGCATCGGGCGGCTGGCGTAAACCCTTGAGTTTACGGGTCAGGTCGATGATTAGCCTCGAGACGAATGACCGCCACGCAACTCGTGCTGAGCCTGGTGCTCGCAACCATGGTCTTCGCCGTCGCGCTGGAGTTGCGCATCGATGACTTCCGTCGCGTCGGCCAGACGCCGCGCGCAGTGGTGGCCGGGCTGATTCCGCAGTTCGTGCTGCTGCCCGGCGCCACCTGGCTGGCCACGCTGGCGCTGGAGCTGCCGGCCAGCACCGAAGCGGCGATGATTCTGGTCGCTTGCTGCCCCGGCGGCGCGCTGTCCAACGTCATCACGCACCTCGGCCGCGGCAACACGGCGTTGTCGGTCAGCATCTCGGCGGTGGCCAGCTTGTTGGCGCTCTTCCTCACGCCATTCAATTTCACGTGGATGGTGTCGAGCAACCCGGTCACTGCGTCGTGGCTGCGCGCGCTGGCGATCGACGCGTCGGACATCTGGTTCAGCCTGCTCGTGCTGCTGGCAGCGCCGATGATTCTCGGCCTGGCCGTTGCGCACCGGCTGCCGGGGCTGGCGAAGTCCATGCGCAAGCCGCTGGGGCGCTTTGCCGTCGCTGCGCTGCTGCTGTTCATCGCCGCCGGGCTGTTCCGCGAGCGGGCGCTGCTCACAGCGCAGATCCTGCCGCAGCTCCTGGTCGTGGTGCTGCACAACGCCAGCGGACTGCTGCTGGGTTTCGGCTGCGCCACGGCGTTCGGCGTCGCCGAGCGCGATCGCCGCGCCATCACCATCGAGGGCGGCATGCAGAACTCCGGGCTGGCGCTGGGCATCATTGCGGTGCAGTTCAACGCCGATCTGGGCATGGTCATCGTGGCCAGCCTGTGGGGCATCTGGCACGTGGTGTCGGGCTTGACGTTGGTGGGATGGGGGAGGCACCACGATGCACGATCTGGTCATTGAAGGCGCGTTGATCGTCGACGGCAGCGGCGCGGCGCCGCGCCACGGTGATGTCGCAGTCAGCGGCGGCCGCATCACCGAGGTCGATCAGCGCCGGCGCATCACGTCGGCCACGCGCCGGCGCGTCGACGGCCAGGGCGCCTGGCTGACGCCGGGCTTCGTCGACATCCACACCCACTACGACGGCCAGGCAAGCTGGGACCCAACCTTCAGCCCGAGCATCCACCATGGCGTGACGACGTTGGTGATGGGCAACTGCGGCGTCGGCTTCGCACCTTTGTCCGATGCTTTGCCCGGCAGCGAGCAGGCGTTGATCGAGTTGATGGAAGGCGTCGAAGACATCCCCGGCGTGGCGCTGGCCGAAGGCGTGCCCTTCAACTGGCGCACCTTCCCCGAATACATGGCCGCCCTCGATGCGCTGCCGCACACGCTCGACTACCTGGTGCAGGTGCCGCACGACCCGCTGCGCATGGCGGTGATGGGCGAGCGCGCGGTGGCCCACGCGGCGGCTACTGCCGAGGACATCACTGCGATGCGCGCCTTGTTGCGCGAAGCGCTCGTTGCCGGCGCCGCGGGTTTCTCCAGCGGCCGCACCGACAACCACCGCAGCGCGCGCGGCCAGGCCACGCCGGCCTCGGAAGCGGGTGCCGACGAGCTGCGCGGCATCGCCGCTGCGTTCCAGGGCCTGCACCATGGCGTGATCCAGCTGGTCAGCGACTTCGACCTGCTGCGCGGGCCGGATCGCTTCGATGCCGAATTCGACCTCGTCGAAGAGTTGGCACGGGCGGCCGGCAAGCCGTTGTCGATGACCTGGCTGCAACGCGACCCCGGCGGCGAACAGTGGCGCTCGATCCGCGAGCGCGTCGACGCCGCGGTCGCGCAAGGCCTGCCGCTGTACTTGCAAGCCGCCGCGCGCGGCATCGGCGTGATCAATGGGCTGGATGCGAGCTTTCACCCCTTCATGGGCTTCCCGGGCTTCAAAGAGATCGCCGCGCTGCCGCTGGGCGAGCGCGCCGCGGCGATGCGCCAGCCGGCGCGCAAGGCGCGCATCCTGGCGCAGAAGAGCGAGCGGCTGAGCGGCGACGGCACGCCGATCCCACCGCTGGTGGACTTGCTGCTGGCGCGCATCGAACTGATCGCGGCGCGCATGTTCCCGATGTCGTCGGACGACCCGGCGCCGGACTACGAGCCGCCGCTGGCGAAAAGCTTCTACGCGCGCGCCCGCCAGCGCGGCAGTTCGGCACTGGAAGCGATCTACGACCACCTCGCGGCCGGCGACGGCACGAACCTGATCTATTTCCCGATCTTCAACTACAACGACGGGCAGCTCGACGTGGTGCGCGAGATGCTGGGCCACCCGCGCGCACTGGCCGGGCTGTCCGACGCCGGCGCCCATGTCGGCACGGTCTGCGATGCGAGTTTTTCGACTTTCATGCTCACGCATTGGACGCGGCCCGCGGCGAATCGATTGCCGCTGCCGTTGCAAGAGGTGGTCCAGATGCTGAGTTCGCGCAACGCCGACTACATCGGCCTGGCCGACCGCGGCCGCATCGCTGTGGGCCAGCGCGCCGACCTGAACCTGATCGACGCGGCCCGGCTGGCGGTGGGCTGCGCTCGCATCGTTCGCGACCTGCCGGCCGGCGGGCGCCGGCTGCTGCAGCGCGGCCAGGGCTACCTGGCGACCTGGGTGGCCGGGCAGGCGGTGCAACTCGCGGGCGAGGTGACGCCGGCGCGGCCGGGGCGGCTGGTGCGGCTGGGCATTCGGGGCTAACCAAGGGCTTACCCCTACCGTCTGGCCGGGGCCGGTCGCCTTTCGTCGGCGGGCGGCGGCCGGCAGCGGGTTTCCGCCCATTTGGGGGGCGCGGCGCTTGCGTTCAGTTGCCAATAATGCGCCATGCCTGCGCAAACCCTCCTGAGAAAACGAAGGGCCGCTGCCGAGTTTTTTCACCCCCCCGGGGGGCGGACGACGTATCTCGTCGGCGCACTCTGCAGACACGCGCTGGCCGCCGCCGTCACGGCACTGTGTGCGGCGGCGTCCTGGGCCGCGCAGGCCGGGCCCGCGCCGGCGCTGGAGACGTGGACCTACCGGGTGCAGCGCGGTGAACACCTGTTTGGCATCGCGCAAAAGATGCTGGCCGAGCCGCACGACTGGCGGCGCTTGCAGCGGCTGAACCGCATCACCGCGCCGCGGCGCCTGCAACCCGGCCAGGCCGTGCAGCTCCCGGTGGCCTGGCTGCGTGGTGATGCGGCGCAGGCCGAGGTGACGCAGGTGGTGGGCCAGGTGCTGGTGCGCGGCGGCGCAGCGCGCGACGGCAACCTGCTCTCCGCGCAGGACACGCTGGAAACTCGCGCGGACAGCTCGGCGATGCTGCGTTTTGCCGATGGCTCGCAACTGCGCGTCTCGCCGGCCAGCCGCATCACGCTGGAGCAGGCGCAGGTGCTGCGCGGCAGCGGCCAGGCGGTGCAGGTGATGCGCCTGCAACAAGGCGAGGTGGAGTCGCAGGTACGCCGCGAGCCGCCGCGGCCGCGCTTCGAGATCCGCAGCCCGGTGCTGCGGCTGGGCGCACGCGGCACCGAGTTTCGCGCCGCATTCGATGGCGCTTCGCGGACCGGCCAGGCGGCGGTGGACCAGGGCCACGTCGAAGCGCGATCCGATCAGCCGGCGGACAAGACCCCGGGCACGCTGCTCAGCGACGGTTTCGGCGTCACCGCCACGGCGCAAGGTTTGTCGCGCCCGCTGGAGCTGCTGCCCGCAGCCCCGCTGGCAACCACCTCGCTGATCATCGAGCGGCTGCCGGTGCGGCTGCGCTGGACAGCGCTCACCAGCGCCGTGCCGGTGGGTTCCCCCTGGCAGGCGCAGGTACTGGCGTCGACCGGCGATGCGGGCCGTCCGGCCCCGCTCGTGGCCGAGCGCCGCGGCAGCGAAGCCGAGGTCGATTTCGGCGCACTGCCCGACGGCCGCTACCGCTTGCGGCTGCGCGCCGTGGATGCGCAGGGGCTGGCCGGGCGCGAGGCGGCGCTCGCCTTCGTCGTCGCAGCGCGGCCCGAACCGCCGTTTCTCTCCGCACCGGCGCGCGACGCAGTGCTGGTCGGTGCTCGCGCGCCGCTGGCCTGGGCACGCTCGTCGGCAGCCGCGCGCTACCGGCTGCAGATCGCCGCCAGCGCGGATTTCGCCGCCCCCACCCAGGACCTGCGCGACCTGGAGGCGACCGAGGCCAGCATTGAACTGGCCCCGGGCCGCTGGTTCTGGCGCCTGGCCGGCGTGCGCGCCGATGGCCACCAGGGCCCGTGGAGCGACGTGCAGACTTTCGAGCAGCGCTCCGATCCGCCACCCGCCGCGCCCTCGGCGCCCGGTGCGCAGACCGGCAGCGACGGCGCCTTGCGATTTCGTTTCAGCGCCGGCCAGCCGGGCGACCGCTACGAGTTCCAGCTGGCCGGCTTGGCCGACGGCACGAGCAGCTTCGACAAGCCGCTGCTGGAGCGCCACAGCGCCACCCCCGAACTGCTGCTGGATGGCCTTGAGCCCGGCACCTACCAGCTGCGCGCGCGCGTGATCGACGCAAGAGGCGTTGCTGGCCCCTGGGGTCCGAGCGGGTCGTTCGAAGTGCCACGTGCCAGCGCCTGGTGGTGGCTGCCGGCGCTCGTGCTGCTGTTGCTGATTTGAAGCCATGCAGCCACCACGCCCTGCATTCGACTGGTGGCCCTGGATCCTCGGCAGCTGGCTGGCCACGGCGCTGATCGCGCTGTCATCGCTGTTCACGGGCATCGATCGCCACTGGCTGGACCTGAACCTGCGTTGGCTGTCCCCGAGTGACGATGCGCGCTCGGTGCTGGTGGTCGACATCGACGAGGCCTCGATGCGCGCGCTGGCCGCGCGCGGCCAACCTTGGCCGTTCGGGCGCGACGTGCACGCCGCGGCGGCGCGGCGCCTGTTCGATCTCGGCGCGCGCGCGGTGGTCTTCAACCTGCTGTTTGCCGAACCGCGCCCCGGCGACGAGGCCCTGAGTGCACTCGCTGCCGACGCGCAGCGCCCGGTGGTGTTGGCCGCCGATGTCTCCAACGAGTTCAGGCCGGCGCTCGACGAGGCGGCGCGCAGCCGCTTGCAGGCCCTGGCCGCGCCGCCCGGCAGCGCTGCGCCGGCTGCCTCGCGCTGGGAAGGCTTGCTGCTGCCCACACCGGTGCTGCTGGCCGGCGCGCGGCACCTGGGCGTGCAGCGCACGGCGCTGGACAGTGACGGCCGGTTGCGCTGCCTGCACGCCTGGCATCAGGTGGAAGGCCAGGTGCTGCCGGCCCTCGTCACCGCGGCGTTGCAGATGACCTCTGGCGCGCCCGGCGATGCAGCCTGCATCACACCGCTGTTGCGCACCCATACCGACGCGTTGCGCGTGGTCTCGTTGGTCGAGCTGCTCGACGCCCAAGCGTCGGCCGCGCTGGCCTCTTCGGTGAAGGGCCGCACGGTCTTCATCGGCAGTCCGAGCGTGCTCGACGCCCAGGCGATGACGCCGGTCGGCCAGATTGCCGGCACCTGGTGGCAGGCGCTGGCCTACGAAGCGATCCACAACGGCGAAGTGCTCGCGCCGCGCCGCCCGGTGCTCGACGCCGCGCTGCTGCTGATCGCCGGGGCACCGTTGCTGCTGGGCCTGCGCCGGCGCGTGCCCGACGTTCGGCGCGACGCCGCCGCCTCGGCGCTGGCCTTGCTGGCAATGCTGGCGCTGGTGGCCTTGCTGCTGTGGCGCGCGCAGCCGGTGGGCCTGCCGGCGGCGCTGCTGCTGCTGCTGGCCGGCGGGGTGGCGCTGGCCGGCCGCTGGATGCGCCGGCAAGCGCTGGACCGGCAGCAGGCGCGCGTGGACAGCGCCGCGGCGCAGGCCGCCGAGCGCGCCACCTCGCAGTTTCTGGCGCACATGAGCCACGAGGTGCGCACGCCGCTGAACGCGATGCTCGGCGTGACGCAGCTGCTCGGCGAAACCCCGATGTCGCCGCTGCAGCGCCGCTACGTGGAGACGATGGGCCACGCCGGCGCGCATCTCACGCGGCTGATCGACGACGTGCTCGACTTGTCGCGCTGGGAGGCCGGCGGCGTGACGCTGCAACGCCAGCCGTTCTCGCCGCGCGCGCTGGTCGAGGAGTTGCGCAGCCTGTTCGAGCCGCAGGCGCGCGCCAAGACCTTGCATTTGAGCGCTGCCGTCGACGACGCCTGCCCGGCGCTTGTGCTCGGCGATGCGCACCGCGTGCGCCAGGTGCTGATGAACCTGCTCGGCAACGCCACCAAATTCACCGGCGGCGGCTCGGTCTCGCTGGAGGTGATGGCCGCGGCCGATCGGCAAGGCCTGGAGATCACCGTGCGCGACACCGGTATCGGCATCGCGGCGGACCGCCTGGCGATGGTCTTCGAGCCGTTCATGCAGGCCGATGCCGGAGTGGCGCAACGCTTCGGCGGCAGCGGCCTGGGCCTGGCGATCACGCGCCGCCTGGTGGTTGCGATGGGCGGCGAGATCCGCCTGGAGAGCGCCGCGGGCAGCGGCACCACGGCGCGCGTGAAGTTGCCGCTGCCGGCCTGCGAAGCGCCGCAGACCCCTGCCCATGGCGGCAGCAGCACCACGCCGCTGGGCGGCAAGCGCCTGCTGCTGGCCGAAGACAACGAGGTCAACGTGATGGTGGTGCAAGGCATGCTGCGCGACAGCGGCGTGCTGCTGGACATCGCGCGCGATGGCCGCGAGGCGGTGGGCATGGCCATCGCGCAGCGCTACGACCTGGTGCTGATGGATCTCTTGATGCCGCATCTGGACGGCCACGAGGCGACGCGCGCGATCCGCGCCGACGAGACCGGCCGCGGCTTGGCGCCGGTGCCGGTGATTGCGCTGTCGGCGAACACGCAGGCCAGCGACCTGCAGGCCAGTCTCGCCGCCGGCTGCCTGGCGCACCTGGGCAAGCCGGTGGAGAAGGCCACGCTGCTGGCGGCAATCAGTCAGGCGCTGGAGGCTGCGCAGCCCGTGGGCGAAGCCGCATCCGCAGCCCCACCGGCGACATCGTGAAGGCGAGGTGCTCGGCGGGCTCGCCGCCGTCGGGCGTATCGATCCGCTCGATCTCGAATCCCGCCAGCAGCGTGGCCAGCACCATCTTCATCTCCAGCAGCGCCAGGGTACGGCCCGGGCAGATGCGCGCGCCGGCGCCGAAAGGCATCGCCACGCGCTTGGCGCTGCCGGCGTCCGCCTGGCCCGGCATCCAGCGCGTCGGGTCGAACGTTAGCGGCTGCGGAAAGTGATCGGCGCTCATCGCACCGCTGCGCATCAGGCAGATCAGCGTGGTGCGCGCCGGCACGGCCACATCGCCGACCACCAGATCGCGGCGCGCCTGCAGCGGCAGCATCGGCGCCACCGGCTTGATGCGCATCGTCTCGTGTGCGCAGGCTTCGATGTGCTCGAGCTGCGCGGCCTGTTCGAGCGTCGTCGGCCAGGCGGCACGATCGAGCACGCGGCTCGCTTCCCGCTGCGCATCGGCCAGCGCCTGCGGGTTGCGCGCGAGCAGCCAGATCGCCCAGGCCAGCGTATGGGCGGTGGTGTCTTCGCCGGCCACCAGCATGGTGAGCACGTTGCCGGCCAGGTCTTCGTCGGTCAATGCACTGCCCGGGCGCTCGCGCTCCACCAGCATCGCTTCGATCAGGTTGCGCGGCTGCTCGCGAAGCGTCGGGTCGCGAGCCAGCCGCTCGCGCGCCTGGGCAATGAAACCCTGCACGGCCGCTTGCAGCTGCGCAGCGGCAGCTTCGACACGCTTTTCGGCCGGCGTGCGCAGGTAGCGCCACAGCGGGAAGGGCATCGCCAGCCGCCGCGCCAGCGCCGGCAGCAGCTGGTCGAGGTGGCGGTGGATGCGGTCTTCGCCCTGCTCCAGCGTGTTTATGTCGGCGCCGAAAGCCAGCCCCGCCACCACGTCGACGGTGAAGCGCGTCAGGTCGTCCTGCAACACGATGTCGCGCTGCTCTGCCGCGGCGCGCTGCCAGCGCCGCGCCAGGCGCTCGGTGACGGTGACGAGCTGGGGGAAGTAGCCGCGCACGTGGCCTGGATCGAGTGCCGCCATGACCATCGGTCGCTGGCGCCGCCAGCGTTCGCCGTTGCTCGTGAAGAGGCCCGCCAGGCCGAGCTCGGCGGAAGCGCGCTCCAGCGGCTTGATGCGGCCGGCGCCATCGGGCCGGTCGCGCAGCAGCGTGGCCACCAGCGTGGGGTCGGCCACCACCAGCATCTGGCGGCGCAGGAAGTTCACGCGGAACAAGGGGCCATGCGCGGCGGCCCAGGCCTCGAGTTGCAGGTGCAGCCTGGTGCGCTGCACCTGCAAGGCGTTGCCCACGAGCGGCCAGCCGCGCGGGCCGGGCAGGTCGGCGATGCGGCGCAACGGGCGGGAGGCTTCGGGGGCAGCGGTCATCGGCGTGATTCTGCGTGCCGGCGTGCCCCCCACACCGCGAGCGCGATCGTCAACACCGACAGCGACAGCAGCGGCCACAGGCCGGCCGCCGCGGCCCAGCGTGCGTAGGGTGTGAGGCCCTCGCGCCCTTCGACCAACGCGTCGAGCGTGCCGCGCGTGAACGGCCGCAGCTGCGCCGTCACCACGCCGCGGTGGTCGATCACCGCGGTGGCGCCGGTGTTGGTGGCGCGCAGCATCGGCCGCTGCAGCTCCAGCGTGCGCAGCCGTGATATCTGCAGATGCTGGGTCACGGCCACCGTGTCGCCGAACCAACCGATGTTGCTGATGTTGGCCAGCACCGTCGGCGCGCTGGCCGGGTCGCGAAATCGTTGCGCCAGTTCTTCGCCGAACAGGTCTTCGTAGCAGATGTTGGGCGCCACGCGCTGGCCGGCCACGGTGAACGAAGGCGCATCGGGCACGCCGCGCGCGAAGTCGCCCAGCGGGATATTCATCATCCGCGTGAACCAGCGAAAGCCGCTCGGGATGAACTCGCCGAAGGGCACCAGGTGGTGCTTGTCGTAGCGGTAGACCGGACCGGGGCCAGCGCCGACCCCGAGCACCGAGTTGGTGTAGCCGCGCTCTTCATCGCCCAGCGGCATGCCGATCAGCGCAGCCCGCCCCGCGCCGGCGAAGTGCCCGCGCAGCGCCTCCCAGTAACCGGGCGCGGCGTGTTCGAGCTGCGCCGGCAGCAACGGGATCAAGGTCTCGGGCGAGAGCACCAGTTGCCCCGGTGCGGCCATCAGCGTGCGCGCCGCCCAGCCGAGCGTGGCCGGCAGCGCGTCGAGCCTGAACTTCTCGTCCTGCGCGACATTGGATTGCAGCAGCGTCACACTGAGCCGGCCGCTGCTGTGCGTGAACTCCAGCGGGCCGAATCCCCCCGGCAGTCCGAGCAGCGCAGCCAGCGCCACGGCCAGCGCCGCACGCCGGCTTGGGCGCAGCGCCGGCAGCCCCGCCAGCAGCGCCGCGGCAAAGGCCAGCACGGCGCCCATGCCATACACCCCGACCCAGGGCGCCAGCAGTGCCAGCGGCGCGTCGACCCAGGCATAGCCGCTGGCCACCCAGGGAAAGCCGGTGAAGAGCAGCCCGCGCGCCAGTTCAGCGGCCAGCCACAGCGCGGCCCACAGCAGCGCGTCGCGTCCAGGCGTGCCGCTACGCCAACGCGCATAGGCAGCCGCCGCCAGCGCCAGGTACAGCGACAGCGCCGCCGCCAGCGCCAGCACCGCCAGCGCCGCCAGCGGCGCCGGCAGCCCGCCGTAGCGGTGCATGCTGATGAAGAGCCACCACACGCCGGCCACCAGCCAGGCGGTGCCGTACAGCCAGGCCAGCCAGGCGGCGCGCCGCGCGGTGCTCGCGTTCAAGCGCCAGACGAGTGCGGCCAGCGTCAGCACCGGCAGCCACCACAGCGCGGTGACCGTGAAGGCCAGCGTCTGAAGCGCGCCGAGCGCCGCGATCGACGGGGCCTCGGCGCGCGAGGACTTCAATCGACGTCGCCGCCGTCGCTCGCCGCCTCGCTCTCGGGCGCGCGCTCGACGCGGAACCAGCGCACCGCGCCGCCACGCGTGATCATCACCGTGAAGCGCAGGCCGCCGACGATCGTCGCCTCGCCTCGCCGCGGCACCCGGCCCAGTTCGTGCGCGACGAGCCCGCCGATGGTGTCGAACTCGGCCTGCGGCAGCCTGGTGCTGAAAGCCTGGTTGACGGCCTCGATCGAGACATCGCCGGCCACCCGCTGCGCGCCGTCGGCCAGCGTGTAGATGCCGTTCTCGCGCTGCTGGTCGTCGAACTCGTCCTCGATCTCGCCGACGATCTCTTCCAGCACGTCTTCGATGGTGATCAGGCCGGCGGTGTTGCCGAACTCGTCGATGACGATCGCGAGGTGGTTGCGATTCGAACGGAAATCACGCAACAACTCATTCAGGCCCTTGGACTCGGGCACGAAGACGGCCGGGCGGAGCAAGGTGCGCAGGTTCAGATCGGGCGCGCGCTGCAGCTTCAACAGGTCCTTCGCCAGCAGAATTCCGATCACGTTGTGGCGCCGGCCCTCGTACACGGGAAATCGCGAATGGCCAGTCGTGATGACGCCGTGCAGCAGATCATCATAGGGCGCGTCGATGTCGAGTTGGTCCATGTGGGGCGCGGCCACCATCACGTCGCCGGCCGTCATGTCGGCCATGCGAATCACCCCCTCGAGCATCATGCGCGACTCGGGTGCGATCAGCTCGCGGTTCTCGGCATCGGCCAGCGTCTCGATCAGCTCGTCG